>JAHECL010000088.1 GCA_024641745.1 Gemmatimonadota bacterium | reverse complement strand
GTCCGAGCAGGCACAGACGGCGCAAGTTCGCTCCGGTCATCATCTTCTCCAGTGCTTAAATCATTGACCGCAAATGGTTTGCGGGAGAGCGGCACCCAGGGGGCGGGCCACCGCTTCAAGGCTGAGACGAGCACTTTCCGTGCCCATGCGACAAGACGATCTACACCAATGGGTACCCCGCGGGTCCGCTTTCGGCCCAACCCCGCTTCCGGCCTTATCTTCCAGTCCCATGCCATCCATCCTCCTCGTGGACGACGAAGCCAACATCCGGCGGATGCTCGGCGCGCTGCTTCGCGCCGAGGGGCACTCGGTGTCGGAGGCGGGCAACGGCAATGCCGCCCTCCTGACGGTGGACGAGGCCGAACCGGATGCGATCTTCCTCGACCTGATGATGCCGCCGGGGCCGGACGGGCTCGCGACGCTGCAGGCGCTCCGTGAACGCGGCGTCTCGGCGCCCGTCATCATGATGAGCGGCAAGGCCCAGCTGGCCGACGCCGTCCGTGCCGCGCGTCTCGGGGCCTTCCAGTTCCTGGAGAAGCCGCTGACGCCGGAGGCGGTCCTCGTCACCCTCCAGGCGGCGCTCGACCTCTCCCGGACCCGGGCCGCCAACCGGGCACTGCATGCCGCGCTGGGACACCGCGCCGACATGGTGGGAGACTCCCCCGCCCTGCGCCGGGTACGTGAGATGGTGGCGCAGGTCGCGCCCGGCGACACCCGGGTGCTGATCACCGGCGAATCCGGCACCGGCAAGGAGCTGGTGGCGGCCGCGATCCACCGGGCCAGCGGTCGTTCGTCCGCGCCGTTCGTGGCCGTCAACTCCGCCGCCATTCCCCGCGACCTGGTCGAGTCGGAGATGTTCGGCCACGAACGCGGCGCCTTCACCGGCGCCACCGAACGCCGGATGGGCCGCTTCGAGCTGGCCGACCGGGGCACCCTCTTCCTCGACGAGGTCGGGGACCTCCACCTCGAGGCGCAGGCGAAGCTGCTGCGGGTCCTCGAAACCGGCGAGGTCCAGCGCATCGGTGCGGAACGGGCGACCCGGGTGGATGTCCGCGTCATCGCCGCCACCAACAGCCGGCTCGACGAGGCGGTGGCTCGGGGCCAGGTGCGCGAGGATCTCTTCTTCCGCCTGAATGTCTTCCCGATCCACCTGCCCCCACTGCGTGACCGGCTGGAGGACCTGCCGGCCCTGGTGCGGCACTTCACCGCCCAGTTGCGCCCCCACGCCCCCGCCCCGTTCACGGGGGAGGCGATCGCCGCACTGGCCAAGTACCGGTGGCCGGGCAATATCCGGGAGCTGGCGAACGTGGTGGAGCGACTGACCATCATCACCGACGGACCGGTCACCGCCGAGGCGGTGCGGGAGGTCATTCCGGAATCCCGGTCGGGCCGCCCGCCCATGGACCAGACGGCGCGGAAGGGCGGCGGTGAGGAATCCGCGGGCCGGGGAGTGTCCGCGGCACCCCCATCCTCCCTCAGCGATTCCCTCGAGACGCATGAACGCGCGCTGATCCAGGCGGCCCTCGCGGAGGCCGGCGGAACCATCGCCGAGGCCGCACGCATCCTGCAGACGGACCGGGCGAATCTCTATCGTCGAATGAAGCGACTGGGGCTGGATGCCTAGGCCAACCAAGGGGCGTGTGCCGATGCGTGACGCATCTCGCTGGCTGTGGAGAAGCTCGACCGGACTGGCGCTGGCGTGCCTGCTCGTGGCACCGCTGCGCGCCCAGGACAGCGTGGTGGTCATCGATCCCGACGCGCCGCTGGCCGACAGCTCGGCGCTCGGCGGCCTCCCCGCGAGCGTGATCGAGGAGCTGCTCCGCACCTGGAACGATTCCGCCACCACCCGCCTGAACGGGTCGGTGACCCTCCCCGCCGGGAGCGCGATGCGGGGCCAGGTCGCCCTCTACCGGGGGATCCTCAGGGTCGCCGGGAGCATCGACGGCCCGATCACCGTCATCAACGGCAGCCTGGTGCTGGCCCCGGGCGCGCGCGTCACCGGACCGGTGCTCGTCATCGGCGGTCGCCTCATCAGGCAGGAGGGAAGCTCCCTCGACGGCGATGAACGGGTCTACTGGGACGTGGCGCCGGTGGTGCGGCAGCGCGACGGGACGATGATCGTGCAGGAAACGCCGAACCTCGAGACGCTCGGCCGGGCGCAGGCCAGCTTCGGCGTCGGCAAGATCCGCACGACGATCCACGCCTCCACCGGCGGCACCTACGACCGCGTCGAGGGTTTCCCGCTCGAGCTGGGGCCAAGCTTCGACTGGCGGGCGTCGAAGCGGGACCGGGTCGAGCTCGACCTGACCGGCATCGTCCGCACCACGAGCGACCGCACCGGCTCCCACAGCGACTTCGGGTACCGCGGCCGCCTCGAGTGGCGCCGCGCGGGGGAAGTCACCTACGGACTCGGCGCGCGCGCGCAGGGCGTCGTCGACGTCATCCCCGACCAGACGCTGTCGCGCGCCGAGTCGGGCTGGTCGTCGCTCCTGATCCAGGACGACCAGTACGACTACTACTACAGCGAACTGCTCGGGTTCTACGGCTTCGTCATCCCGGCGCGGCAGTTCCGGGTGGACCTGTCCTGGTCCCGCGACCAGCAGAGTTCGGCGCTGGCCAACAATCCCTGGTCGCTGTTCGTGAACGACAGCCGCTGGCGGCCCAACCCGCTGATCGACGACGGCCAGTACTATCTCACCGCCGGCGCCGTCACCCTCGACACGCGCGACAACGCCCGCCAGCCCGCCACGGGATGGTACGCCAAGGCGGAGGTGGAATACGGAACGAGCGAGAACGTCGCCCCGCTGGTCCTCCCCGGTGACGTCCGCAACCCGATCCCGACCGACGGGTCGTACAACTACACCACCCTCGCGCTCGACGCCCGGCGCTACCTCCGGCTCTCGCCGGAGGACCGGCTCAGCGGGCGGGCCTACTTCGCCGGCTGGATCGGCGGGGACGAGCTTCCGGTGCAGCGCCGGCTTTCCCTCGGTGGCCCGGGCGTCCTGCCGGGTGACGGGTTCCGTGAGGTCACCTGCACCCCGGCCGGCGTCCTCAACAACGCCCAGGCCGGCCTCTGCAACCGCACCATGTTCTTCCAGGTGGAGTTTCGCCATCGGCTGGACCTGGGATGGCACACCACGATCAGCAAGGTACCGGACGGGACGAGCGGGCGGGTGATCGGGATCCAGAGCGCCGACCTCGTCTTCCTCTCCGACCTCGGCACCGCCTGGCTGAGCGGCGAGGGGCCGAACCGCGTGCCGAACAACCGCCTCCCCTCGCTCGACCTCTGGCAGGCCGACATCGGCGTCGGCGTGGATTTCGGCTTCCTCGGCGCCTACCTGGCCAAGTCGATCACCGACGACGGGCCGCTCCGGTTCTCCCTCCGGCTGCAGCGCCGCTTCTAGCATGCGCCTGCCGGCCCCGGTCCTGCTGCTCGCGGCGCTCGCACTCGTCCCCGCCCCGCCGCTCCTCGCGCAGGGCGCCGCGGGCGTGACGCTCGGCGTCCGGCTGGTGCCCGATCCTTCCCGGAAGGACGGCCTCCTCCCGGAGGCGCGGGTGAAGGGACTGCTCGAGGACGAGCGCTGGACCTCCGCGCTGCTGAGCGGACTCCCGCTTCGCCTGCACTACCGGCTGGAGCTCTGGCGGAAGCGCAGCTCGTGGTTCGACGCCGCGGTGCGCGCGGTGGAATGGGACGTCGTGGTCCGGCGCGAACCGCTCCTCGACCAGTATGCGGTCACGACCGTGCTGCTCGGGAGGACGAGGCAACAGCGCTATCCGGGGCTGGACGCGCTCGGCACCGCGCTCGGCGTCGCCTATCGCATCGCGGTGCGCGCCACCGGCAAGGGGGAGTACTACTACGTGACGACCCTCTCGGTCTCCACGCTGTCCGACACCGACCTCGACGAGATGGACCGGGTGATGCGAGGGGACACCGCCGATCCCACCGACGACGGCGGGAACATCGGGGACGCCGTCAGCCGATCCGCGCGCCGGATGCTGCTGCGCGTGGCCGGACTGCCGATCATGCGGGTGGAGGGGAAGAGCGAGGGGTTTGCGGTGGACTAGGCGGGGCGGTCAGCGCCCCCGCAGCGCATTCAACGCCGACTCGCCGTAGAACAGCCCGATGTACTTCGCCTGGGTCTGGCTGAGCCGGCGGACCGCCCAGGAGAGGTGCACGAAGTGCGGTTCCGTCGGGGGGTGCAGCGGCAGCATCCCGCATTCCTCAGGCAGGCGGTTGCCCTTCCGGGTGTTGCAGCTGCTGCACGCCGTCACGACGTTGGTCCACTCGTTTCCCCCACCCCTCGAAATCGGCACCAGGTGATCGCGCGTCAGGCACTCGCGCGCGCGCAACTCGGGCTGGGTCCGGTTGCAGAACTGGCACCGGTAGGCATCGCGGGCAAAGAGGAAGGTGTTGGTGACGTGGCGGCGGAAGCGGCGGGGGACGTGCACGAACTTGACGAGCCGGATGATCGCTGGCCGTGGGATGGCCAGCCGCTCACTTCGCATGTATTCCGGTCCGTCAGCCTCGACGATCTCGGCCTTGCCGTCGATGACAAGCCTGAGCGCCCGGCGGATGGGCACCATGGTGAGTGGCTCGAATGAGGCGTTCAGTGCGAGACAGCGCATGCAATGACGTCCGCGAATCGGGTAGCAGAATCGTAACGGCCGGTTCCCCACCCAGCAAGGGAAGGCCCTGCCCCGATTCAGCCCCGGTAGACCGCCCGTCCCCCGATGATGGTTTCGCGCACGTCAGCCGGGCCGGAGGCGAGGACGGCCTCGAGGATCCCCTCATGATCGGCGGTGCCGGGCAGGCTGACCACGGCGGCGTCACCCCAGCGCCCGGGGCGCAGCGCCCCCACCGTGTCACCCAGCCCGAGCGCGGTCGCGGCATCGGTGGTGGCGAGCGCCAGCGCCCGTGCCGCATCGAGTCCGGCGAGGCGCCGGGCCGCACGCGCCTCCGCCAGCAGATCCAGCCGGCCGACGCTTGCCACCGAATCGGTCCCCACGCCGACCCGCACCCCCGCGTCCAGCAACTCGGCCAGCGGGGCGGCCCCGTGCCCGTGCCGGTGATTCGAGAGGGGGCAATGCGCCACTGCGCTCCCCCGCTCCCGCAGCCGCACCACGTCCCGCCGGCTGGCGCGCACCACGTGGATCGCCAGCGTGCGAGCGCCGAGGACGCCGTGGCGATCGAGCCACCCGATGGGTGACTCTCCCAGCGGCGCGGGCAGCGGGATGCCCCGCCTGGTCCACGCCTCGGCAAATGGCCCGGCGCCGTCCTCAAGCAACGCCGACTCGGCGGCCGACTCCGCCAGGTGCACCGCCATCGGCAACGCCTGCTCGGCGGCGAACGCCGCCACCGCCCGATAGAGCACGCCGCTCACGGTATAGGGCGCGTGCGGCGAAACCCCGAGCTGTACCCGGGCCGACGTGAATCGGCGGAGTTCGCGCACCCGCGCCCGCAATCCGTCGAGGCTCTCCTCGAGCTGATCGGGATGGGGACCGAACACCTCGTGGTAGGCGATTCCGCTCCCGCCCGCCTCCGCCAGCGCCTCGATGACCGCGCCGGAATCACCGGTGTCGGCGATCGTCGTCACGCCGGCGGCGTGGCAATCGGCCAGGCCCTGACGTGCCGCGGCAAGAAACCCGGGCGGCGTCCGCGCTTCCTTCAGCGTCCGGATGCGACGAATCCAGGCGGCGAAATCCGCTTCCTCCGCCTTGCCGGCGAACCCGGTGAGTTCGAGATGGGTGTGGGCGTTGACGAGCCCCGGGATGATCGCGCAGTCCAGCCATTCAGAGCGCTGGGCGTCGGGCGGGGCCGCCAGACTGCCCGTCGGCCCGACTGCTTCAATCCGGCCGTCCTCCCCGATCAGCACCGCCCCATCCCTGATGGGTGGGCCGCTCATCGGCACCACCCACGCGGCGCTCAGGCGGCGCGGGCGCACCTCACTGCCCGTCGGGTGGCGGCGGCTCGGCGGCAGGCGCGGCGTCGTACACCGGCGCCGGCGCACCGAACGGCAGGTGGACGGGACACGCCTCGTTCGGTTCGCTGCCGGGCAGGAACCAGTCGGTCTCCCGGACGCTGGTCGGGCAGTAGGGCGAGGCGCGGAAGCCCGTGGTCCGGTCGATCTCGACGCTGACCAGCCCGTCGGGCTGGGGCCACCCGCCCGGCGTGTTCCGCCGCTCGTAGACCTCCGACATCATCTGCTGCCAGGCCGGCGCGGCCAGCAGCCCGCCCTGTGCGTTGGGCTTGATCCGGTCCGGCTCGTCCAGGCCGAACCAGAAACCGGTGACGAGATCGGAGGTATACCCGATGAACCAGACGTCGTTGCCGTCGTTGGTGGTGCCGGTCTTCCCGCCGACCGGGAAGCTGATCCCGGTCACGGCGCGGGTGCCGGTGCCCCGCCGCACGACGTCCTGCAGCGCGCCGTTCATGATCCAGGCGAGCGGCGGGTCCATGACCGGCTCGAGGCGGGGCCGGGGCTGCCAGAGGATGTTCCCCTGCCGGTCCTCCACCCGAAGGATCCCCATCGGGGTGGACCGCTCCCCCTGGTTGGCGAACGCCGTATACGCGGCGATCATTTCCAGCGGCTTGACCACCGCCGACCCGAGGTGGATCGAGGGGACGGCGGGAATCGGAGACGCCACCAGGCCGAAGCGGGTCCCCTCGGCGATGACCGCCTCCTCCCCGATTTCCATGCCGAGCTTGATCGCCACGATGTTGACCGACTTGTAGAGCGCCTGCCGCAGCGGGATCGGCCCGCCGAAGGTGTTGTCGTAGTTCTGCGGCTCCCAGGGCGGCTGGTTGCCCGGCATCTGGACGGTGATCGGCTCGTCCACCATCACCGTCGTCAGGGGAATGCCGGCCCGCACCGCGGCGGTGTAGACGATCGGCTTGAAGGTGGAGCCGGGCTGGCGGAGCGCCTGGGTCGCCCGGTTGAACTTGCTGTCCTCGAAGTCGCGGCCGCCGACCATCGCGAGGATGTAGCCCGTCTTCGCCTCGAGGGTGACCGCCAGGCCCTGCAGGTAGGGGGTGGTGGTGCGAGGCGCATTGTCGTCGCTCTCGGCCTTCTGCTCCAGGTAGTCCGCGTAGGTCTGGTGCCGGTACGGCCCGTAGGCCCCCGCCTCGATGGCGCTCAACTGGTTCTCGAGCGCCCGCTCCGCCGACTGCTGCACGTCGAGGTCGAGGGTGGTGTAGATCCGCAGGCCGTCGGTGTAGAGCCGGGGACCGAACCGCGCGTCGAGCTGCTGACGGATGTACTCCACGAAGTACTCGGCCACGCCGCTGAAGTCGTCGCGGGAGGAGAGCAGCAGCGGGTAGGCCCGCCACCGCTCCGCCTCCTCCCGCGTGATGCTGCCGTTGTCGGCGAGGAGGCCGAGCACCAGGTTGCGGCGCTGCAGGGCCCGCGCGGGATGCCGCCGCGGATTGTACCGGCTGGGCGACTTGGGAATCGCGGCCAGGGTGGCGGCCTCCGCAACATTCAGCTCACGCGACGACTTCCCGAAGTAGCGCTGGGCGGCCACCTCCACACCGAAGGCCCGGTTGCCCAGGTCGATCTGGTTGAGGTAGAGCTCCAGGATCTTGTCCTTGTCGTACCGGGCCTCGATCTCCCTGGCCACCTTCGATTCCCGGATTTTCCGGTCGAGCGACCGCTCCCGGCGGTTGAGGTCCTCGGGCCAGAGGTTCCGGGCGAGCTGCATGGTGATGGTGGAGAAGCCCTCGGCGACGCCGCCGGCCAGGATGTTGGCCTTCACCGCGCCAAAGAACCGGATCCAGTCAACGCCGTGGTGCTGGTAGAACCGCTTGTCCTCGGTGGCCAGGAAGGCGGCGATGATGGCGGGCGACATCTCCTCGAGCCCGATCACCGTCCGGCGCTCGATCCCCAGGTCGGTGATCAGGCGGCCGTCGGCGGCGAAGACCTTGGAGGCCTGGTCGGGGTCGTAGGTGTCGAGCCCCTCGATGGACGGACACCGGTTTCCCGAGCAGGCCCGGGCCCACACCCCGATGGCGAGTGCCGCGCCAAAGACGGTGAGGCCGAGCAAGGAGAGGAGGACGCCCCGACGGATTCTGGGGGTCCGCCACCACCGAAGGAGGGTCGCGCGGATGGTGGCGAGCAGGGAACCGAGCATTGAGGGAAAGTAATCGTCCACCTAGGTTTCTCCACCATGCCTACCCTCCTCGACGCCATGACCGCACGCGGCCTCGTCCACGACGCCACGCCGGGGGTGCAGCAGCGCCTCGGCCAGGGGCCGGTGACCGCCTACGTGGGCTTTGATCCCACGGCCGACTCCCTCCACGTGGGCAGCCTCCTGCCGGTCATCGGACTCGCCTGGCTCCAGCGGTTCGGCGGCACGCCGATCGCCCTGGTCGGCGGCGGGACGGCCATGGTCGGCGACCCGAGCGGTAAGCGGGACGAACGCCCCATCCTCACGCTCGAGGTCATCGACCACAACGCGGCGGCGCTCAAGGCCCAGCTGGCGCACTTCCTCGACTTCGAGGGGCCGAACGCCGCAAGGCTCCTGAACAACGCCGACTGGCTCCGTCCGCTCCGGCTGATGGAGTTCCTCCGCGACACCGGCAAGCACTTCACCGTGAATTACATGCTGCAGAAGGACTCGGTGCAGAGCCGGATGGAGACCGGCATCAGCTTCACCGAGTTCACCTACATGCTGGTGCAGGCCTACGACTTCTGGCACCTCTTCCGCACCGCGGAGTGCGAGATGCAGATGGGCGGCAGCGACCAGTGGGGGAACATCACCGCCGGGATCGAGTTGATCGGCCGGCGGGACCAGGGCGCGGCCCACGGCCTGGTGATGCCGCTGCTGACCACCGCCGCCGGGGCGAAGTTCGGGAAGAGCGAGGACGGCAACGTCTGGCTCGACCCGGCCCGCACCAGCCCCTACAAGTTCTTCCAGTTCTGGCTGAACGCCGACGACCGCGACGTCGAACGCCTGCTCAACTTCTTCACCTTCCTGCCGGGCGAGGAGATCGCGGCGGTGATGGCCGAGCAGGCCGCCGAGCCGAGCCGGCGGGCCGCCCAGCGGGTGCTGGCGCGGGACATCACGGCCCGGGTCCACGGCACGGAGATCACCGAACGGGTCATCGCCGCCAGCGCGATCCTCTTCGGCGGCACCGACCTCCGGTTGGCCGACGCCGGCGTGTTCGAGGTGTTGAGCGGGGAGATGCCGACCAGCGCGCTGCCGGCCGGGATGCTCGACACCGGGCTGCCGCTGGCGGATGCGCTGGTCGCGTGCGGCCTCGCCTCCTCGAAGAGCGACGCCCGCCGCGGCATCCAGGGGAAGGGGTTTGCGATCAACGGGGAGAAGACCGACGACGTGGAGCGGACCC
>JAHECL010000224.1 GCA_024641745.1 Gemmatimonadota bacterium | reverse complement strand
CCCAGGTGATCTCGTCGTAGGGATGGACGCCGGGGCGTGTCCAACGGCGCTCGAACGTGAGACCGCGCGTCCCCTCGCCGGTGAAGCTGGCGCCGTAGACGCCGCCGAGCCCCTTGCGGGCCGCCGCGCCCTTCTTGGCTCCACTCTTGCCCGAGCGGGCCTTGGGCGTGACCTTCTCATCCATCACCGGGACAACCTCGCGAACCTGGGCCATTGCTCTTCAACTCCTCCGCTCCCGCGCGGGCCGCGGGACCTCGCCATGCCGCCGCCGGACCGGATGGGGGTCCCATTCGCACAGGCCGCTTCCCGGGTGTCAGGCGGGAGCTGGACTGCGGGCGGACAGGACTCCGTCCGGCTGGTGGTCCCGCGGTCACGAGGATGGGGTGACGTAGCTGCGGGCCGTCCGTCGGATCGTCTCGCCGTCCGGTTCCTCCAGGGCATCCTCGCGGGCTTCAGGACCGCGTGTCTGCCATGTTTCGAGGGGTCGTCCGGTGGCGGGGCGACCCACGAACTGTACGTCGCCGACAAGGGGTGGTCAAGTCCAAAACCACAACATGTAGTGGTACGGTGGGCAATCCGATCGCAAGATGTTGTGATCCCGCCAACCGGGCCCACCGGGCGTCCGGTTCTCCGGCGCTGGGTCGGCCGTCCACGCCGCCACGGTGATCGTCCACAACCTGGGCGGTCCCTGTCCACACCGCAACGGGCGTTATCAACAGAACACACGTTCTAGTGTGCACGGCGCGAGGAGTCGTCTCGAGCGTCAGGTGCCAGGCCGTGCGCGGGACATGCCCTGGTGACGCGGGTCCATGCGTGGAGGCCTCACCTGCGCGATCATCGAGGCATGGGTTCCAGTTCGCCGATCCTCGTGGGCGTCGATGCCGGCGCCACGAAGTGCGTCGCCATCGCCGTGACACCCGATGGCGAGCGCATCGGCCGTGCGGATGGACCCGGGGCCAACCCCAAGCGCCACGGCAGGAGCGCCGCGGCAGACCGGATCGCCGACCTGGTCCGTGAGGCAACCCGGAGCCGGACGGCGTCGCTGGTGTTCGTCGCCGGCGCCGGCATCGACCGCCCGGAGCAGGCCCGGGCGCTGGAGGCCGCCCTCGTTGGCCGCCTCCCGGAGATCCGGATCCTCGTCGTCAACGACACCCTGGCGGTGCTGCGGGCTGGCACGCCCGATGCGGTGGGTCTGGCGGTGCCGGTATCGACGGGCGGCAACGTCATCGGACGGGGATCCGATGGCCGGGTCACGGACCGGGGCCACGGGATCTTCGGGGGCGGTTACGTGCTCGGGGCCCTGGCAGCCCGTGCGGCGAGGCGCGGCCGGGGTGACGAGGATCTCCGCCGCGCGATCGAGGCCGCTGACCTCCGCTGGACGGGTCGTCGGCCCGGTCCCGACGCCGCGCAACTGGCCGGCGCCGTGGTGGCTGCCGCGACGCGAGGTGACCGGCTGCCGGCGCGCATGGTGGACCGCTGGTGCGGGCGGGTCACCCGGGCGGTCCGAGAGGAGGTGGACGGGCTCGGCCTGGGCTCGGAGCCCGTGGTCATCGTCTACGGCGGCCTGCTCGACACCTGCCCCTGGCTGGGCGAGCGGATTCGGGAGGCGGTGCTTGCGGGATCGCCGGGCGCTCGCCTTGGGACCCTTGACGTGGAACCCGCCGAGGGAGCCGCCCGGCTGGCGCGGGACGCCTGGAACGGCGCCCCGATCGCCTGGGAGTTCACGCCGAGGCGCTGAGCGGCTATTCGGCCGGTGTCCCTTCCGCCGCGCGACGCTCCAGCTCCTTCTCCCAGGTGGGACGCGCCCCAATGGCCGCCCGGAGCGCCGCATCGGCATCGGCCAGCTCGGCCAGCTTCTCGTCCATGCCGGGTGCCGCAGGGTTTTCCAGCACGGTGTCCCGCAGGAGCCCGATGTACACCTCGGTGGTCGGCCCCTCGACCGACGACAGCGCCTCGTACCGCTCCTGCACCTCGACGTTCTGCCGGGCCAGCGACGGCCCGCCATGCTCCTTGACCAGCAGCTGGAGCTCGCGCCCGTCGCGCAGCGCCCGCCACTCGATGCGGGCCCCGCCGGTGGCCTTGACCACCTGGTCGGGCCGGTAGATGGCCATGAGCGCGAAGATCAGCAGGAAGATGCCGATGTCGATCGGCAGGAAGCTCGGGGCGATCGCCACCAGCAGGGCCAGCACGGCCAGCGCCATGACGGCCGCGGCGACGTTGCCGCCTCCATGGCGCCGCGAGCGGTGCTGGAGCTGGAACCAGAGCCCCACCGAGAGCGCGATCAAGCCGATCCCGAGCGCGATCCAGAGGATGGCCATGGCCGGGTTGGAATCGATGTCGGAGAGCATCCGCCAAGGATCGGTCAGAACGGCGAACGCTGCAACGCGCGCAGTGACGGGACGATCACTGCCGAAGGCCAGGCACCCGACAGCTCAGCCCCCCGCCGGGCGCCCTCGCCGGGGCGCCCGGCCCACGAACGAGCGTGGCGTCACTACTGGCTTGCGCGCTCCGTGGCGCGGAAGTCGATCAGGGAGCCGCCCTCGGTGGTCATGCCGGCGACCCAGTCGGCGCGC
>JAHECL010000223.1 GCA_024641745.1 Gemmatimonadota bacterium | reverse complement strand
CGGTACCGCTCGGCACCGGCCGCCCGGGACCAGACGAACTCCCGGACCTCGTTTGACGGGCCGGCCGGCGCAATGACCGCCGGCGCAACGCTCGCCGCCGGTGCGTCTCGATGCGAGGCAGGCGGGACGGGGGAAGGGCCAGCCTGCGGCCACACGGTGAAGAACAGCACGGCCGCCGCCGCCGCGGCGATCGACGCGAACACCGGCAGTCGCGCCCGCCGGGCGGGCCGCAGGATCGCCGTCGCCTCGACGACCGCCGCGCGGCACTCGCCGCAGCGCGCCAGGTGCAGCTCGGCCTCCTCCAGCGCCTGGCCGGCAAGCTCATGGCCGAGGTAGGCCGTGAGCTCGGCGTCGCTCAGGTGCAGGTCTCTTGTCGCTTCATCCGCCACGAAAGGCGTCTCCCCGGGCCGGACGCCCGTGCAAGGTTCCACTGTGCGGTGCCGCGCCGGATCCGAATCCACCGGCACTGTCCGGACAGGACGGACAACCGGCCGCCGTTTGCCTGCCGGGCCGGCCGGCGGTCGGGGTCCGGCTCAGGGTTCGGGTCCGTCCACGCCCAGCGCCCTCAGCTTCACCTGAAGGGACGCCAGCAGCTTGTTGAGGCGCCGGTACACATGAAACGGGGTGGGCCACCCCATGATGACGGCGATCTGCCGCGCCGACAGGGCATCCTCGAAGCGGAGGGCGAGGAGCAGCTGGTCGCGGGAAGGCAGGGCGCTGGTCACGGCCGCGAGGGCGCGCCGGCGCTGCTCCTTCCGCAGCTGCCACTCCGGATCCGACGCGGCCGGACCGGGAAGGTCGACCGGTTTCCGCGCGTCCCAGACTTCGTCGACCAGCCGCCGGCGGGCATCGCGCTCGCTTGGGGAGGTGGATTCACGCGGGCGGCCGTAGCGTTCGCGCCAGCAATCGAGGCAGATCCGCCGGGCCACGACGACGAGCCACCGGGAGAGTGCGGCGGCGTCTCCCCCGGTGAAGGCGCGGAGCCTGCGGAACCGGTCCTGCCGGAGTCGCTCCAGGACGCGGGCATAGGCGTCCATCGCGGCGTCGTGCGTCCGGTGGGTATGGTGTGCGGTCTTGAGGAGCAGGTGTCCGAAGGCGCCGAGGAAGTCGTCCCATGCCCGTGCGGACTGCGCGTCGTCACCGGCCTCGAGGAGTCGGGTCAGCTCCCGGGGTCGTTCGACGGCTGGTCCGGACGGAAGATCCCCGGCCAGGGAGAGCGTCCGGCTTGGAGGGGCAGCATCGGACATGGGGCGCGCTTCCGATCCGCACTTGGGGAGGCGGACTCGGGGTGGGATGGCGCCTGGAAGGAGGCGTCAGGCCAGCAGCGGGCACGCCGGGGTCAGCGGCGAACGGGTGCAACATGCTGAAGAGGGGAATCGGGTACGGAAGGAAGGATGAAGACTGCCTGAAGATTTCTTCAGCTCACCGCGTCACCCCCTCCACGTCGAACAGCCAGATGTCGTTCCGGTCGTCCTTGACCTCGCACCCCGCCACCGTACTACCGGCGGCGACCCGGATGGTATTCGGCGTGCACGGTGCCGGCAGGTCGGTGATCCGCGTGAGCCGGCCGTCCACGAGCGACATCCGCCAGATGCTGGGACGGGGGTCGGGTGCGAGCCAGCGGCCCAGCTCTACCGTGTCGCCATCGTCCCAATTGACCGAGGGCGGAGGTTCTGCGGCAGGCAGGGTGCCGACGATCCGCATGGTGGAGTCGGTCACCCCCATGCTCCCGATCGCCCAGCCCCTTCCGGCCCTGGGGAACGCCACGACGATGAGGCGAGTGCCATCGCGGGATGCGGCGACACTGGCGATGGGCAGTGAATCGGGCAACGCGATTCTCCCCACGTACTTCCCGAGCGAGTCGATGGTGAGAAGCCTGCCGGACTGGTTCACGAGGAAGCCGCCCGGGCCCAAAGGAGTGACCGATCCGCCGGAGTCGATGGGAACCGTCACCACGCGGCGGGAGGGAAACTCGACGTACTGGTACTGATTTGCGCCGTTGATCACACGGTGGAAGGCGAGGCGCCGCCCGTCGGCCGAGAGAATCGGCTCGCTCCCTCCCGGTGACTGCGCCGTGGTCAGGGCCTCCTCGAGCCCCGTCGCGAGGTCGCGCACATAGACGTTGTCGCCCAGCGCATCGCCGCGGTAGTAGTAGATCGTCTTGCCGTCGGGGGAGAGCGCGGGGCCGGCGTACCAGGTCGTGCCGCTGGTTTCGCGGTGCGCCGTCACCGGCCTGGTGGCGAGGTCGAACGACCAGAGGTCGGTGATCGCATCCCCCGTGGCCACCGCCACGCGTCCGGAGCGGCGCGCCACGTCGAGCGCGCCGCGGTAGAGCGTCGGCACCCGGTTCAGCAGGACTTCCGGCTCGCCGCTGATTGCGCCATCCTTGCCGACCGGCACGCGGACCAGGCGATCCTCGCGACTTGCCCCTACCTCGAAGAAGACCAGCGCGCGGCCGTCCGGCGACCAGCGGAGGTATTTCCGGGCGATGGTGGAGAGCGACCCAGTCAGCCGGCCCTGCCGATCGGCGACCCAAATCCTGCCGTCGCCGTAGCCCGCCACATACCGGCCGTCGGG
>JAHECL010000222.1 GCA_024641745.1 Gemmatimonadota bacterium | reverse complement strand
CGATGAAGTGCGTCACCTTCCCGCCGGTCTGCTCCCAGATCTCGGGGCCGGTGGTGCGATAGTGCGCCTCCGGGTTGACCGGGTTGTAGAACTGGTTGGCCAGGATCGCGCCGGGGGTGTCCTGCACGATCTGCTTCGCCTTCATGACATAGTTGTCGGGGTGGTCGGGCGGCACCGCCGTCGGCGTGATGACCACCTCTGCCCCGTACGCCTTGAGCAGGCGGACCTTTTCCTGGGACATCTTGTCGGGCATCGTGAAGATGCAGCGGTATCCCTTGAGCGCCGCCGCCACCGCGAGGCCGACGCCGGTGTTGCCGCTCGTCCCCTCCACGATGGTGCCCCCGGGTTTCAGCTCCCCCCGGGCCTCCGCGTCCTCGATGATGGCGAGACCGATGCGGTCCTTGACCGACCCGCCGGGGTTGGCGTACTCCGCCTTGCCGTACACCGGGGTGCGGACGCCGGCACCGACCCGGCCCAGCCGGATGAGGGGCGTCCAGCCGATGGTCGCGAGGACGTTGTCGTAGGGCGTGCGATGGGGAGCGGTCACGGCGAGATGCCTCCGGCGCCGGGATGGCGGAAGTAGATCGGTTGCAGGAACGACGCCGCCACCGCCCGGCCGTCACGCCGCGCGGGCGCGAACAGGAGCGCGGGCGCGGCGGCCACGGCGGCCGAGTCCAGGGCGGGATACCCGCTCGACTCCTGCACGCGCGTGGAGTCGTTGACGAGGGTGCCGGCGCTGTCGGCGAAGAGCCGCAGGATGACCGTGCCCTCGATCCCCTGGTCGAAGAGCGCCGGCGGATACTGCACCGGTGTCTGCGCGTTCAGGGCGACGGGCGGCTGGTCCCTCGGCTGGTCCACCGGGGGCGGGGCGTTGTCGGGCAGCTTGATGACGCCGCTTGGGCCCTTGTCGCAGGCGACGGCGAACACGATGGCCAGCAGGACCCCGGAACGGTGCATCACGACTCCTGGTCACGGTGACACGAAATCACGCAAGCACGATACCGCGAAACAGCCCGGCTACTTCCCCGCATCCCCGCGTCCCCGCTTTCCGGCGGTGTTCTGCAGCTCCGCCAGCCGGTTCAGCGCCTCCAGCGGCGTCATGGTCGAGACGTCGAGGGCGCGCAGCGCCTCGAGCGCGGGATGGGGCAGCGGCTCCTGGAAGAGCGGCAGCTGGGTCGGGTCGGGCGCCGGCGGCGGCGCGCCCGGCACCATGCGGTGCGTCCCCTCGAGGGTGCCGAGGATGGTGCGGGCCCGGGCGACGACGGCGTCGGGGAGGCCCGCCAGCTGCGCCACATGCACGCCGTACGAGCGGTCGGTGCCGCCGGCTTCCAGGCGATGGAGGAATACTACCGTTTCTCCGGTCTCGCGCACGGCGACATTGAGGTTGCGGGCATGCGCCAGCCGCTCGGGGAGCTGCATCAGCTCGTGGTAGTGGGTGGCGAACATCGTCTTGCAGCCGACCTGGTCGTGGAGGTGTTCGCTCACCGCCCAGGCGATCGCCACCCCGTCGTAGGTGCTGGTGCCGCGCCCGATCTCGTCGAGCAGCACCAGCGACGCCGCCGTGGCGTTGTGCAGGATGGCGCTGGTCTCCGCCATCTCGACCATGAAGGTGCTCTGTCCCTGCGCGAGGTTGTCGCTGGCGCCGACCCGGGTGAAGAGCCGGTCCACGATGCCGATCTCCGCCGCCTCGGCGGGCACGAACGCCCCCATCTGCGCCAGCACGACGCAGAGGCCGATCTGCCGGAGGATGGTGCTCTTGCCCGCCATGTTGGGGCCGGTCACCAGGAGCAGCCGCTCCGCCTCGGTGAAGCGCACGTCGTTCGGCATGAACGACTCCCGCGGCATCATCCGCTCGATGACGGCGTGACGGCTCGCGCTCAGCGACAGCCCGAACCCGTCGGTCATCACGGGCCGCACGTATCGGCCGTGCACCGCCCGCTCGGCGAGCGCCGACCAGACGTCGAGCCGCGCCAGGAGCTGGGCCGTCCGCTGGATCCGCGCGACATCCCCGCCGACCCGGTCGCGGAGCGCGGCGACAAGCTCCCCTTCGCGCGCCGCCATCCGCTCCTGCGCGCTGAGCACCTTGCTCTCGTATTCCTTGAGCTCCGGAATGACGTAGCGCTCGGCGCCGGTCAGCGTCTGGCGCCGTTCGTAGACGGCGGGCACCTTGCTGGTGTGGGCGTGCGTGACCTCCAGGAAATACCCGAAGACCTTGTTGTAGCCCACCTTCAGCGATGGAATGCCGGTGCGGTCCCGCTCCCGCTGCTGCAGCGCGGCGATGTACTGCTTGCCGCCGTCGCGCAGGGCGCGGCTCTCGTCGAGTTCGGCGTCGTAGCCCCGGCGAATGACGCCCCCCTCGGCGAGGGTCGCCGGGGGCCGGTCCTCGAGCGCCGCGGCGAGCAGCTGGCCCAGGTCGGCGAGCAGGTCGAAGGACGCCTCGGCGGCGGCGAGCGCGGCGCTCCGGTCGCGGTGGGCGAGCCCCCGCAGCCCCTCGAGGGTGTCGGGCATCCGGAGGAAGGAATCGCGCAGGGCGCCGAGTTCGCGCGGGGTGGCGCGGCCGGCGGCGGCGCGGCCGGCAAGG
>JAHECL010000087.1 GCA_024641745.1 Gemmatimonadota bacterium | reverse complement strand
CGTCATCGGGTCGAGGCGCGCCGCCCGGGTGGCGGGGTAGACGCCGAAGATGAGGCCGGTCCCGGCGCCGAGGGCGAGGGCCAGCGACACCGACCAGGCGGTCACGCGGGCGGGCAGGGGGGTGAACTGCGAGACGAGGAGCGCCAGCGACCATCCCGCCGCGACCCCCAGGATGCCGCCGAAGAACGAGAGCGTGGCGGCTTCCACCAGGAACTGGCGCCGGACATCCCGGCGGGTGGCGCCCAGCGCCTTCCGGATGCCGATTTCGCGGGTGCGCTCGTTCACCGTCATCAGCATGATGTTCATGATCACGATGCCGCCGACCACGATACCGATGCAGACCACCGCGGGGATGATGGTGAAGAGGATGCGCGTCAGGCTCTTCCAGAAGGCCACCAGCGCGTCGGCCTTGTCGACGGTGAAGTCATCGGGCTCGTCGGGGCGCAGCCGGTGGGCGATGCGCATCGCCTCCTGGGCGCGTCCCATCGCCGGCTCGACCTCCTCCGCGTCCCGCATCTTCACCGACACGACGGTGGTCTTGCGCCGCCCGTAGATCGACTCGAAGGTGCTGTATGGGATCAGTGCGAACCCGTCGAAGGACTGCCCGAGCACCTTGCCCTTCTTGGCGATCACACCCTTCACGGCGAATTCGCGGCCGGCGATGCGGATCTTCCGCCCGATCGCCAGCTGCGGGTCTCCGAAGAGCTTGTCAGCCACGTCGAAGCCGATCACCGCCACCATCCGTCGCCCGGAGACGTCCGGGTCGGTCATCGGCTCACCCGCGGCGAAGATGTAGTCGCGGACGATCTGGTAGGCCGGCGTGATCCCGAAGATCAGGACGTCGCCCACCCGCTGGTTCCGGTAGACGAGATCGCTCGTGGGGGTGGGCCACCCCGACTGGAACGCCACCGCCTCGGCGTCGGGGAGGGCGCGTCGCACCACCTCCGCGTCGTCGGTGCTCACCAGCGGGCGCTTGGCGATGGCCTTCACCTGCTCGTCGTCCATCAGGCCGAACGACACCGGGGTGCGCCGGACCTGGAAGGCGTTGGTGCCGATCACGGCGCCGGTGATGTTCTCCTTCACGTAGGCGTTCATGCCCTGGATGATGGCCACGACGGCCACCAGGAAGCCCACCGACACGATGATCCCGAGGAGGGTGAAGAACGAGCGCAGCTTGGCGCTCAGGATGGACTGGAGGGCGAGGCGGAAGGCTTCGAGGACGGGCATGACGCAAAATAGCGGGGCCGGGAGGCCCCGCCTACTCGTACCGCAGCGCCTCCACCGGGTCGAGCTTGCTCGCCTTGTTGGCGGGGTACATCCCGAAGAGGACGCCGGTCACGATCGAGGCGAGGAGCGCCACGACCACCGACCAGAGCGGCACCGCGGCCGGAATCGGGGTGAACTTGTTGATGCCGAGCGCGATCCCCCCGCCGAGCAGCATGCCGACGATGCCGCCCACGAGGGTGAGGGTGGCCGCCTCGACCAGGAACTGGAAGAGGACCTCGCGGCGGGTGGCACCCAGCGCCTTCCGGACGCCGATTTCGCGGGTCCGCTCGGTCACCGAGATCATCATGATGGCCACCACCCCGACGCCGCCGACCATCAGGCCGACGCTCGAGAGCGCCAGCATCACCAGGAAGAAGGCGCGGGTCATGCTGTCGAAGGTCTCGAGGATCCGCTCCTGGGTCAGGATCGCAAAGTTGTTCTCCTGCATCGGCTTCAGCCCGCGGCTGGCGCGAAGCGCCGCCACGACCTGGTCCTGCGCCTCGGCCACGGTGATCCCCTCCACCGGCATGATCGAGATGCTCATCCACCCCTTCCAATAGTCCGCGACCTTTTCGAAGGTGGTGTGCGGGATCGCCAGCCGGGCGTTGTCGCCGCCGCCGAAGAGGGAGGCCGCCGCGACGTGCAGCCCGATCACCTGGAACGGTTCGCCGAAAATCTTGATCGTCTTCCCGATCGGGTCGAGCCCGGGGAAGAGCCGTTCCGCGACCTTGTCGTTGATGATGGCCACCCGGGAACTCGCCGCGTATTCCATGGCGGTGAAGCTCCGGCCTTCGATGATTTCCCCGCCGGTGACGTACACCCAGGCGGGTCCGAAGCCGCCCACCTGCACGTCCGTGAGTTCCACATCGCCGTACTTGACCGGTCCGCTGGTACCCTCGTCGATCGCCACTTCCTGAACGGCCGGGAGCGCGCGAATCATCTCCGACTCGGCGACGGTGATCCATGGATTCTTCCGCCACGGCGAGAGCTCATCCGACCCGTCGGAGATGTTCAGCCCCCCCTGGAAGAACCGCTGCACGAAGAAGGTGCGGGGGCCCGCCGACTCCAGCTCGGCGGCCAGGCTCCGGTTGATGCCGGTGATCGCGGACGCCATCGCGATTACCACCATGACGCCGATGGCCACGCCGAGGATCGTCAGCGCCGCCCGCACCTTGCTGGCGCGGAGCGAGTCGAGCGCGATGCCGATGCCCTCGAAGGCGCGGCTGAACGTCTGGGACACGGAGCCTCCCTGCTACTCGGCGCGGAGCGCCACGATGGGGTCGAGCAAGCTGGCGCGCGTGGCGGGATAGACCCCGGCCACGACCCCGACGAAGATGCCCAGGCCCACGCCCACGACGATCGACCAGGGGGCGACGGCGGCTGGAAGGGGCGACAGCGCCCGGACCACGAACGCGAGGGCGAGGCCGGCGAGGATGCCGAACCCGGCGCCGACCACCGACAGGGTCGCCGATTCCACCACGAACTGGGCGAGGATGTCGCGGCGCTTGGCACCGAGCGCCTTCCGGATGCCGATCTCCCGGGTCCGTTCGGACACCGCCATCAGCATGATGTTCATGATGACGATGCCGCCGACCACCAGCGAGATGGCCACCAGGCCGGGCAGCGCCATGAAGAGGATCCGGGAGAAGCGCTTCCACCCCTCGAGCGCGCCCTCGGCGGTCTGCAGGTAGAAGTTGTTCTCCTGCGCCGGCTTCAGCTGACGGCGGCCGCGCATCAGCGCCTCGACCTCGGCCATCGCGGCCTGCATCTCTGTCGGGCCGGCGGCCTGGATCTGCACCTCGTCGAGGATGTTGATCGGGCAGATGTGGCGCCGCGCCGGGGCGGTGTAGGGCATGATGGCGAACTTGTCCATCGAGATGCCGAACATCGTGCCCTGCCTGGCGACGACGCCGATGATCCGGTAGGGGAGGCCGGCGATGACGACTTCCTTCCCCAGGGGATCCTGGCCCTCATACAGCTTCTCGGCCACGAGATCGCCCAGCACGACCACGGGCTGGCCCGCCCGGACTTCCTGCTCCGTGAACGCGCGGCCGCTCGCCATCTCGTAGTTCTTGATCTGGAAGTAGGTCGCCTCGGTGCCGGCCAGGTTGATGTCCCTGGCGGTCTTGCCGTTGTAGCTCAGCGCCATCCGGTCGGCGCAGTACATCGCGAAGGTGGCGGGCGTGGTCACGTGCGCCTTGATGTAGTCGGCGTCGGCGTAGGTGATGCGGGGACGGCGGCGCCAGGCGAGCCATTCCTCCCGGGTGATGTCGCCGGTGGTGAAGTTGGGTCGCTGGCGGAGCTGGAAGACGTTCAGGCCGATCAGCCGGTTGGCGAACTGGTCCTCCATGTACACGTTCATGCCCTGCACGATCGAGACGACCGCGATCAGGAACATGACGCCGATGAGCACGCCGATCAGCGAGAAGAAGCTCTTCAGCTTCTGCGCGCGAATCGTGCGCAGCGCCATGGTGACGGCCTCCCAGATCGGCATCGGGTCAGGCCGCCTTCGGCTGGTTCAGGACGTCGCTCTCCACCCGGCCGTCCCGCAACACCACCACGCGCGCCGCCTGCGCGGCGATGTCGGGCTCGTGCGTGACCATCACGATCGTCTGCCCTTCGCGGTGCAAGTCGGCGAAGACCCGCATGATCTCGCTGCTGGTCGCGCTGTCGAGATTGCCGGTCGGCTCGTCGGCGAGCAGGATGGCGGGTCGGTTCACCAGCGCCCGGGCGATCGCCACCCGCTGCCGCTGGCCGCCGGAGAGTTCGTTGGGGCGGTGGTGCATCCGGTCTCCGAGCCCGACGCGCGCCAGCGCCTCCTCGGCGCGGGCGCGGCGCTCGCGTGCGGCGGTGCCGGCGTAGACCAGGGGGAGCTCGACGTTGTGCAGTGCCGTGGCGCGGGGCAGGAGGTTGAAGGTCTGGAACACGAAACCGATCTCCCGGTTGCGCACCCGGGCCAGGGCGTCGTCGGCCATCCGGGAGACTTCCTGCCCGCTCAGCCAGTACTCTCCGCCCGTCGGCGTGTCGAGGCAGCCGATCATGTTCATCAGCGTCGACTTGCCGGAGCCCGAGGGCCCCATGATCGCCACGTACTCGTTGCGGCGGATTTCGAGGTCCACGCCCCGGAGCGCCTGCACGACCTCGGCGCCCATTTCGTAGGAACGCGTGAGCCCCCGGACCGCGATGACGAGATCACTCATCACTTCTGCTCCCCGCCCGGTGCGGGGGCCTTCATCGCCCGCACCCGCGCGCTGTCCTTCAGGTCGCGAATCGTCTGGTAGGTACCCGCCACGATCGAGTCGCCGTTCTGGACGCCCGACACCACCTCGAAGAACTCCTCGCCCGCGATGCCGACCTTGACCGGGGTGAAGGTGGCCACGCCCCCGCGGACCACGAACACGCCCTCGGTGTCCGTCATCTTCTTCGCGGCGGAGTCCGCCGGCATATCCTCGTTGGGCACATCCCCATGCTGCCGGACGGTGAGGGCGATGATCGGCACGCTCGGCACCTGCGTACGGGTGTCCGTGATGATCTTGGCGGTGGCGCTCAGGTCCGGGCGGATGTCCGCCGGTGGGTTTGCCAGCGTGATCTCCACGTCGAAATCCACCGCACGGTCGGACGAGCCGCTCGCGGTCGAGGTGGCGCTCAGCTGGGCGCTGTTGCTGATCTCCGTCACCCGCCCGATGAAGGCGGTGTCGGGGAAGGCGTCGATTGTGACGCGCACCGAGTCGCCCAGCTCCAGCCGGACCACGTCGGTCTCGTCCACCTGGACCTTCGCCAGGATCACCGAGAGGTCGGACACCGTCATCAGGAGCGCCGTCTCTCGCGAGAAGGTACCGGGGACCGCGACCTCGCCGACCTCGACGTTCAGGCGCGTGACGCGGCCGTCGAGCGGCGAGATGAGGCGGGTCTTGGCGAGCTGGTCGCGGGCGTCCTGCAGCGTCGCCCGGTTCTGCGCCACCTGCGCGTTGGCCGAGTTGAGGTTCGCCTTCGATACCTCGAACGACGTCTGCGCCTGCTCCACCGCTTCCGTGGAGATCAGGTCGGGGCTGCTCTTGGCGAGGTCGTTGGCGCGCCGCACCGTGCGCTCGGCCTGGTCGTAGTTGGCCTTCGCCTGCACTTGCGCCGCGGTCGAGGCGGCGAGCAGCGCTTCCGATCGGGCCAGCGTCGCCTCGTAGACCGCCGGATCGATCTGGAGCAGGAACTGCCCCTTCTTGACCCAGTCACCTTCCTTGACGGCGATCTGCGTGATCCGGCCGGTGATGTCGGCGCTGATGTCGACCTTGGTCTGCGGCTCGATCCGGCCGCTGGCCGTGACGGTGGCGACGAGGTCCTGCGCCTTGACGGTGTCGAAGCGCACCTCGACCGCCCGCTTCCCGCGATTTGCGGCGGTGAGGAAGAAGAGCCCGCCGACGACCACGACGACGATGAGGGCGATCAGACCGAACTTTGTGCGACGTGACATGTGCGTCCTCGGGATTAACGAAGGGGTTGCCCGACTGCCTCTTCCAGCGCGGCCACGGCCTTGTGGTATCCGTACACGGCATCGACGTAGGTGCCTTCGGCACGCTGCACCGCGCCCTCGGAATCGGAGAGCTCGAGGGCGGTGCCCTGGCCCAGCCGGTACCGGTCCTGCGCCAGCCGGAGCTGGTCTGCCGCGGCGATCCGGTTGGCCTCCGCCACGCCGATTCCCTGGTAGGCGGTGCTGACGCCCAGATAGCGGCTGGTGACCTGCGATCGGATCAGCAGCGACTGCCCCCGGACCTGCTCATTCGCATCGTCGCGCTGCGCCTTGGCCTGGGAGACCCGGGTCTCCCGGCTCAGCCCGTCGAAGATCGGGAGCGACAAGCCGGCGAACACCTGGAAGGGCTGGCCGATGAAGCCCCAGGGATAGGTGCCGGAATTGCTCCCGGCCACCGCCGTGGTATCGGTGTAGTCCTGGGTGTAGCCGCTCCAGGTGGCACGTGCGCTGAGGGAAGGGAAGTACTCGCCCTTGACCGCCCGCACGTTGTACCTGCTCGCGTCGGCCGAGGCCTCGGCGGCGCGCAGGTTCGGATTCACCTCCGCCGCGGTGGCCAGCAGGGAGTCGAGCGCCCAGGCCGGCTGGACCACAGGGAAGGAGTCGGTGAGCCGCACTCCCTCGAAGCCGTCCGGCGCCGGCACCCCCATGAGGCGGTAGAGCTCCAGCCGCGCATCGGCGTTCTGCTGCTTCGCGATGAGCAGGTCCACCTGGGACTGCCCCAGCGTCACCTCCGCCTGCCGGGTGTCGAGCATCGTGGCCTGTCCCACCTGATAGCGCGCCTTGGCGAGGTCGAGGAACACCCGGTTGCGCCCCACCTGCTGATTCACCACATCGATGCGGGCGTTGGTCTGGAGCACGTTCAGGTACGCGACAAGCACGGCGGCGCGGAGCTGGACCTTGGCGGCGTCGATCTGTTCCTGGGTGGCACGCAGGTTGGCCTTCGACTGGCCTGGGGTCGCCAGGATCCTGCCGTTGAGGCCCCAGTCGAGGTCGATGCTGTAGTTCGATCCGCGCGAGGCGGAGGTCTTCACCACGTTCTGGCCGCCGAAGTTCGAGGACCCGGAACCGGTGTAGTTGGCCCCGAGGCTGGCGGACGCACCGGGAAGGAAGCTGGCATAGGCGCTCTTGACCGCCATGTTCGCCGGATTCTCGTTATTGAGCCATTGCTGGTAGTCGGGGTTCTGCACCAGGGCCGTGCTCATCGCATCGTCCAGTGAGAGCCCGGGGCCGGCGTTCGTGGGCACCGGCTGCAACGCGGCGGTCGGCGTGGGGGCAGCCGGCTGCTGGGCGAAGGCAAGGCCGGGTACCGCGAGGCTGAGCACGAGCAGCCGCTTCCAGTACGTCATGTGGTGAGTCCCCTGGGTTATGCGGGTGTACAACGTCGTGCGCCCCCTACGGAGGGGGCGCATATTGAGTTTCAGCTTGGGACGAACGAATCGCAAACCTATCCATATCAACATCTTAGAAGAGAGGCATCGGCGTCATTTTGATTGGCGGACCGCCGAGACCCCATCGGAGAGGGCCACGCCCATCAGCCGACCGGCTGTATCGAGGGTAAGGCTTCCGGTGACGACGCCGGTCAGGTCGACGATGGTCGGGGAGGACCGGGTGGCGGTGAGTTGGCCGCGGCGCCCAGTGCGGGGAAAGAGCACCGGCAGCCGCGCGCCGGCGGTCGTGGCCCGCTCGGCGACGACCTGATACAACGCAAAGACGCTGTCGTCGAGCACGACGATGCCGGTGGCCCGGGGATACTCCCGCACCGATTCAGCGGTGGGCGTCGTCTGGCGGATCGTGAGATTGTCCTTGAGTGCCGCTCCGTAGACCCGGCTGAGGCCCGCCGGCTGCCGGGTGTCCATCTGCAGCGCCACGACGGCGCCGACGGCGTTCCGCTCCAGCATCGCCTGGATCTGGACCGTCGGTCCCGCCGCCGGATAGCGCACCAGGGAGGCGAGCGTGGAGCCGGACGCGCCTCCACCGGCACCGGGCTGGATGGAGAACTCCTCCCGGCCCAACGGGGATTCCCCGCGCTGGATGGTGAATACGCCGCGGTCGCCGGTCGTCTGGGCGGCCAGCGCGGTCGCAGAAAGACAGAGAAAAAGGAGCAGGTGCGTGGTGCGCATCAGGTCTCCTGGTTCAGGCAGCGGACCGCGATGCGGTCCAGGATGAACTGGTACAGCCGTGCCCCCTTCTCCGCGCTGGCCAGCGACGGAGTCGCCCGCGTGGTGTCGGTGGCGGCGTCCATGCGCACCAGTTCCGGCGCGATGTGCAGGAGCAGGGAGGTGTCGAGTTCCCCGCCATGGGCCGGCAGGCCCGGTTGCGCCAGCAGATCGCCAAAGTCGAGCGAGAAGATGTCGACCACCTGCACCCGGGCTTCCTTGATCAGGAGCGTGCTGAGCGCCTCCTGATGGGCTTCATGCCCTTCGGCGGTGATCAGGATGAACTCCCGCACACCGCTGCCGATCTCCCAGGCCTCGACCAGTTCGTTCATCAACCGGTGGAGCGTCTTCCGACCGAGCGGCGCACTGCCGGGCAGCGGCCGGTGCGGGTTCCGGTTGGCGGCGTACTCGATCGCGGGGGCCCGGAGGACACCGAAGTGCGCCGAGAGATCATCCGCCAGCCGCTCCACCAGGATGGTGTCGATCCCCAGCGGGAGGTGGGCCCCGTGCTGTTCGGTCGAGCCCACCGGCACGATGAGCGTCGGTCGGCGGGCCAGGCAGCGCTCCACCTCGTCGGGGACCAGTTCCTTCAGGCGCTGGGGCGTAGTCGGACTCATCCTGCGTATAATACGCGTGTGAACCGCTCCCCGCTCCGCTGGTGGCTCCTCGGGGCCGCCCTCACGGCGCTCGCCGCTGGTGAGTGGCTGCGCGCGCCTGCGCTTCCGTGGGCCGGCGCCATCGGCATCGCCGCCCTCGCGACCCTCGTCGGGCTCCGCCCGTGGATCGGCTGGCGAGTGCGCTGGCTCGCCCTGCTCCTCGGTCTCCTGGCCGTGACTCCCCTGGTGACCACCTGGCGACTCCGACAGCTCGAGGGCAACTGGCCCACCATCGAGCGGGCGCGCATCGACCGCGCGACAGATCGCCTGGCGGGCGACTTGCACGCTGCCTTCCTGCTGGCCAGCCGCCTCGCGGATGCGGCGAGCGCCGCATCCGGGAGCATGCAGGAAGTGTTCCCCGAGCTGGGGTCGGCGGTTCAGCGTTCCCCCCTCGAGGCCGGGGTGGCGCTGCTCAACGAGGACGGGAGCGTATTCGCCTGGGCGGGTTCGCACCGCCTGCCACCCCGGGGCGATGGCCGGCCGGTGTCCACGACCAGCAATCCCT
Source organism: Gemmatimonadota bacterium (assembly GCA_024641745.1). Classification (GTDB taxonomy): domain Bacteria; phylum Gemmatimonadota; class Gemmatimonadetes; order Gemmatimonadales; family GWC2-71-9; genus SPDF01. The sequence goes on along the minus strand of JAHECL010000087.1, from coordinate 487 downwards.
TCTACCTCGTGCTCGAAGTGACGCGCGAGGCGCCGCTTGAGCGGCGCGCCGTGGGGTCCGTGGTCGTCTGGGCGTCGCCCGCCGTGCCGGAGCGGGTACAGTCGGTCACCGAGGACTTTCGGGCGCGGACCGGGGTCGGCCTGCGCGTGTATCCGGTCGGCACGGCGCCGGATCGTGCCGACGTGTTCGACTATGAGGAGCCGACCACGGCCGGGCCCCGCCTGCTCTTCAGCGTGGAGCCGGTGCCCCCCGAACTCGGCGAAGCGACCGGCGCGGTCCGGGACGATGGCAGGCTGGTCACGGCGTGGCTGCTCCTGCTCGCGCTTCTCGCGGTGGTCGTCGCCGCCAACACTCCGGCCGCCCGGTACGGAACGCTCGCCCTCGGCGTGGCCATCATGAGCCGGGCTCCCGTGGGTCCCCTCCTCGGCTTCGATCTCTTCTTCTCCCCGATGTCCTTCTTCCGCCCTGCGCTCGGGCCGCTCGGGGG
>JAHECL010000221.1 GCA_024641745.1 Gemmatimonadota bacterium | reverse complement strand
GCTGGCCGGGGCCTTCAGCATGGCGGCGGGCGAGTACGTCAGCGTCGCCAGCCAGCGCGACCTCTTCCGCCGGGAGCTCTCCATCGAGGCCGCCGAGCTGCGGGAGAAGCCCGAGGAGGAACAGAAGGAGCTGGAGCTCATCTACCGGGCCAAGGGGCTGGACCGGGCCAGCGCGGCATCGATCGCTGCGCAGATCATGTCCGATCCCGACACGGCACTCGACACCCTGGCCCGCGAGGAGCTCGGCCTGGACCCCAACGAGCTCGGGTCCCCGATCCGGGCGGCCGTATCCAGCTTCGTGGCGTTCGCCATCGGGGCGTCGGTCGTCGTCATCCCCTACCTGTTCTTCCTGGGGGAAGGCGCCTCCACCGCCGTCCCGGCTGTCATCGCCATCACGCTTGCCGTGATCGCGATGCTCGTCGTCGGAGGCGTCGTCGGGCGCCTGTCCGGCCGCGGGGTCGCCTTCTCCGCGGCACGTCAGCTGCTGTGGGGGGCAGGGGCGGCCCTGATCACCTTCGCGGTCGGACGCCTTGTCGGCATCACGGTCGGATAGCGGCTCGTGACCTCGCCCGCCCGCACCCCCGGGGGCGGCACGTGACCTCGCCCGCCCGTCCAGACGTCGCCCTCCTCACCCGATCGACCGGCGAGCTCACGACCGCTGCCACTCGGCGGATGGAGGAGACGCTCCCGTGGTTCCGCAGCCTGGGACCGGACGAGCGCTCCTGGGTCTCGCTCGTGGCCCAGGCCGGCATCACCGCCTTCATCGACTGGTACACCTCCCCCGATGAGGCTCCGGCCCTCACCTCTGACGTGTTCGGCGCGGCCCCGCCCGAACTGGCCCGCGTCATCTCGCTGGAGCAGACCGTCGACCTCGTGCGCACCACGGTCGGGGTCGTCGAGGCGGCCATCGACCAGCTCGCGACCGAGGCGGACCAGCCACAGCTGCGGATGGCGGTCCTGCGGTACTCGCGGGAGATCGCCTTCTCGGCCGCCGAGGTGTACGCCCGGGCCGCCGAGGCCCGCGGCGCCTGGGACGCTCGGCTGGAGGCCCTCGTCGTCGACGCGCTCCTGCGCGACGAGATGGACGAGTCGGTGCTCGGCCGAGTGGCCGCACTCGGCTGGTCCGCCCGCGAGGCGCTCATCGTCATCGCGGGATCGGCTCCCCTCGGCGATCCCAGCACCGCCCTCGACGTCCTCCGGCGCGCCGCCGAGCACCAGCACCTCGACCTCCTGACCGGCATCCATGGGGCGACGCTGCTGGCGCTCGTGGGCGGAGGGTCCGACCCGATGAAGTCCGCGCGACTGCTCACCCCGCACTTCGGTCCCGGTCCTGTGGTGGTGAGCGACCCGGTCCCGTCGCTGGCCCAGGTGCCGGGCGCGGCACGATCCGCGCTGTCCGGGCTGCAGGCGGCTTGGGGCTGGGCAGACGCCCCTCGGCCCGTGGCCACCGCGGACCTGCTGCCGGAACGGGCCCTGGCGGGAGACGAGGACGCAGCGTCCGCCCTCACCTCCCTCGTGCATCGCACCCTCCTGGCCGATCCCCCGCTGTATGACACCGCCAGCGCCTACCTCGAGCGCACCCCTTCGCTTGAGGCCACCGCCCGCGCCCTGTTCATCCATCCCAACACCGTGCGCTACCGCCTGCGACGGATCGCCGACGTGACCGGATTCAGCCCCACCGACCCGCGGGGGGCGTTCACGCTGCGGGTGGGGCTCGTGCTGGGGAGGTTGGCCACCGACGAGATACCCGAGTAGCGTCTCTGTTGTAGGTTTCCTACAACGTCCACCGCGTGAGATTGGCGTCGTCAACAGCGCCAGCGCGCACTCACCCACGGAAGGCTACGAGCGTGCTCGTTGTCGTCGCGCCCGGACAGGGCTCCCAGTCCCCCGGCTTCCTCACCCCCTGGCTCGAGGTCCCCGGCGTCCGCGACCGGCTCGAGTGGCTGTCCCTGGTGGCCGGGATCGACCTCGTCGAGCACGGCACCGTGTCCGACGCGGACACCATCCGGGACACCTCGGTCGCGCAGCCGCTGATCGTGGGCGCCGGACTGGTGACACTCCTCAGCCTGTTCCCGCACCCGGCCAACGCCTTCGCCAGGATCGGCGCCGGCTCGGGCCACTCCGTCGGCGAGATCACCGCGGCCGTGGGCGCCGGCGTCCTCACCGCGGAGCAGGCGATGGTGTTCGTCCGGGAGCGCGGCCGCGCGATGGCGAATGCTGCGGCCGCGACGCCCACGGGCATGAGCGCCGTCCTCGGCGGAGATGCCGAGGTGGTCGTGGCGCAGGCGGAGAAGCACGGCCTCACCCCGGCCAACATGAACGGAGCCGGCCAGATCGTCGTCGCCGGCACCAAGGACCAGCTCGCCGCGTTCGCCGATGACCCGCCCGAGGGAGCGCGCGTCCGGCCGCTCGAGGTTGCCGGCGCGTTCCACACCGAGCACATGGCGCCCGCCGTCAGCACTTTGGCCCACTTGGCTCGGGCCATCACCACCCACGACCCGCGCATCCCCCTCATCTCCAACGCCGACGGGCGCGTCGTGCACGACGGGCGCGACGTCCTGGGCCGGCTCGTCTCCCAGGTGAGCAACCCCGTGAGATGGGACCTGTGCATGGCCGCGATGGCCGACCTC
>JAHECL010000086.1 GCA_024641745.1 Gemmatimonadota bacterium | reverse complement strand
CTCCTCGCCATCATCCTGGTCGGGGCGTCCCTCACGCTCGACAGCGCGACGGCGTGGCTCGCGGAGCTTTCCGGCATCGCGGCCCCCATCGTCCACGGCATCGCCATCGTGCTGGCGCTTGCCGCCCTCTTCCCGTTCGTGTACGGCATCGTGCGATCCGCCCGATCGCTGGGCGACGCCATCTCCCTCCGGGCGGTGCCGGCCGCGCCGCCGGGGCGCGCCGACCTGGGCGCGGCACCGAGGCGCATGGTCAGTCTCTCCGTCCAGATCGGCGTGGTGCTGATCGTCGGCACCCCGGTGGTGGCGGTCACCCTGCCGGTGCTCCCGGTGTACGGGGGGCCGGCGCTGCTCGGTACCCTGCTGTTCCTGCTGGGCATGGCCTTCTGGCGCTCGGCACGGGACCTCCAGGGGCACATCCGTGCCGGCGCCACGATGATCGTGGAGGCGCTGGCGGTGACGGGCGAGCACCCCGCCGCACCGGGCGGGATCATGCAGGAAGTGCGGGCGCTGCTGCCCGGCATCGGGGAGCTGACCCAGGCGGTGGTCGGGCCGCGGGATGCGGCGGCCGGCCAGACCCTCGCCGACCTCAACCTGCGAGGGCTGACTGGGGCCTCAGTCGTGGCGATCTGTCGGGGGGAGGAACGGATCGTGGTGCCGGATGGGCACGAACAGTTGAAATCGGGGGACATCCTGGCGCTCACCGGGTCGCAGCAGGCCATCCACGCCGCCCGGTCGGTGCTTCAGGGCGCCTGATCCGTCGCCCGCCAGAGATACCACGACGCGACTGTCCGAAACGGGCGCCACTTCTCGCCGGCGCGTTCGATCCGGTCGGGCCTGGGCCACTGGCGGGTCCGGTAGGTGAGCTGGAACCCCTTCTGGACGCCAAGGTCGTGGATCGGCAGCACGTCGGGCCGGCCGAGCCGGAAGATCAGCAGCATCTGCACTGTCCATTTGCCCACCCCCCGCACTGCCGTCAGCCGCTCGATGATCTCGTCGTCGGGCATGCGCTTCAGCGCCGCCGCGGTGGGCACCACCCCCTCCAGCGTCTTGGCCGCGAGGTCCCGCGCCGCCGCGAGCTTGGCGCGAGACAATCCCGCCCCGCGCAGCGGCTCGTCCGGCATGTCGAGCAGTGCCTGGGGAGCGAGGTGGCGTCGCGCCGGGAAGAGGCCGCGGACCCGCCCGTAGATGGTGGCCGCCGCCTTGCCGCTCAGCTGCTGGTAGACGATCGACTCGAGCAGCTCCTCGAACGGCGGGTACCGCAGCCTCGGCTCCAGCGGGCAGGCGCCCGCCTTCCGGATGACGGCGGCGAGCTTCGGGTCGACCGCGCGCAGGTGCTTCACCGCCGCCTTCGCATCGAATGCGTCGCTCATCCCGGGACCTCCGCGGTGGCCGCCTCGAGCAGCGGCTGCAGATAGCGCCCGGTCAGCGATGCCGGCGTGGCGGCGACCGCCTCCGGCGTTCCTTCCGCCACCACCCGTCCGCCGCCGTCGCCCGCCTCCGGCCCGAGGTCGATGACCCAGTCGGCGCGCTTGATCACGTCGAGGTGATGCTCGATGACCAGCACGGTGTTGCCGGCATCCACCAGCCGGTCGAGTACCTGGATGAGGACGCGCACGTCGTCGAGGTGGAGGCCGGTGGTCGGTTCGTCGAGGATGTAGAGCTTCCGGGCCCCTTTCCGCTTCGCGCCGGCGAGTTCGCGCGCGATCTTGAGGCGCTGGGCCTCCCCGCCCGAGAGGGTGGTCGCCGGCTGGCCGAGGCGCAGGTAGCCGAGGCCGACCTGCTGCAGCTGCCAGAGCGCCGCGCCGAGCTTCGGCTGGTGCCGGAACCGGGTGATGGCCTCCTCCACCGTCCATTGCAGCACGTCGTGGATCGAGGCGCCGTGGATCCGGACATCCAGCATCTCCCGCCTGTACCGGCTCCCGCCGCAGATCTCACACGGCACGAAGACGTCCGCCAGGAAGACCATCTCGATCTGGACATGGCCCGCGCCGTCGCACGCCTCGCACCGTCCCCCCGGCAGGTTGAATGAAAACGACGACGCGGTGTAGCCGCGCGCCAGGGCCAGCGGCTGGCCCGCGAAGAGCTCCCGGATGTCGTCGAACCCCTTCACGTAGGTGACGGGATTGGACCGCGGCGTGCGGCCGATCGGTGACTGGTCCACCAGCAGCACGTCGGAAATCAACTGGCTGCCCGCGAGGTCCGCGACGGCGCCGACCTGCTCCCCGAGATGCGACTTGGCGGAGTGTCCGCCGTGCAGGCGGCGTTCGAGTGCCCGGTAGATCACGTCGTGCACCAGGCTGCTCTTCCCCGACCCCGAGACCCCTGTCACCGCCGTCAGGGTGCCCAGGGGAATCCTCGCATCGACGCCGCGGAGGTTGTGCAGCGTGGCGCCGCGCACCTCCAGCCAGAGCGGGCCCGCGGCCCGTCGCGCGCTCGGCACCGCGATGCACCTGGCGCCCGAGAGGTACTGCCCCGTGAGCGTGGTGGTCGCGGCGGCCGGCGGCCCGGCGTGGACCACGCTGCCGCCCTTCTCGCCGGCCCCCGGCCCGAGTTCGAGCATGAAGTCCGCCTCGCGCACCGCCGCGAGGTCGTGCTCGACCACGATGACGGTGTTGCCGAGGTCGCGAAGCCGATGCAGCAGCGCCAGCAGCCGGTCGGTGTCGCGCGGGTGCAGCCCGATGGAGGGCTCGTCGAGCACGTACAGCGAGTCGACGAGCTGGGAGCCAAGGGCGTTGGCGAGCGCGATGCGCTGTGCCTCGCCGCCGGAGAGGGTGCGCGCCTGTCGGTCCAGCGTCAGGTAGCCGAGTCCGACATCATCGAGGTAGCGGAGCCGGGCCTCGAGCTGGTCGAGGATGAGCTGCGCCACCGCCTGGTGCTCCGGGCCGAGTCTCAGGTGCTGCAGCCACCCGCGGAGCTCCCCAACCGGCCGGGCGCTCACCTGGGCGATCGTCCCGCCGGCCACCCGGACGGCGAGGGCGTGCTCGTTGAGACGGGTGCCCTGGCAGGCGGGGCAGGTGAGGGCGAGCTGGTACTGCCGCAGGAAGACGCGCACGTATTGCTTGTAGCGCTTCGGTTCCAGCCCGCGAAGGAAGGGGATGATGCCGAGGTATTTGCCTGACTTCCCGTTGAGGAGGAGGGCCCGGTCGGCTGCCTTGAGTCGCGACCACGGCCGGTTCGGGTCGATCTTCAGCCGCGTTGCCGTATCCAGCAGGAGCCGCCGTCGTGCCTCGTACCGCGGCTTGGTCCACGGATCGATCGCCCCGTCGGAGAGCGCCAGGTCGCCGTTCGGCACGATCAGCGACTCGTCGTATTCGAGCACCGCGCCGAAGCCGTTGCAGGCGGCGCAGGCGCCCTGCGGGTTGTTGAAGGAGAAGAGCGCCGGTGTCGGCGCGCGCGCCGGGGTGTCGCAGCGACTGCAGCTCGGGTGCTCGGTGAATCGCAGGCGGCCCCCGTCGTGGACGACGATGGCGATGCCCTCGCCCTCCTGGAACGCCGTCGCAATGCCCTCGACCAGACGGTTGCCGGCTTCGCGGCCGATCTCCAGGCGGTCCACGACGACCAGCAGGTCCTCCACCGCAGTCAGGTCGGTGTCCGCGTCCAGTTCCTCGAGGTGCACCGGGTTTCCGTCGGCCAGCAGCCGGAGGAACCCGAGGGCCTTCAGGTTCTCCACGATGGCGGCATGGCTGTAGCGGGCGGAGGGGGGCAGGGGGAAACAGACCTGGAGCCGGCCGGCGCCCAGCGCCTGCACCTCGTCCGCCGCCGATTGGGGGGTCTCCTGGCGCACCGGCCCCCCGCAGGTGCGGCAGAGCGTGGTGCCGGCCCGGGCCCAGAGGAGGCGCAGGTAGTCGTACACTTCGGTCGCGGTCCCGACGGTGGACCGGCTGGAGACGGAAGGATTGTGCTGCCGGATGGCCACCGCCGGGGGGATCCCGTCGAGCCGATCGACCACCGGCTTCGGCATCCGGTCGAGGAACTGCTTGGCGTAGGTGGACAGCGATTCCGCGTACCGACGCTGGCCCTCGGCGTAGAGGGTGTCGAACGCGAGCGAGCTCTTGCCGGAGCCCGAGGGCCCCGTCACGACGACCAGGGCGCGACGTGGGAGATCGACCGTCACGCCCTTGAGGTTGTGCTGGCGCGCATTCACGATTCGGATGACATCCTGCGGCATGCCAAAAGATAGTTGACCCCGCCTCCGCCGACCCGTACGTTTCCCGGTTCATGGCCAGCCCACTCTCCCCCAAGTTGATCCTGCGCGGGTTCGAGATCTTCGTCGGCATCTCCCTCGTGGGGTATGTCGCGATTCTCTTCTACGGGGGCAACCTCCCGGCCTTCCTGCACGGGCTCACGCAATTGCACTGGGGATGGGTGCTGGTGGGGCTGGCCCTGGCCTCGATGGACTGGATCGGCGGGGGGCTCCGGCTCTGGGTGGTGGCCCGGGAGATCCAGCCCAACCCCCCGCTGAAGGGGATGATCCTCGCAGGCGGGATGAGCGCCTGGGCTGCCTACATGACGCCCCTGCAGTCGGGCGCCGCGCCGATGATGATCTACACCATGCGCCGGTACGGGATCAGCGTGCCCGTCGCGATGACCTCCACCCTGATGACCTTCATCGCGACGATCGCCTTCTTCGGCATCGCGGGTCCGCTCGCCATCATGCTGGGCGGGGGGCAGTCGCTCGGGACCAAGGGCGACCTGCTCGGGATGTCGCTCTACGACCTCTTCCTCGGCACGCTGGGCATCTTTGCCGGGCTCGGCGTCCTGATGGTCGTCGTGATGGTCTTTCCGCGGGTGGCGCGGAACGGTGTCCACCGGCTCGCCGTCTGGGCCGGCCGTCGGAGCAAGCGCATCGAGGCCCGGCTCGAGAAGCTGACCATCGGGATCGACGAGGCCCACGCCAGCGTGGTCAAGTTCAACTCGCCGCGCGGGTGGCTCTCACTCGTCTGGGCCACGATCCTGTCGGGCCCCTCCCACGCCAACAAGCTGCTGGCCGGGTACGTGGCGCTCCGGGTCATCGGCATCGAGGCCCACTTCGTGGATGTCCTCCTGGTCCAGACCCTCATCACCTTCCTGCTCTACTTCGCGCCGACCCCGGGGGCCAGCGGCATCGCCGAGGTGCTCTCGGCCATCGTGATGACGGCCTACGTGCCCGCCGCGCTGACCCCGCTGTACACGCTGGTCTGGCGTACCATCCTCAGCTACTTCACCATCGCCTTCGGATTCCTGGTCTTCTCGACCTGGGTGCGGAAGGGGATCAAGGGTCTCGAGGATCTGGATGGTGGTCCCGTGCCGGCGGTCGCCGGTCCGGGCACGCCGGGATGAGCCTCCAGGAGGACGCCCTCAGCCGGTCCTACGACGCCGGACTGATGCGGCGGATGCTGACCTACCTGCGTCCGCGCCGGGGCCTGGTGGCCGTGGCCGTCGCCCTCCTCATCGTCAATGCCCTGCTGGCGCTCGTCGGGCCGGTCCTGACCAGGCAGGTGCTTGACGTCGCGGTCCCGCGGCACGACCTGGGCCTCCTGGGGACCCTCACCGCCGCCTACCTCGCCGCCCTCCTCCTCGAGTTCGGCACCGAATACGCCCAGGGCCTGCTGACGACGTACATCGGCCAGGGGGTGATGCACGATCTCCGGATGCAGATCTTCGGCCGCCTCCAGCGCCTGAGCATCCCCTACTTCGACCGGCATCCCGTCGGTCGGCTGATGACCCGCGTCACCTCCGACGTCGAAACCCTCAACGAGCTCTTCTCCTCCGGTGTCGTGGCGATCTTCGGGGATCTCTTCACCCTCCTCGCCATCATGTCGCTGATGCTCTGGACCGACTGGCGGCTGGCGCTGGTGGCGTTCGCGGTCATTCCGCTGGTGTGGCTGACGGCCTACCTCTTCCGCCGGCAGGTGCGCGACGCCTTTCGCGACATCCGGCTGCGCCTGGCGCGCCTGAACAGCTTCCTCCAGGAGCACCTGTCGGGCATGCGGATCGTGCAGCTGTTCGGGCGGGAGCGCGCCGCCGCCGACGAGTTCGCGGCGATCAACCGGTCGCACCTCGACGCGCACCTGCGCTCCATCACCGTCTACGCCGTGTTCTTCCCGATCATCGAGGTCCTCGGTTCCGTCGCGGTGGCCCTCCTGCTCTGGTACGGCGGCATCCGGTTCGCGAGCGAGACGCTGACGGTGGGGACGCTGGCCGCCTTCATCCAGCTGACCAGGCGATTCTTCCAGCCCCTGCAGGACCTCTCGGAGAAGTTCAACCTGGTGCAGAGCGCCATGGCCTCCTCGGAACGGATCTTCGGGTTGCTGGACGCCCCGGTCACCGTGCCGGAACCGGTCAAGCCCGCCACGCTGCCCCGACCGGTCCGCGGCGAGGTGCGCTTCGAGGGCGTCTGGTTCCGGTACCGCGAGGAGGGGGCCTGGGTGCTCCGCGACGTGTCGTTTACCGCCTCGCCGGGCCGGACGGTGGCGCTCGTCGGCCAGACCGGGGCGGGGAAGACCACCGTCATCAGCCTCCTCCTTCGCTTCTACGACCCCGAGCGGGGGCGAATCACGCTGGACGGTGTCGACATCCGGGACCTGCCGACGGGCGAGTTGCGCCGGTGCATCGGGTTCGTCCAGCAGGACCTCTTCCTCTTCTCCGGAGACCTGCTCCACAATCTCCGGCTCGACGCGCCGGTGCCCGAGCAGGCGGCCCACGCGGCGGCACGGCGGGTCGGTGCCGACCGGTTCATCGAGCGCCTCCCCGCCGGGTACGGGCATGTGCTGGGTGAGCGCGGGAAGTCCCTGAGCGTGGGAGAGCGCCAGCTGCTCAGCTTCGCGCGGGCGCTGACGCTCGACCCCCGGATCCTGGTCCTGGACGAGGCCACCAGCTCGGTGGACACCGAGGCCGAGGCGCAGATCCAGCAGGCCATCGCCGAGTTGATGGCAGGCCGGACCAGCATCGTGGTGGCCCACCGGCTCAGTACGATCCTCCACGCGGACGAGATCCTGGTCTTCCACCATGGGGAGATCCGTGAACGGGGCCCGCACCGGGACCTGCTGGAGCGGCAGGGGCTCTACGAGCGGCTCTATCGACTCCAACTCGCGGCTCAAGGCAGTTCCTTGCCTTCCCGGGCGGCGGCGGGGTAGGTTTTCGGAGATGATTCAGTTTGAACTTGGCGGCCGTCGCTGGCCGCTTGTCGCAGGAGAATCCGTCATCGGATCGTCGTCCGCGGCGGCGGTGCGCCTCGAGTTCCCCGGCGTGCTGCCTCGGCATGCGCTTGTGCAGGCCTCGCCGGCCGGCACCGCGATCCGCCGCGCCGTCCCCGACGCCGAGGTGGCGGTCAACGGCGTGCCGCTCTCGGGCGATCCGGTGCCGCTGCTGCATGGCGACAAGGTGCGGGTGGGGAGCGTCGAACTGATCGTGGTGGACGGGGGCAAGGTGGGCTCGACCGAGGTGGCCGACGCGACCGAGCTCCGGAAGGCCACCGCCGTCGGCGCCGGGACGGCCGCCCCGGCCGGCCGGGTGGTCAGCCTCACCGATGGTCGGGAATACCAGACCGGCGAGCATCCCCTGACCTTCGGCCGCGAGGCCTCCTGCGACGTGGTCATCGAGTCGCACAAGGTGTCCCGCCACCACGCGACGCTGACCACCACCCCGTCGGGCTTCGTCCTGGAGGACAGCAGCGCCAACGGCGTCCTCGTCAACGGGACGCGCATCGAGGGGCGGCGCTCGCTGGCCAAGGGAGACGTCCTGCGGATCGGTCCGGCCGAGTTCCGGTTCCATACCGATGCCGTGTCCGACCCGCCCTCGGCTCCGGCCGGCGCCGCCCATCGGCTCTATGACACCGCGCACGGCATTCGTTCGATGGTGCCCGCCTTCCCGTCGCGCCCGACGGTGGCGCCACCCCTGGCGACCGTCCTGGTCCGGACCGGCGGGCTGCGCGGCCAGCGGTTGCCGATCCGCACGCCGGTGGTCAACATCGGCCGGGCCGACTACAACGACCTGGTGTTCGGGGAGGAGAGTGTCAGCGCGTCGCACGCCAAGCTGCAGCGCCGCGAGGACGTCTGGATCCTGACCGACCTCGACTCCACCAACGGGACCTTCGTGGACGGCGACCAGGTCGTCGGGGAAGTCCCGCTCATGCCGGGGTCCACCGTCCGCTTCGGCGACGTGGCGATGCTGTTCGATCCGACCGACACGCGCGGACCGCAGGTGCCCGGCGGCGGCACCCGGGTCGTCGGGGCCGTGTCGATCCCCGACACGCCGCGGATGCCGTCCGCCAGGGCGCCGGCGCCCACGGCGGCCGGCGAGGGAACGATTTCTGCATCCAAGCCGGGACGGCCGGCCCGGGCGCTGGTGTGGTTCGTGGTGCTCGCCGCAGGCGCCGCCCTGGTTGCCTTCTACTTCTTCGGTCGCTGACGAGGTCCCGTGCACTTCACTTGCGCTGCCCGAACTGACGTCGGCGTTGTCCGGACCGGCAACGAAGACAACTACCTCATGATGGCCGACCGCGGGGTGTTCATCGTGGCCGACGGCATGGGCGGGCACGCGGCGGGCGAGGTCGCGAGCGAGATGGCGGTGCGGATCATCAGCAGGGAAATCGGGTCGATCCGGGGCCTGGGCGACGCCGAGGCGTCGGAGCGGATCGCGCGGTCGATGGTCACCGCCAACGAATCGATTTTCGAGCGGACCCTCTCGGAACACGACAAGCGCGGGATGGGGACGACCGCGACGGCGCTGGTGCTCCTGCCGGGCCGGTACTTCATCGGCCAGGTCGGCGACAGCCGGGCCTACCTGCTGCGGGACGGCGAGTTCCTCCAGATCACCCGCGACCACTCCTATGTGCAGGAGCAGGTCGATGCCGGCCTGCTCACGCCCGAACAGGCGCGGGTCCATCCCTACAGCAACGTGATCACCCGCTGCGTCGGGGCCGGGAGCGACGTGGTGCCGGATGTCTATTTCGGCGACCTCCGCGCCGGCGACGTGATCCTCCTCGCCTCCGACGGGCTGACCGGCATGCTGGAGGACGAGCAGCTGGTGAAGATCCTGGCCGACCCCAAGGGTCCGCAGGCGTGGGTGGACAAGATGATCCTGGAGGCCAACCGCCGGGGGGGTCTCGACAACATCACCACCATCATCGTGAAGATTGAGTCGCTGGACTGACCTGACGACTCAACCTGAAACGTACGGACCCCTCCCTGCGTAGGGGCTCCCCATGATCGCCTCCCTCTCCATCGCCCTCGGCACCCTCCGCGCCAACCCCATGCGCACCGTCCTCTCCACGCTGGGCATCGTCATCGGTGCCGCCGCCCTGGTGGCCGTCCTGACGCTTGGTGACGGGATGGAGCGTTTCGGTCGGCAGCAGCTCGCGACGACGACCGACCTTCAGTCGGTGGTGCTCTCTCCCCGGACGGCGCAGATCATCGACCAGCAGGCCTACCCGATCGACGACTACCTGGTCCTGACCCGGGGTGACGCCGAGTCCATCCTGGCGGGCATTCCGGAGGCGGAGGCGGGGCTGCTCTCGCTCAGCGGCTCGGCCACCATTGAAGCGGGTGGGACCATCGACACGGTGACGGTCGAGGCGACGCTGCCGACCCTGGCGCAGGTGCTCGGGCGCGGCATGGCCGCCGGTCGGTACTTCACCGCGGATGAGGCCGCTGCCGGGGAGCCGGTCGTTGTGGTTTCGTTTGCCCTGGGGTCTGCATTGGGCGCAGGCGATCCTGCCGCCGCGATCGGTGGACGGGTGCGTCTCCGCGATTGCGACTGCCGGGTGGTCGGCGTGATGACCTCGACCGGCGTGGAGCGGATGCCGACGGTGTTCGTGCCTCTGGAAGCGGCCGCCGCCGTTCTGGCGCCGACTCCGCGCCCCCGCGCGCCGGTGCTCGTGCTGCAGGCGCGGCGCGTGGAGGACGTGAAGGCGGTTCGTGAGGGAGTGGAGCGGTGGTTG
>JAHECL010000220.1 GCA_024641745.1 Gemmatimonadota bacterium | reverse complement strand
GTGCCTCGAGGCGGGTCCGCTCCGCGGGACCGAGCTCCCCGTCGAGCAGCGCCTGGATGGTTCCGTCGTCAGGATGCGACATGCCTGCCTCCCTGCGTGCGATATGCCTCGACCAGCCGGCGGCGTGCCCTCGACAGCGTGGTTCCGACCGCTCCCCTGGCCAGCCCCAGCGTCTCCGCGATCTCGTCGTAGTTGAATCCCTCGGCCTTCAGCAGGAGCGCCTCGCGGTCCCGTTCGGCCAGCGTGGCGAGCGCCGCCCGCACCGCGTGGACGTCATCCGAGCGGTCCAGCGCCACGTCGGCCGCCGGGGCCGACTGCGGGGTCTCCGCCCGGTACAGCTCGAGCCGGCGCCCCTGCCGCACCGCCTTCCGGCCATCTTCGCGCACCAGGTTCAGCGCCACGGCAAAGAGCCAGGGACGCGGGTTCCGCGGCGGCGCCGCCACCGCCCGCGCGAAGGTTTCCTGCGCAATGTCTTCCGCACGGTCGTGGTCCCCGGTCCGGCGGTACAGGACCCGGACGAGGGCGGCGTGGTGTTCCCGGAAGAGTGCGGCCAGGTCAGTCGTCATTGGCTCGAGGGGGAGGGCGGGGAATGGCCTGCAGGGAGAAATGTCCTGCAGGCCACGCTCCGCACAAGGGGGCGGCTCACTGTCCCCGGAAGTCCCGCACCGTCGTGGCGAGTGTGTTCCCCCGCCAGCTGGTGTGACCGGCCGGGTCAATGCGGATGCTGACACCGGCGCCCGCGATCAGCACCTGCTCGCCCACGCCCAGCCAGGGCGCCAGCTCCGGCAGCGACCGGACCAGCTCGAAGTAGGCCGGGCTGAACGGTGCCACCGCGACCGTGCGGGAGCCGTTCCGGTAGGTCATGTCGGTCCAGACCCCGTTCCGGTCGAGGAAGACCCGGCCCGCCACGCGACGGGACGCGATGGCCGCCTCACCGGGCGCGGACGGCGCCCTGGCGAGCCGCCGATCCGCGGCGGCGTTGGCCGACGCCAGTGTCTTCACTTCCGCTTCCTTGGCACTGGCCTCGGCCCGTGCGAAGGCAGCGTCCCCGCTCATCTGTCGCGAGGCAGCCACGCCGCCCACCGCCGCCTGATCCAGTCGCTGCATCATCTCGCGTTCGGAGACGGTCGCCCCCGGTTCCAGCACCAGGAACGAGGTGTACTCCGTCAGGAGTCCGTACCGGAGTCCCAGCTGCCGGATCTCCTCGACGATGGCGGGGGATGCGCCCTCGAGCCGGGCGGTGCGGGTCAGCTCGCCGATCTTGCGCGAGGCCCACAGTGGTGGCACGAAGGTGTTGTCCGGCTCACGGCTGCCGAACTGCGCGCGCGCGGTGAAGCGCTCGCGGCGGCCGTTGCGTTCGCCCTCGATCACGACGGTGCCGGTGCCGGTGCCGTGGTACCGGCCGAACACCACCAGCTCCTCGCCATAGAAGAGGTCGGGGAGCTGGGCCGGCTGCATCTCCGCCAGGGTGACGGGGGCGCTGACAATCCGGAGGTTGGCGAGGGCGGGGTGCCGGATCCTGCCGAGGAGGCCGCCCACGGCCACTTCGACGTCGGCGTTCGGCGCGACGTAGGTGGCGCTGCCGCGACCTTCCTTCGCCAGCATGTCCAGCAGGTAGGTGTTGACGTCGGTGCCGACCCCCACGGTAAAGATGCGGGAGACACCGATGTGCCCGCCGGCCGCCGCCGCGATCTGGTCGGGCTGGGTCTGCCCCACCGACGGAATCCCGTCGGTCATGAACACCACGAGCGACAGCCGCTCACGGTCGGCGGTGGACCGGAGTGCCACGGCGAGGGCCTGCTCGATGTTGGTGCCGCCCCCGGCGGCGAGGTCGCGGACAAACTGCTGTGCCGCCGCCAGGTTCGTTCGGCTCGCCGGTGTCAGTCCCGGGCGGAACTCGGTCACGGCCGACGAGAAGGCGATCACCCGGAACCGGTCCTGCGGGCCCATGGCGCCGAGTGCCTGCGCCAGGGCGGCCTTGGCCTGCTCGAGCTTGGTGCCCGACATCGAGCCGGAGATGTCCACCACGAGGGTGAGGTCCCGCGGAATCATCTGGTCGGTGGAGCTCTGCGGTGGCGCGAGGAGCAGCATGTAGTAGCCATCCTCACCCGCCGAGGCGTGCGTCAGGATGCTGGTGCCCACGAGTCCCCGGCGCAGGGGAAAGAGCAGGTCGAAGTCGCCGGCGGCGTTCTCGGGGACGGTGACGACGAGCTGGCCGCGCGTGCGGCGGGTGGTGACGTCGTGGGTGGGGGAGTAGGGGGTGCCGATGGCTTCCTCCCCCGGGGCCGTCACCTGCAGCGAGAAGAGGTCCTGCTGCCCGCCGTCGCTCCCCCGGCCGCGGGTCGTGCTGCGCGGGCCGATGGCGTAGCGGAGGCGAAGCGCGTCGCCCTCGCGCCCGAGAACCTGGGTGTAGCGGAGGACGATCTTGCGGGTCTCGCCGGGCTGGATGGGAAAGATCTGCGCCCGGATCAGTCCGTGGCCGGCGTAGGTGAGGAGCGCGGGATCGCGCTGGCGCCGGACGATCTCCTCGTAAATGGAGCGGGCCTGCTCGGCGGTCTGCATCTCGCCTTGCAGCTCCTGGTCACCCATCCAGAGCGAATAGCCGCTGAACACCGCCTCCCCCGGCAGGGGGTAGAGATAGGTCCCTTCGGCGATGGACGAGCCGACGTTGCGAAAGCGCTCTTCCACCTCGACG
>JAHECL010000011.1 GCA_024641745.1 Gemmatimonadota bacterium | reverse complement strand
GGCCCCAACTTCATGATCCCCTTCGGCAAGGCCAAGGTGGTCCGGGAGGGACGGGACGTGACGGTGATCACCTACGGCGCGGTGGTGCAGCGGGCGGTGGTGGCGGCCAAGGCGCTGGAGGAATCGGAGGGGGTGAGCGTGGAGGTGATCGACCTGCGCACCCTGAACCCGGTCGACTGGGAGACGATCTACGCGTCGGTCCGCAAGACCAACCGTGTCATCGTGGCCTACGAGGACTCGCTGTCGTGGGGCTACGGGTCTGAAATAGCCGCCCGCATCGCCGACGAGGCGTTCGCGTGGCTCGACGCGCCGGTGCGCCGGGTGGCGGCCACCGACACCTTTGTCGCCTACGCACCGGAACTCGAGGACGTTATTTTGCCGCAGGTCGAATCGTTGCGCCAGGCGATGGCATCCATCGCCGCCTTCTAGAACCTGGAGTGAACATGACCCCCGTGCGTGGCCGACCAATCGCCCTGCTCGCGCTGGCAACGCTGGCGCTCGCCGCTGTGCGCCCCGTGGCGGCGCAGGACTCCACCGAGTGGCAGAACCACCTGTACGACAAGTGGCAGGTGGGGGCCGCATTCACCACGGTGCTGAACACCTCCGAGGCCCGGGTGGACGCCGCCAACGGCGACCAAGGCACCACCCTCAACTTCAAGGAGGTCCTCGGGATCTCCGGCACCACGGTCCAGCCGGCGTTCGGTGTCCGCTGGAAGCCGGGTCGGAAGACGGAGCTCAATTTCGGGTATCAGGTGCTGAACCAGAGTGGAACGAAAGAAGTCAATCGTACGCTGGAGATTGGCGGCGACACGCTGTCCGGCACCATCAACTCCGACACCAAGCTCGGCTCGAGCAATCTCACCTTCCAGTTCAAGTATTCGCTCTGGGCAAAGGAGCGGCACAACATCGGGCTGGCCCTCGGGTTGGGGGCGATCTTCTTCAACTTCCAATTCGACGCAACCGCCACTGGGTGCGCCGGCCCGAATTGCGCGAGCGGCTCGCTCGCCCTGGACAAGTCGCTCACCGGCCCGACGGGATCGCTGGGGGCGTTCGGGACATGGCGCCTTGGTGATCGCTGGTATGTCGGTGGGGACGCGCGGGGCATCGGCGCACGGGTGGACCGCTTCGACATCTCCGTGTTCGAGGGAGATGCCTTCGCGCAGTACTTCCTGTCGAACCACTGGGGGCTCAGCGCGGGCTGGTACTACACCAACGTGACGGTCGACGTGGGGGCCAAGACGGATGGCACCGCATTGGAGTCCACGTTCGTCGGCAAGATCGTCTACGACTACTCAAGCCTCCGGTTCGGCGCGGTCTACGCCTTCTAGCTGGTCGACCGCGTCAGGAGTCGATCGCGTTCTTCACTTCGCTCGCCGCGGCGATGGCTCCATCCACGTCGCGGCTGAGCGCCCGGGCCTGCTGGGTGGCGTTCGTCAGGTCGCCCAGCACCGCCCCAACCCCCGCCGACTTCAGTCGCAGCAGGTCGAACCGGACGTTCTGCATCGCCAGGATGCAGGATTCCAGGTTGGCCGAGACCTGGTCCCGCCGGCTCCGCAACTCCGTCATCTGATTCTTCTGCCGCTCGAGCAGTCCGATCCGCCGGGCCCGTTCCTCGTCGTCCGGCTCCCGCATGATCGCGGTAATCCGCTCGTCGATCCGGCTGAACTCGCCCGTCGCCATGTTCGCGTCGAGCGCGTGCAGTGTCTTGCCGAGGTCGGTGGCGCGCTCGAAGAGGGCGTCCGCCGTCTGGACGACCTCGGGAAGCATCTTCTTGTCGGAGGCAGGCAAGCGCTCCATCAGGCCGAGAATGGCGATCCGGTCGCGATGGAGCTGCTGGATCTGCGGCAACCCCTGCCCGTAGTCGGCCGCGGTCGGGGCCGGGAGCAGGCGGGGCAGCTTGCCGCCGCTGGAGGTCAGCTTGTTCTCCGCCGAGTCGTGCGCGGCGGGGCGGCTGAGCACATCCCGCCAGCTGTACCCTGACTGCCAGAGCGTGGCGTAGCTCCGGAGCAGGGGAATCCCCATGCCGCCCGCCACGAACAGGAACCACGGGTCCCCGATGCCGGTCGCGAAGTTGAGCAGGAGGGTGCCGCCGGAGACGGCGGCCCACCGCGCGAAGATGGCCCGGGTCCGCTGGACGATTTCCGGCTCCCCGGTGTCCACCGGCGGCTTGTGCTTGTCGTTCTTGTCCGCGTCCCACGACGGCTTCCGCGACGGGCGAAGGGAGCGCCGTCCCGGGGCGGCCACGGCGCGCTCGCTGCGACGCGCCGGCAGCGACCCCGCCAGGGGGCGGAGCGGCCGCTCCGAGGTGCGCGCCCGGCTGGAAGCGGTGCCGCGCTCGGATCGGCTTGACGAGGCCCTCCAGCCGGTGCCGGTCGGGCGGTAGCCGGTCACGGTGCGGGTCTCCAGCGCGCGCCGGAGCGCGTCGGCGGTGGGCCAGCGGTTCTCGGGGTCCTTCTCCAGGCACCGGCTGATGGCGAGGGCAAGGTCCTCCGGCACGTCGGGGCGCTTGAGGCTCACCATCGGCGCCGGTTCCGTGATCTGCTTCATCAGGATGCCGGCCACCGTCGGCGCCTGGAACGGGAGCTCGCCCGTCATCATCTGGTAGGCGACGATGCCCAGGCTGTAGACATCGGAGCGGCCGTCGATCTCCCGCTCCCCTGCGGCCTGTTCCGGACTCATGTAGGCGGGCGTGCCGATGGCCACCCCGGCCCCGGTCAGCGTGGCTCCCGAGCCGGCGGCGGAGAGCGCCTTGGCGATGCCGAAGTCGGTGACCATCACCCGGCCCCGGGTGCCTTCGAGGAGGATGTTGTCGGGCTTGATGTCGCGGTGCACCACCGAGAAGGCATGGGCGGCGCTGAGCGCGTCCGCCGTCTCCTTCATGATGCGGCGGACCTCTTCCGAGGGGAGATTGCCCCGGCGCTTGATGCGGGCCCCCAGCGACTCGCCGTCGACCAGACCCATGACAAAGTAGACCAGCCCGCCGCCCTCGCTGACGCCGTGGATCGGAACGATGTGGGGATGGGAGAGCCGGGCGGCGGTCTGCGCCTCGCGCATGAAGCGCTGGCGAATCTCCTCCTGATAGGCCAGTTCGGGCGGGAGGACCTTGATCGCGACCCGGCGCTGGAGCCGTTCGTCACGGGCGCGATAGACCACCCCCATGCCGCCGCGACCGATCTCACCCTCGATCGTGTAGGCGTCGCCAAGCGCCTTGCCGAGGCGGGTGGCGAGGGAGAGGTCTTCGGGAGCGTTCATCGAAGCTGGGTCCCTCGGTGCTGGGGTCCTGGACCGAAAATCATCGGGAACACACCAATCTGTCGTCCTCGTTGCGATAGGGCAACAAGGGAGGCGGCATCGACTTCGCTGAACTTCGTCCGATGCCGATCCTGTCGCTTTGGCAGGTGATTCATTGTCGCAGACCTGATTCGTTCCGAATTGCACCTCAGACGCCCATACGGAGGTATGTTCCAAAGAGATTCTGGCACTTTCTGATGGCACGCGTGGTGCACTTCAGGGTATTCCCAGTCGAGTTACCTGCCAATTTCGCCCCCGCCGGTAAGGGGATGTGAGGATACCTGATGTCTGATCGCCTGACGATTCCAGTCCTGCCGCTGCGGGATGTCGTGCTCTTCCCCGGGGTGACGGCGCCCATCGGCGCCGGGCGCCCGGGCACCCTCCGCGCGATTGAGGCGGCCCTGGCCACCCCCGACAAGCTGGTGTTCGCCCTCTCGCAGCGCGAAAACATCGAGCAGGTCACGCCGGACAACCTCTATGCCATCGGCACCATCGCCCGGATCGGGCAGCTCCAGCGCGGGCTGGCCGGCATGCAGCTCCTGCTCCACGGGGAACGGCGCGGCATCGCCATGCACGTGGTCGAGAAGGACGGCTACCTCCAGGCCGTGGTTCGCGACGCAGAGGAGCTTGCCCCGCTCAACCCGGAGGACCCGGCCTTCCTCGCCCTGCACCGCGAGGCCCGCACCCGCGCGGCCGAGCTGGGGCAGAAGTCGGGGCTGCCGGAAGAGGTGGTCCAGCAGGTCCTGGCCGGGGTGGACGATGCGGGACGGTTCGCCGATCTCGTCGCCGGCTACCTCGACATCACGCCGATGCAGCGCCAGACGCTCCTGGAGACCTTGAGCGTCGAGGACCGGCTCCGCCGGGTCCTGGTCCATGCCCAGCGGCAGATCGGCCTCGTCGACGCCCAGGAAGACATCAAGTCACAGGTGCAGGAAGAACTCGGCGAACGG
Organism: Gemmatimonadota bacterium; assembly: GCA_024641745.1. Classification (GTDB taxonomy): domain Bacteria; phylum Gemmatimonadota; class Gemmatimonadetes; order Gemmatimonadales; family GWC2-71-9; genus SPDF01. Next base: position 35,146 of record JAHECL010000011.1, on the reverse strand, counting down.
CAGCGGGAGATGTTCCTGCGGGAGCAGATGAAGACCATCCGGCGGGAGCTGGGCGAGGACGACGAGTCGGACGACATGGAGGAGCTGCGCACCAAGCTGGCGGCGCTCGAGCTGCCGGCCGACGCCCGTCGCGAGGTGGACCGGGAACTCGGTCGGCTCGGCCGCATCGCGCGGGAATCGATGGAGTCGCAGGTCATCCGGACGTACCTCGAGACCATCCTCGAACTCCCGTGGAGCGCGCGCAGCGAGGAGCACCTCGACCTGGCGGAGGCCCAGCGGATCCTCGACGAGGATCATTACGCGCTCGGCGACGTCAAGGACCGGGTGCTGGAATTCCTTGCGGTGCGACAGCTGCGTGCCGCGGGGCAGCGGGGCAACGGGGCCGCCGTATCGGGGGAGGGGCCGGACACCGGGAGTGCAGGGGAATCGGCGGCGCCCCCGGCGTCCGTCCCCGCCGCCCCGCTGACGACCGCCCCGCCCGAGCGGGGCGAAGGCGCGAAAGGTCCCATTCTCCTCTTTGTCGGCCCTCCCGGCGTCGGCAAGACCTCGGTCGCCAAGTCCATCGCGCGGGCGATGGGGCGGAAGTATGTCCGCATCTCGCTGGGTGGCGCACGCGATGAGGCCGATATCCGGGGACACCGCCGGACCTACGTCGGCGCCATGCCAGGCCGGATCCTCAACGGCATGCGGCAGGCGGGCACCCGGAATCCGGTCTTCCTGCTCGATGAGGTCGACAAGCTGAGCGTGTCTTTCCAGGGCGATCCCGCCGCGGCGCTGCTCGAGGTCCTCGATCCGGCGCAGAACGACTCGTTCGTCGACCACTACCTCGGCGTGCCGTTCGACCTCAGCGAAGTGCTGTTCGTCGCGACCGCGAACTTTCCGCAGAACATCCCGGCGCCGCTGCTCGACCGGATGGAGACGGTCGAGTTCAGCGGGTACACCGAGCGGGAAAAGCTGGTGATCGCGCGGAGCTTCCTGATTCCGCGGCAGTTCGAGGAGAATGGTCTCTCCGCCGACCAGATCGAGATCACCGACGGCGCGGTGCAGGAGGTCGTCTCCAGCTACACCCGGGAGGCGGGGGTGCGCCAGCTGGAGCGCGAGCTGGGCAAGCTCTCGCGCAAGGTGGCTCGCCGGATCGCTGCGCACGAGGTGGAGCGGCTGACGATCGACCAGCAGGGCGTGGATGACCTGCTGGGCCGTCCCCGGGTCTTCCCCGAGCGCGCCGCCCATGAGGACCAGGTGGGCGTGGCCACGGGGATGTACTACTCGGCCACCGGCGGCGACATCATGTTCGTCGAGGCCTCCACGATGCGCGGGAAGGGTGAGTTGACCCTCACCGGCCAGCTCGGCGATGTCATGAAGGAGTCCGCGCGGGCGGCCTGGACCTACGCCCGATCCCATGCGGCCGGGCTGCACATCACCGATGAGATGTTCGACCGCGACGTGCACATCCACGTGCCGGCCGGGGCCATTCCCAAGGACGGTCCGTCGGCGGGGGTCACCATGGCCACCGCGCTGGTCTCGGCGCTGTCCGGTCGCCCGGTGCGCAACGACATCGCGATGACCGGCGAGGTCACCCTGCGCGGCCACGTCCTGCCGATCGGTGGGGTCAAGGAGAAGGTGTTGGGCGCGGTGCGGGCCGGGATCAGCCGCATCGTCCTCCCGCGGAAGAACGAGCCCGACCTCGAGGACCTCCCCGAGGAGGTGCGGCAGTCGATCGAGGTGTATCCGGTGGAGAGCCTTGGCGAGGTGCTGGCCCTGACGCTGCGGGGGGCCTCACTTCGGGAGGGGCGCCTGCTCTTCGGGGACGAGAATCCCCGGGACGTGGCGCCGCTCGTGGAGCGATTCGCGCACTGAGCGGCTAGCCCGGGCCGCCCCGGGCGAAGGCGTCCTCGATCTCCCGGATGCCCGCTTCGAGTTCCGCGAGGCGGGCAGGGGTCCAATGCGGCTCGCTCTGGAGCAGGCGCTCCATCGTCCGGGCCGTCACACTCACGGTCGGAAACCCGTACGCTCCCCCCGAACCCGCCAGGCGGTGGCAGAGGACGGTCAATTCCGTCTCGGCGCGCTCGTCGCCCCCGGCGAGCGATGTCAGGACACGCCGCAGTTCCGCCACCCGCGCCGGGCTTTCGGCGTGGTATTCCCGCCGAAGCTCGCGCAGCGCGTCCTCCACCGGATTGCTCACGGTGCCGTCCCGAACCGCTCGAACGCCAGCGCCGCCGCGGCGACGAACGCCGGGGCGGTGCTCCAGTGGCCGCGGACCTCCGTGCCGGTCCGTGCCGCCATCACCGCGCTCTTCTCATCCACCACCGCGACCAGCGGCTGCCCGGGCCAGTGGTGTCCCTCGTGCGCCACGCCAACCGTGGCGAACGGCAGCGCGACCGAATCGATGCTGCGGAGGTCGAGAGAGACCCCCGAGGCGGCGGCCTTGCGGAGGGACGGCGTCAGGATCGGATAGGCGTCAGCCGGGGCGAGCAGCCGCACCGAGGCCTGCGCTCGCCCGACGTCGTGGGCGATGAGCTGGAGGGAGCCCCGCGCCGACTCGATCTCAACCAGGGTGGGGGAGTCGGGGACGGTGATTTCCGCGAGGTGTTCCCGGAGGGCATCGAGGGCCTGCCCGTGATCGCTCGCGATCTTGGCCACCAGCGCAGTCGGGGCCTCCGGCCGATACCGTTTCGGGCGGACGCCCTCGACCCGCGCAGCTCCCTTGCTCACCAGCCCCTCGAGCGCGCTGTAGGCATTCGCCCTGGCCAGGCTGGCCGCGCGCGCAATACCATAACCTGTTCCAGGGCCAGTTGTTAACAGGACTTGGTAGACAAGGCTTTCCGTCGGCGTGAACCCGAACGGGATGAGATTGAGGGTGCGCATGACGGGTAGTATGGGATGGAACTACTGATGTAGCAAGGTCCGCCATGAACTCGGTCCCCGGCGATTGCCGGGGTGACGGCTCATCCTGCCTGCGGCCCGTCTGCCTTACGCCATCTCCAGCGTCCACCCCAGCTGCTTGGCGATCAGGGCGATGCGGAACGTCAGGTCGACCTGCCGTGACTCCGCCGTCTTGGTCTCGGTGGCAAGCGGGAAGGTGTGATAGGTGATCTTGTTGGCGGCCTTGGGCAGGCTGCGGAGGTTCTTGGGATGCCAGACGCCGTTGTCGTCGCAGTCCTTGAGCAGGCGACAGAGGACCCGGGTGGCGACCGGGGCGGTGTGCAGGGCGCCGATGTTGGCCAGAAGTTCGATGTAATGGAGGGCCAGCGGGATGTCCTTGGCGACGCCCTTGCTGTCCGCCTGGATCGGGTCGCCCAGCAGCAGGTGCTGCGGCTTCACGATCTTCTTGCCGACGTGCAGGGAGTAGGTCTTCTTCGGTGCCGGTTGCGCCAGGTAATGGCCGAGCCGTTCGGTGAATCCGGCACGCTCGCGCTGGAGCGAAGGCATCGCCGCGAGCATCGCCACGGAGTACCAGCTCGGCGGGTAGGCCTCCGGGTGGAGGATCGTCTTCTTGCCGGCCTTCACGAACGGCTTTTCCGACAGCGGGCTCCGGAGAAACTGGGAGACCGCGCTGGCGACTTTGTGGGCCGAGCCGCGCAGGCGCGGGTCGTCGATGTGCCCGGCCTCGGCCAGCGCCGCACACGACGCCTCCCGGATGACCCAGCGGGACCACGACTCGGCGTGGGGGTCGCCCGAGCCCATCTTCCGGAACTCGAAGAGCAGGGCCGGGTCGTCGTCCCGCGAGAGCAGCCGGAAGAGGAGCCGGTCGGCGAGCTTGAAGGACCGGCCCCCGCGGGGGACCCGCAGCTCGAGCAGTCGCCGGTACTGGGGCACGGTGCCGACGTCCTTGATGCCCTGAGCCTTCGAGACTGCCAGGCCGAGGAGATTGCCGCCCCAGACGCCGGTGTCCTTCTGCTTCTTGATGACGGTCATGACCGGCTTGGACGCCAGCAGTGCCTGCTGGGCGGCCTCGATCACGGCAGGATCGACGGCACCGGCGGGAGCCAGTTCCGTCATGGTCCGGTAGGCGATGATCTCTCCGCCGTGCTGCATGAGCCAGGACAGCGGGACGCGGTGGCTGGAGGGCAGTTCCGTAGAAGCTCCTGGTCGGAGAAATTCCGGGGTGGAACGCCCGCGAAACTACACTCGATATACCAGAAGGTCTAGGGGGAGGGCGATGCAAGGAGGCGGTACGCATGCACGCGCGACGATATAACTATCTGTTGCATAATATCTTACAGAATATCTGCCGGATGGGGTTTGAGCCGGGCTAATACCGGCCAAAATCATGTGATGTCGCGACAGTGGCTGTATGGTGTGTTCTATTTGCCAGGTTGTCCCGGCCTGGTCCTGGCTTCGCCGACCGCCCGGAACTCCGAGTCCACATCCCAGGTCGGCTGGGCCGAGGCATCGGCGGCATAGATCGCGGTTCGAAGCCCGACCCGCGATTCCTGGACGGCGCCATCGACCGAATACCAGGGCCCGAACTCGTCCTGCGGCCGGTGGTAGCGGGTGGCGGTCCACTCCGACTTCACCTTCTCGGAGTACGTGGCGGGCCGGCCGATGTAGTTGCTGCCCGGCTGGAAGGAAATCGAAGGAATCCCGGCCCGGACGAACGGGAAGTTATCCGACCGGAAGAACGAGCCCCGGAACATCGCGGAGGAGTCCTCGCTGACCTGCAGGCCTTCGAGCCGCGCGGCGGCCTGGAGGGCGCCGAGGAGCGAAGACTGGTCGGCGCCGATCGCCGCGACGTCGCGGGTCCGGCCGAAGAGATTCGGGTCGTCGAAGTTGAGCATCGCCGCGACATTGTATAGCGGCATGAAGGGCCGGTCGATCATCGCCTGGGAGCCAAGGAGGCCCGCTTCCTCACCGCCGAACGCGGCGAAGAGGAAGGACCGCTTTCCCGTGAGGTCCGCCCGGTGCATCGCCTCGGCGATCGCGAGGATCTCGCCGACGCCGGCGGCGTTGTCCCGCGCCCCGTTGTAGATCGAGTCCCCGTCGACCGGCTTGGCGATCCCGAGGTGGTCGTAGTGGGCGCCGAGGACCACGACCTCCGCCGCCAGTGCGGGATCGGAGCCGGGGAGCCGGCCGAGGACGTTGTAGGTCTCGGTGCGCGCCATCGTGCTGCGGACCGTCGCGGCCGCCTGCACCGGCAGGTCGAACCCCTTGAACCCCTGCTTGCCCGCCAGCGTCATCGCCTGGTCGAGGTCGCTTCCGGCGGCCGTGAACGCGCGCGCCATCACATCGCGCTGCACCCATCCCGCCACCTGGAGCGAGGTCGGGGCGGTCTCGAGCCGCACCTGCTGGCCCGTCCCGCTCCCCTCCACTGTCCCCCAGGGGTAGGTCGCGCTTTCGTCGGTGTGGATCAGCAGGACGCCTGCGGCACCCTGCCGCGCCGCTTCCTCGTACTTGTAGGTCCACCGCGCGTAATAGGTGAGCACCCGCCCCTTGAAGATGGCGGCATCGTGCAGCCCCGGGTCGTTCACCATGACGACGACGACCTTGCCCTTCACATCGAGGCCGGCGTAGTCGTCCCAGCCGTACTCCGGAGCGACGATCCCGTAGCCGACGAAGACGAGCGGGGCATCCACCGTCACGAGCGAATCCCACCGCATCGGATTCAGCACGAAGTCGCCGGGATAGGCCAGCGTCGCGCCGCCGAGTGACAGAGTGGGACGAGGGGTGTAGCCGATGAGCGGCACGCGGAAGAAGTAGCTGCTGTCGTCCCCGGCCGGCTGCAGCCCCAGGCGCACGAACTGTGCGGCGATGTAGCGCGCGGCGATGTCGCCACCGCGGGTGCCGGAGCCCCGTCCCTCGAGGGCGTCGCTCGCGAGGAACTCGATATGGGCCTGGATCACGTCGGCGGAGACCGCCTTGGCCGCCTTGTCCACGGCGGTCTGGGCGTGTCCCCCGGAGACCGGAAGACCGAGTGCGGTGATGGCGAGGAGTGCGGCGATGCGTCGCATGGATTCCACGGTGATGGAGAATGAAGGCGCCGGCCGGGCAGGGAGGGGGAGTGCTCCCCCGCTACCGCGGGCCGCAGTCGAGCAGTGTGAGCGTGCCCCGGCTGGTCGAGCTCGATTCGCTGGTGAGGAGGAGGCGCCGGTCGTCGAGCCAGGTGATTCCCTCCCCCTGCGGCTCAATCATCCCGAAAAAGCACTCGCGTCCCTGATCGGGGGTCAGGTGGCCGCCCGCGCCCACGCTGAAGAAGAAGACGGCGGAGTAGGTGCGCACCGCCACACGCGTGCCATCGGGAGAGAGGGCGGCGTCGCTGACCCACTGCCCGATGCTGATGTCCGGCTTGATCGGCAGGGAGTCCACCAACTCCGCGGTGGCCGTCCCGCCGCCGCTCCAGGCGCTCACGGGCAGCCGGAAGAGGAGGATGCCCTTGCTCCTGCCCTTCGAGACCAAGAAGATGTCGCCGGCGGCGTTGGCGTAGATCGCCTCGATGTCGTGCGGGCCGTCGGGATACCGGACGCGGACGGTGTCGGCCGGGGCCGTCGCGCCGAGCTCGCTCGCCGATCGCGACGTGATCGCCGGCTCCGGCACCCGGTAGAGCAGCACGCTGGGGCGCGTCTCCGGATTGTCCCCGATGTCGCCGATGACCAGGCAGTGCCCCGTGGGACAGGGGGAGCTGGTGAGCGTTTCCCAGTCAAAATTGCCGGCCCCGGTGACCCGGAAGGTGCCGAGCGTCCCGCCGGCGCTGTCCACGGCGTACAGCCACGGCGCATTGCCGGAATCGTTCAGGGTCCAGATGACCCCCGGCTGGCTCCGGCTGGCGACCGCCGCCGAGGACTCCGAGAGCGTCGTATCCTGGAACGTGCCGAGCGGGATCACGGCGACCGGCGGGGCAATGGTCCAGACTGATTGGGCGGCGGCCGGGCCGGCGGTCAGGATGGCCAGCAGCGAGAGGATGAGGGGACGCATGGACTGAATCTTACCCTCGCTTCTCCCCGGCCTCAACAATCCTTGCTCCCGTCCCCCCGCCCGGGCATCTTCCGGCAACAAGGAGATCGCGCACCCATGCTCGAAAGTCTCAAGTCCCGCCCCATCACCATGTTGCCCGAGGCCATCCGGTTCGACGGACGCATCCTCTTCCTGACGGAGTCCCCGGAGCTGATCCGGCGCCAGCTGCAGGGCGCGGACCTCGCCTGGACGCCGGAGATCCCGCTCCGCAACGACATCTCGACCGATGAGATCACGCCGGCCTACATCTGCTATTACTACGACCAGACGCTCGGGGAATTCCCGTATCTCGGCCTGAAGTGCGGCGAGGAGTTTCCCATCACCCGCGGGTCGGTCCGGTCCGGGGGATTCGTGGCCTCGGTGAGCGGGAAGCGACGGGGCAAGGGCTCGAGCCGGGAACAATCGCCCTATGCCGAACTGATGGCAGGCATCACGCTGGTCGTGGCCGAGAACATCGAGCGCATTTACCGGGAGAACTGCCAGAACCTCGGCGTCTTCACGAGCACCGACTTTTCGGTGCTCGACCGGGTCCGCCGGGGTGAGCCGATTCCCCTGTCGGTGTTCACCGACGGCGAAGGGGGCATCACCCGCGGCATCATCGAGCACGGCGGACTCTTCCAGTACAATGTCGCCCGCCTGCAGGGGAAGGTGCGGGTGCCGGAGGTCACGACCCCGGCGCGGCCGATGACCCTTGCCGAGAAGGTCCTGGCCCGCCGCTGGGTCACGGACCTCTCCGGCGACCAGGTCGGTGTTCCCTTCGTGAAGCCGGGCGACGAGGGATTTGTCCGCACCGATATCCGCTTCAGCCACGAATACGTCACGCCGATGGCGGCCATCTTCTGGCGGGATTTCGTGGGCGAGAACGAGAAGGTCGTCGACCCCGGGTCGGTCTTCTTCTTTCGCGATCACCTGACGTTCCTCGAGCTGGCGATGACCGACGCCCGGAAGGCGGAAGGCCTGCTCGATGTGGCGCTCGAGCTGAAGAAGAAGCAGGAGGACTTCGCCGCGGAACAGGGCATCACGCTCTACGGCGAACTGCCCCGCACCGCGCTGAACAGCATCGTCCAGGGATCCGAGGCGATCTGCCACTCGAAGATGCTGGAGCGGCACGTCCTGCCCGGGCAGGTCGTCATCGGCAGCGACAGCCACACCCCGCACAGCGGCGCCGTCGGCTGCGTGGCCTTCGGGGTCGGCACGACCGCCATCTTCAACTCCTGGCTCACCAAGGACGTGCGTCTGAAGGTGCCGCCGTCGGTGCTGATCCGCGTGAACGGGCGGAAGCCGGCAAACGTGACCGCCAAGGACTTCATGCTCCAGATCCTGCGGCATCCCTACGTCAAGAGCGGCCGGGCCATCGGGAAGATCGTCGAGTACGCCGGCGACGCCGTGCGGGCGCTGTCGATCGACGAGCGCGCCACCATGACCAACATGGCGGCGGAGGTCGGGGCGTTCACCGGCATCGTGGCGCCGGATGCGGTGACGGTCGAGTACCTGGCGCGGGAGCGCGGACTGCCACGGGCGGAGGTCGAGGCGATGCTGGAGGGGCTCTTCTCCGACCCCGAAGCCGACTACGAGGAAGTCATCGACATCGACGCCTCCTCCCTCGAGCCGATGATCGCGCTGCCCGGCGACCCCGGCAATGGCCAGTTCATCCGGGAGCTGGGCGAACGGGTCCGTCTCGACATCGCCTACGCCGGGAGCTGCACCGCGGGGAAGAAGGAAGACATGGACATGTACGCGGCGGTGCTGCGCGAGGCGGCCGAGGCGGGGGAACGGATTCATCCGGACGTCCGGTTCTACATCCAGTTCGGCAGCCAGGACGTGAAGCGGTATGCGACGGAGCGGGGATACGTCGACATCTTCGAGGCGGTGGGGGCGGAGATCATCGAACCATCGTGCGGGGCCTGCATCAACGCCGGGCCGGGCGTGAGTTACGACCGGAAGACCGTCACGGTCAGCGCCATCAACCGCAACTTCCCCGGCCGGTCCGGACCGGGACAGCTGTACCTGGCCAGTCCCTACACCACCGCCGCCAGCGCGCTGGCGGGCTACATCACCGGCTGGGAACCCAGGACCACCTTGGCCGGGACGAGCCCCGCCTCGCGATAGTCGCTGCGCGGGTTCCAGAGCACCCAGCTGTCGATGCCCACGTCCGCCGCGGCCTGGATCTGTGCACGGACGTGCTCCCCGGTGTAGCGGGGTGCACCCAGCGTGAACGCCTGCAGGTAGGGGCGGATGCTGGCCGGGTGCGCCATCGCCGCATTCCGCTTGATTCCGTCTTCCAGCGCGCGTCGCACCACCAGGTACGGCTCCGCGTTCGGCACGGGCGTGCCGTACATTCCCGGCGCGTAATGACTGGGGTACACCATCGGCAGCACGACGTCGGAGGTGCTCACCAGGTCTTCCCACACCTGCCCGATCCCCATGTCCCCCGTCATCACCGTCGTCATCCCGAAGACGTCAAGCGTGACGGGGACGTCGGACCCGCGCATCCGCTCCCGGAGCAGCTTCAGGTTGCGCTGGACGCCCGCCCGGGTGGACTCGCCGGTCCGGCGCGCCGGGAAGACGGCACTCGCCATGCGGGAGCGCGGCTCGTCGGGGAATCGCACGTAGTCGAACTGGACCTCGGCGAAGCCCATCGCGACGGCCTCGGCCGCCAGGTCCGCGGCGTAGATCCAGACCGAGTCGTTGAACGCGTCCACCCACGCCGTCCCGCGGCGGTCGCGCCAGAGCCCGCCCTCGGCGGCCTGGATGGCCCAGGCCGGTTTCCGTTCGGCGAGCAGCGGGTCCTTGGCCACCACGATCCGTGCGATGGGGTAGATCCCGTGGGCGAGCATCTCCCGCACCCGCGCCTCGGTGTCGCGCGCACGCAGTTCCCGCGTGGCGCCGATCGCGACCGCCGTCGGCACCTGGGAGGCGTAGGTGAGATACCCGGTGTCGTCCTTGAGGTCGATCACCAGGGCGTTCACGTCCGAGGCGTCGGCGAGGCGGATCAGCTCCCGGAACCGGCTGCCGCCGAACGCCCACGCGTTGACGTACAGCGCGCGGACCTGGTCCGGCGGCGGCATCAGCGGCGGGCTCGGCCACGGGGAGTCGGGGTGCGCGGCGACCTGCGGGAGCGGTGCGAGGAAGTCGGTCCCATAGGAGGCCGGCAGCTCGCGATGCCACTGCCCCTCCTGGGCCACGGCGGGCCTGCCGGGGAGTGCAGAGAGAGCGACGACCAGGCAGAGGATTGAACCGCGCACGGATACGCTCCAGCCCCGGTGGGGTATTGCAGGACGCCAAGAATCGTGCAGGGGGTGAGGCACCTGGGCGCCGGCCGTCGGCGGGTGTCTCCGGGTGCACCAGAGGGGCAAGGGATGTGCCGTCCCGATCGGGGTGGGCTCGACGGCGGGGGGGCACCGAAGCCCGGGCCGCGATAGATTGCAGTCAGGGTATCCGCTGGACCGCTCAACCCGGGAAGGGACCGATGAAATTCACGATTCAGTTCTGCGTGGTTTGAAGCTACAAACCACGGGCCGTCGGTCTGGCGGCCGAGTTGAAGGAGGCCTTTCCCGCGGCCGAGGTGCAGCTCATCGACTCCTCGGGCGGGGTGTTTGAGGTGACGATGAACGGCGTGCTCATCTTTTCGAAGCAGGCCCTGAAGCGGCACGCCGACCCCGGTGAGGTCGTGCGCCTGGCGCGCGAGGCGCGGGGCTGACGCGGATGCGCATCGCGATTTCCACCGGCGGCGGCGACGCCCCCGGGCTGAACGCCGTCATCCGCGCGGTGGTGCTGGCGGCGCATCAGCGCGGCTGGCAGTGCTACGGCATCCGGCGGGGCTTCGGCGGCCTGCTGGGCAACGACGGGATCATGACGCTCAACACCGCCGCGGTCCGGGGGATCACCCACCTCGGCGGCACCATCCTCGGCACCACCAACCGCGGCAATCCCTTCCGCTGGCCCACCGCGCAGCCTGACGGCTCGATGCAGGAGGTTGATCGCTCGGCCGACCTGGTCGCCGCCTTCCGGGCCAGCGGCTTCGACGCGCTGGTGTCCATCGGCGGCGACGGCAGCCTGAAGATCGCGCACGACCTCTGGATCCAGGGGATGCCGGTGGTCGGCGTCCCGAAGACCATCGACAACGACGTGGTGGGCACGCTCGTCACTTTCGGATTCGACAGCGCCGTCACCACCGCCACCGAGGCGATCGACAAGCTGCACACCACCGCGGAGAGTCACGACCGGGTGATGGTCGTGGAGCTGATGGGCCGGGATGCGGGGTGGATTGCCCTGAACAGCGCCGTGTCCGCCTCGGCCGATGTCGTGCTGCTTCCCGAAATCCCGTTCGACATCGTGAAGGTGTGTGATGCCATCCGGCACCGCGAGGCGACCGGCCGGCACTACAGCATCGTGGTCGTGGCCGAGGGGGCGCGTCCCAGGGGCGGGGAGACCCAGCTGGTCGAGCGCCGTACGGTGGGCACGGTGGACCGGATCGGTGGCATCGGCGGACGGGTCGCGGCGGCGATCGCCGAACGCACCGGGAAGGAGACCAGGAGCCTCGTGCTGGGTCACCTGCAGCGTGGCGGCAGTCCAACCACCTTCGATCGGCTGCTGGCGCTCCGGTTCGGCGCGGCCGCCGTCCGTGCCATCGCGGAGGCGACCTATGGCGTCATGGTGGCCTACACGCCGCCGACCATCTCGACCGTGCCGCTCGCCGACGTGATCGGCCGCACCAAGCATGTCCCGCTGGACTCCGACACCATCCAGACCGCCCGTGACATCGGCATCAGCTTCGGCGACTGACCTTACCACGCCCCCACGAGAAAATTCTTCAGCAGCAGGTGGCCGTGTTCGGTGAGCACCGATTCGGGATGGAACTGCGTGCCGACCACCCGGTGCTTCCGGTGCCTGACGGCCATGATCTCCCCGTCCTCCGCCGTGGCGGTCACGACCAGTTCCTCGGGGATCGACGCGCCCTCCAGCACCAGCGAGTGATACCGGGTGGCCTGAAAGGGGGACGGAAGCCCCTCGAACAGCCCCGTGGCGTCATGCGAGATGTCCGAGGTCTTGCCGTGCATCGGCCGGCGGGCGCGGACGACGCGGGCGCCGTATGCCGCGCCGATGACCTGATGCCCGAGGCAGACGCCGAGCAGGGGGACGGTCGGGCCGAATCGCTGCACGACGGCGGTGGAAATGCCCGCCTCGGCCGGGGTGCAGGGGCCGGGGGAGATGATGATGTGGGTCGGGGCGAGCGCGGCGATCGCATCGAGTGAGAGGGCGTCGTTGCGGCGCACGACGGGCGCCTGGCCCAGTTCCCGGACGTAGCGCGCGAGGTTCCACACGAACGAGTCATAGTTGTCGAGGAGGAGGATCACGGGCCGGCCTCGATCGCCTGCCGCAGGCCCGCGGCCTTGTCGAGCGTCTCCTGGTATTCCATCGCCGGCTCGGAGTCGGCCACAATGCCGCCACCGGCGTGGAAGTACGCCCGTCCGTCGCGCAGTGTCACCGTGCGGATGGCGATGCTGGTGTCCATGGCGCCGGTGACGCTCAGCCACCCGATCGTGCCGCAGTACACCCCTCGCGCGACCGGCTCCAGCCCGGCCAGGATTTCCATGGCCCGGACCTTCGGGGCGCCGGTGATCGATCCGCCGGGGAAGGCGGCCCGGAGCAGGTCGGTGGCGGTGCGACCCTCCTCCAGGCGACCGCTCACGATCGACTCGAGGTGGTGGACCGTGGGATGGCTCTCGAGGGCGCAGAGCACCGGCACCTCGACCGATCCCGGACGGCAGACCTTCGAGAGGTCGTTCCGCAGCAGGTCCACGATCATCACGTTCTCGGCGCGGTCCTTCTCGCTCGAGAGGAGTTCCCGGGCCAGCCGGTGGTCCTCCTCGGGCGTTTCCCCCCGGGACCGGGTGCCCTTGATCGGTCGCGTCTCGACCATCCCGTCAGGGTCCACGCTCAGGAAGCGCTCCGGTGAGGCGCTGGACACGGCGAACCCGTCGCCCTGGAGGTATGCGGCGAACGGTGCGGGGTTCACCTCGGACAGCCGGCGGTAGAACTCGAACGGTGTACCGGACCAGGGCGCGTCGAACCGCTGCGACAGGTTGGCCTGGAAGATGTCCCCGGCCAGGATGAACTGCCGGACTTGCTCGACGGCGGCGAGGTACGCCTCGCGCGTGAAGCCGGAGTGGAACGGCGGGGTCGCCCGGGTCCCGATCGCAGGCGCGGTCCGAATCGGTGACGGTCCGGACATCCGCCGGGCAACGTCACGCATGCGCGCATCCGCCGACGGCCTCCCTGCTTCCCTGCCTCCCTGACTCCCCTCCCTCGCCATCACCCACGCCTTCCCCGTCTCATGATCCCACGCCATCACCCAGTCGTACGCCCCGAACCAGGCATCGGGAAGGCGGAGGTCGTCGGACGAGGGGGCAGGTAGGCGCTCGAGGCGACGGCCGAACTCGTAGCCGAGGAAGCCGGCCACGCCGCACTGGAACGGTGGAAGCCCCGGGACCGGCTCGGTGCGGTGCGCGGTGATGTAGGTGGCGACGTCCGCGAGCAGGTCGGTGGAATCGCCTGGTCGGCTCGACCAGGCCTGCGCCGGGTCGGCCGTCAGGTAGGAGTAGCGTCCGAGGGCGCCGCCCCGTGCGGTGCTCTCGAACAGGATCGGACGGGGGAGATCGAGCAGGCGCGCACAGGCCTCGACCGGGGACGGCGGGTCATCCAGCGCTTCGACCAGCACCTTCAGGGTGATGTCAGCGCTCCTGGACGAACTTGTGCTGTACCCCGCGGAGCGCAGCGCCCTCGGCCGGGCGCCACAGGACGAGGCGGTCGATTTCCGCGGCGAGTTCGAGGTCCTTGTCGGTGACCCCGCCCGCGGTATGGGTGTTGAGCTGCACGGAGAGCCGGTTCCAGCTCACCGTGAGCTCGGGATGGTGGTCGGCCGCCTCGCAGAGGAACCCGATGGCGTTCACCGCCATCAGCGTCGTGCCCCAGCCGTCGGTCTCGTAGAACCGGACGATGGTGTCTTCCTGGAATTCCCATCCCGCCGGGAGGCGGTCCCCCACGGTGGCCGGGGTCCAGGTCCGTTCCTTGGCGCCCATGCTCACTCCTTGCCGTCAAACCGGACGCTGAAGCCGGCCGACTGGCCGGGACTCTCCTCCACCTCGATGTCGAGCCGGGTCAGGTGGGTGTGCCCCTGGGCCAGCAGGGCGTCGCGCACCTGCACCGCGAAATACTCGGCGAGCATCTCCACGGTGGTGTTCTTCACCGGGACCATCGCCACGTCCGACTTCGGGAAGACGAACCGCCCCGTGCCGAAGTAGTCCACGATGACGGCATCGTGCTCCTCCCGGAGGCCGATCTTCTCGTTCTGGGTCGGGAGCAGGACCTTGTGGTCCACCGCATCGACCATCGGCTTGATCACCTGTTTCAGCACCGCGAAGTCCAGGACGAAGAGGCATTCCCGGTCGACGTCGCCCTCGACGACCACCGCCACGCGGTAGTTGTGGCCGTGGAGTGACTCGCACTTATGGCCGCGAAAGGTGATGAAATGCGCCGAGGAGAAGGAGAGATAGTCCTTGGCGATGGAAACCCGGTAGGAGCGCACGTGCGGTGATCCTGGTCGAGGGGAGCGGTCGGCCCAAAGGTAGGCCGCCGGCGGGTCCGAGTCGAGGGTCCGGTGTTCTGCGTCATCCCGGTTCCATCCGCTGTGCTCGAACCGTCCTCGCCGGGGGACACTCGCGACGCCTGCCTTGGGACGTAACTGTTGTCACGACAATTGTTTAGGCATTTGGCATGCGCCTCGCCTTTCTCGAACGTGACTCCAACAGCCCTCTCGGAGGCGCCATGTCTGCCAAGATCCGTCGGCCCCTGGCCGTGTCATTCTGCAGTTCTGCGTTCGTGCTCGCTGGTCTCCTCATCTCCAGCACTCCGGCAACCGCCCAGGTGTCCGGTGCGGTCGTCATCAACAGTGGCCCCGTCCGCGGTCGGATCGCGGTCGGCGAACCGGTCTTCGTCCCGCGGCCGGTCGTCATCTATCAGCCGGTCGGCGGGCGTCGGGTCGCGGTGGCGAGGTATGCGCCGCAACTGGTGGTGGTGGAGCGGGGGCATGGCAAGAATGGCAAGTCGGCGCGGTGGTACCAGCGGCATGGGTACCGGCCGGTCACCCTCTGGTTCTCGCAGGGCCGCTATTTCACCCAGGCGTTCGCGGCGCGCGGGTATCGCGGGGGGCCGCAGTTCATCCCGGTAACGGTGTGGGAACGCCACGGCCGGTTCTACCTCGCCTCCGGCGGGCGCCCTGACCGCTACGGCTACACCAGCAGTTACACGAATTCGTCCCACGGGTATGTGTACGAGGATATCCGCCCGAACGGCGACGGCCGAGACTGGGACGATTAACCGGGGCCGAAAGGCTCCACTTCCCGCCTCCGGAGAGGCGTTGACATAGATGCAGGACCTGGAGGGCGGGCACCGCTGAGATTGGCGGGGTCGGCCCTTCTGGCATGTGGGGCGGGATCACCGGATCCCTGTTTCCGGGATGCTCGCTCTTGTTATGTTACGAATCCGTTCGTGCGATCATCTGAGTACTGGAGCGCCATGATGCAGCGCCCGACTGCCTTCCTCCGATCCGCCCTTGCGCCCGGTGCGTTGCTGATGGCCATGCTGCCAACCGTGGCCTGGGGCCAGGCTGATCCGCTCCCGTCCTGGAACAACGGCGCCGCGAAGCGCACGATCCTGGCCGCCGTGAAGGAGGCGACCACTCCGGGCAGCCCGGGGTTCATCCCGGCGCCTGAGCGCATCGCCACCTTCGACAACGACGGGACGCTCTGGGTGGAGCAGCCCATCTACACGCAGCTCGCTTTCGCCCTCGACCGGGTGAAGGCGCTGGCGCCCCGGCACCCCGAATGGAAGACCGAGGAACCCTTCGCCTCGCTCCTCAAAGGTGATCCTTCCGCTGCGCTCGCGGGTGGCGAGCACGCCATCCTCGAGATCGTCATGGCGACCCACGCCGGGATGACCACTGCCCAGTTCGAGCAGGTCGTCCGCGACTGGCTCGCGACGGCACGGCATCCGAAGTTCAATCGCCCGTACACCGACATGGTGTACGCGCCGATGGTGGAACTCCTCGCCTACCTCCGGGCCAACGGCTTCAAGACGTACATCGTTTCGGGCGGCGGGGTGGAGTTCATGCGCCCCTGGACCGAGCAGGTGTACGGCATCCCTCCGGAGCAGGTCATCGGGAGCCGCATCAAGACCAGCTACCAGATGACCAGGGACGGTCCGGTGCTGATGCGAGAGGCCGCGCTGGACTTCATCGACGACAAGGCGGGCAAGCCAGTCGGCATCAACGCCATCATCGGTCGGCGGCCGATGGTCGCCGCGGGCAATTCGGACGGCGACCGGCAGATGGTGGAATGGGTGCCGGAGGGGCAGACGAGGCTGCGGATGCTGGTCCACCACGACGACGCCGCCCGGGAGTATGCCTACGGGGCGGAGTCGCACATCGGGACGTTCAGCGACTCGCTGATGTCCGAGGCGAAGGCGAAGGGGTGGACAGTGATCAGCATGAAGAACGACTGGAACCGGGTGTTCGCCTTCGAGTAGGTCCGACCGAGTGCTGCACTGGGGGGAGGCGGAACACCAATCTCCGCTTCCCCGCTTCCCCGCCTATCTTCCCACCGTGCATCCCACCCGCAATCACTTCCTGCCTCCCGATCCCGACGCCTTCAGGCGGGAGCGCCCCTCGCACGGGCGCGTCATCGTCATCGCTCCCACCCGCGCTGCCTGCGAGACGATCGAGCTCGCCCTCGGCCTGACCGGCGTGGACACCGTCCTCGAGCGGGAGCACGGCGAGGAGCTCCGGGCGTGGGCGGCGGGAGGGAAGGGGTTCGGCATCGTGGCGGGGACCGGCACCGGCAAGACCCTCGGCATCCGCCCCGTGGCGGAGACCATCCTCGGGGAGTCGCTCCGGGTCGGCGTCGTCAACCGGGAACGCGAGGCCACGCCGGAGACCCCGACCTGGAATGTCGTCATCGTCACCACCGGCATCGCCCGCCGCTGGTTCCAGGACGACCTGATCACCCGGCATGACACGGTGGTGGTGGACGAGATCCACCAGACCTCGGCTGAGCTGGAGCTCTGCCTGGCGCTCGGGAAGCGGGCGGGCGTCCGGTTCATCTGGCTCAGCGCCACCGTCGATCCGACCTTCTACGCCGGCTATCTCGGGAGCGCCAACGTCCTCGAGACGGCGGCATTCGACCCGGCGCTCCGCGCCCGGGTACAGGTGGTGGCCAAACAGGCCGACGAGTTTTTCGACGAGCGCTTCATGCGCCACCTCCTGCAGCAGAAGCGGGGGGTGGCGGTCTTCGTGCCCACCCGGCGCGAGGTGGAAAACCTCGCCGCCGACCTCGGCGCCAGGTACCCGAGGCTCAACGCCGCCTTCTACCACGGCGGCGAGCCGATCCGCGTCATCCGGGATTTTCTCGAGGGCGACCCCCGGAAGCCCTTCCTCCTCGCGATGACCGCCGCCGGGCAGTCGGCCATCAACGTCCGCGGCCTCGACACGGTGGTGATCTACGATGCCCGGTACGGCAACGTGGTGGAGCGGGGCCGGAACGTGCTGCACCGGCTCTACCTCGGTGCCAACGAGATCCTCCAGATGGCGGGCCGGGTGCACGGGCGGGTGGCCAAGGGCGAGGTGTACATCCTCTCCGATCGCCGGATGGTGTTTTCGGAACTGGTGCCGGGGCCGCCGGAGTTCCAGCTCGCCGGCGACGCCGAGCGGGTGGCCATCACCTGCGCGTCGATCGGGGTGGACGCCTCCGACCTGGAGTTGCCGGTTCCCCTCGACAAGACGGCATACCGCCGCGCGATGGCCACGCTGCTGGACCGGGGGATTATCAAGGACGGCCGGCTGACACCGTACGGTCGCGAAGTCGAGGCGCTGCCGGTCGAGCGCCCCTGGGGCGAGCTGCTGGTGCGCGCCGACCCCGAACTGGCGCCGCTGGTGGCGACCGCGGCCAACATCGACTCGCTGCACCGGATGACGCGGGACGAGCGGGACCTGCACGGGCTGATCGCCAACGGGAGCGACCATCTGACGGCCGCCAACGTCTACGCCGAGGCGGTCAACCAGCACGGATACCTGGGGGAGGTGTACGGCCTGCCGCGGCACCTCTTCGAGGACGGCCTGACGGAGTGGGCCGAGAAGCGCGGGGTGCTGGTGAAGTCGGTGGAGGACACGGCGCTCGGGGTGGCGGCGGTGTACCGGGCCCTGGAGCTGCCGCTGCCGAAGACGATGCCGTACGCCTCGAAGGAGCTCCGGACCCGGTTTACCGAGCTGGTGGCGCGGGTGATGCCCTTCGACCTGGTGATCGACGAGCACACCGTGGACGGCACCGAAGCGCGGATCTCGAAGACCTCGATGGCCGGGAGCTGGGGGGCCGTGGCCGGCACCCTCCGCTTCTTCGGTGACCGGAACGGCATCGCGCGGGCCGGCATCGAGGGCACCACGATCCCCTATGACCTCATCCGGACGAACGCCCGGAAGGGGGAGCCGGTCATCACCGTTTCCGGTGCGCGGAAGCACCGGCACCTCGCGGTCTCGCGGCGCCTGACCTACTTCGGCTTCGAGCTGGAGACGGTGGTGGAGGAGCTGCGCGGGACGGTACCGCCGGCGCTGCAGGAGCAGGCGCGCAACGCCCTGGCGGACGCGCTGATGGCGGGCGACACGCCGCATCCCGACCAGGGCCGCATCCGCCGCGCGCTCGCCGAGCTGGGGGAGTTGTGGCGGCGCTCCGGCGGGACGCTGGACCAGGTGGCCACCCCGGTGCTGCGCGCACGGATGCACGAGGCGCTGGCCGGGGTCACCAGCTGGCAGGCATTCCTCGACCGCCGCGTCGCGCTCGACGCCGATTCACTGGTCGACGCGACCACACGCGCGCGTCTCCTGGAGTTGCCGTCCTCGGTGCACCTGCTCGGGGATACGGTCCCCCTCGACTACGAGGTGGAGGACGGGGCGGGGGTGGTCGTGCTGCGGTTGCGAGAGGGACAGCTCCGGCGGCTCAAGGAAGCGGAACTGCCGGCGGTGGACCGGCCGCTGCGTTTCAGCGTGCTGCGGGGGTCGAAGCCGGCGCTGCGGGGGCGGACGCTCGATGCGCTCCGCGATGCATTGCAGAACGAGCCTCGTGAGCGGCGTCAGCGGCACACCGAGTTCAGGGGGCCCCGGCGTGGCGGCGGCAAGGGTGGCCGGGGTGGTGGTGGGGGAGGACGAGGGGGCCGCGGTCCGGGGCGGGGCGGGAAGCGCCGCCGCTAGTCAGGGCAGGAACGCCAGCCAGAGGCGGTGGTAGGCCTCGCGGACGGCGTCTTCCGGCGCGCCCGCGTGCAGGGCGGCCTGGAAGCCGGTGAGCGCCGCTCCAGCGAGCCGGGCGCCATCGGTGGGGAGTTGCGGCAGCTCGAGGGCCGTGCCGACTGCGAGGCCAAGCGCGGAGAGTTCAGCCGTTTCGTCGAGGGGAGTTGGAATGCCCGGTTCGGTGGAGAGCGCGGCCAGGGCGGCCCACTCCCCCGAACGCACTTCGTCCACCAGCGATTGCCAGAGCCGGTCCAGCGCCTCGGCGCCGGAACTCTGCAGGGCGAGGAGGCGACGGCGCTGGCGCTGCCTCTGGAGTGTCGCGGCTACCTCCGCCAGCAAGGATTTCTTGCTGCCGTGGTGGTAGGGGATCAGTCCCTTCGCGCACCCTGCTTCGGCCGCCACGCGGTCGACGCTCCACCTCTGGAGCCCGTCGCGGATCAGCACGACGGTGGCAGCATCGGTGATCTTGTCTTTCAAGTGATTACCATTAGGTGGCTTAGAAACTGACTGAACGGTCAGTCACAATATCGGATAGAGGGCCTCCAAGTGCAAGTTGGCGTGCATCTCCTGTTGTTTCTGGTCCAGATCCTCTTCGCCAGTCTGGCCATTGTCGGCAAGATCGTCCTCCGGGACTTCCCCGCCGCCTCCATCGTCCTCTTCCGGGTGGTCGGGGCGGCGGGGGTGCTGCTCCTGGTCAACGCGATCTGGAACCGGAAGTGGGTGCGCGACCGTCGGGACCTGCTCGGGCTGGCGGGCCTTGGGTTTCTCGGCATCCTGGTCAACCAGACCCTCTTCCTGGTCGGGCTCAGCCACACCACCGCCATCAACGCCACGATCCTGGTCACCACGATCCCCGTCTTCACCGTGCTCTATTCGGTGCTGAGCGGGCGAGAGCCGGCGTCGGCGCTCAAGTTCGGCGGCATTGCGGTGGCGGGGGCGGGGGCAGTGTACCTGATCGGACCCGACCGCCTGTCGCTCGCGCCGGACCTGGCGCTGGGCAATCTCCTCATCGTCGTCGCCATGTTCTGTTATGCGCTGTACCTCGTGCATTCCAAGGCGATGGTGCTCAAGTACGGGCCGGTCACGGTCAGCGCCTACGTGATGATGTTCAGCGCGATCGGCACCCTCCCGCTCGGGCTGTCCGGACTCGCGGGCGTGGACCTCGCGGCGATCCGGCCCGCGACCTGGATGTGGGTGGCGTACATCGTCGTGTTCCCGACCATCATCGCCTATTTCCTCAACATCTGGGCGCTCAGGAAGGTCTCCCCCAACCTGGTGGCGGTGTACATCTACCTGCAGCCGCTCTTTACGGCCGCGGTGGCACCGGCGGTGCTGACCGGCGAGCGGGTCACCACCCGGGCGGCGATCGCCGGTGCGGCGATCTTCCTGGGCCTGGCGCTGGTCATTCTCGGGGAGCACCGGCAACATCGGGCGGTGCCGGCCCAGCCGATGCCGGGCGAGTAGGGGGGCGATTGTCGGTGGTCTTGAAACGACGTTGTTTGTGTCGTAACTAATTTGCCAGTAACAGTTTAGGTTGCCAGTGGCACCATATCCGTAGTGTCCCTGATTGAAACCTTTTTTGAACCACGGGCGTATTTCCCGTTATGACCGCCCAACAGAACTCCCATCCGACCCCCCTGCCATCCGTCTTCTCCCCGCTCGCGAAGGCCCTGCTCGATGGCTTCAGCGAGGGGGTCGTGGTGTTCGACGCTGCCGGCCGGGTTCTCTATGCCAACATCCAGGCGCGGGCACAACTCGAGGGAGATGTGGACCTCGGGGCCGAGACCGCTGCCGACCTGCAGCCGAGGCTCGCCGCGCTCGGCGGCCGCATCCGGCCGCTTCGCGTGGGCACGCTCGAGCTCGGCGAGGCGCTCTTCCTCCCGCCCGTGGAGGGGCCGACCACGCTGGCCGCGCGGGAGAAGGATGCGATCGTGGCCTCGCTGGATGCCCACGGATGGAAGCTCGCCGAGACCGCCAAGAGCCTTGGCATCAGCCGCACCACACTGTGGCGCCGGCTGAAGGCCTACGGTCTGCATCGTGACGGGCGGAGCCGGTGGGCCTCAGCCTCCTGACCGCGGCGGTCCTGCTCACCGCTCCGTTCGCCCCACCCGCCGACACCCTTCCGACGTTCTCTTCCGAAGCGACCCGCGCACTGATCGTCCACGCGCAGGCACGCCACGCCGCCGACGACACCACCGTCTCCGACTACACCGCCAAGCTCCGGTATCGCGTCTCGTTTTCGCTCGGCCGCCGCAAGTGGGCGCGGATGCCGACCTACGCCGTCGAGGAGCAGGAAGGGTCGGTGCACTGGCAGGCGCCGAACGACCTCCGGCTGGACATCGAAGGCCGGCGCACCGCGAGCCGCTCGAAGGACGTCACCCTGTCCAGCGATTTCAGCAGGCCGTGGTTTGTGCCCCGCGGGCTGGGCGACTCGGTCCGCATCTTCGGCAACGACTTCCCGACCCGCGCCGCCCTGCATCCCCTCGCCGCCGACGGACCGGAGTGGTACCGGTACACCCTGACCGACAGCCTGGCCCTGACGACGGCCCGTGGCGCCTCGGTCCGGCTCTATGCCGTGGAGGTCGTGCCCTCCCGGCCCGGTCCCTCCCTCGTGGCCGGCACGCTCTGGATCGACTCGGCCACGGCGCAGGTCGCCCGGTTCACCTTCCGGTACGTCGGCACCCAGCTCTGGGTCAATCCTGACGACGACGACCCCGACCTGAAGGACCTGGGCGGCGCGAAGAAGGCGAATTCGTTCATCAACCGCATCCTCACCGTCGACTCCGACCTCGAGTACGGACTTCAGGAGGGGCGGTACTGGATGCCGTCCCGGCAGGTGCTGTCGGGGACGCTGCAGATCCCCATCATCAGCGACATCGTGATCCCGTTCGAGGCCATCACCACCTTCTGGGACTACGAGATCAACAGCGGCCAGTCGGTGGTGTTCGACACGCCGCCCCCCGATTCGGGCGCGAAGACCACGATGGACCGGGACTCCGATTCGCTCACCTCGGTCGTCCGGTCGGGTACCTGGGCCGACGGCCGCTATGAGGTGCACCGTCCGCCGGTCGATTCGTTGAAGCGCTACGCCGGCTGGGGAGATTCGCTTCGGCTCAACCTGAATCCGATGGAGGACCAGCAGGTGCGCGAGGTGCAGGCGCAGCTGGCGACGCTCACGGAAGCCCTCCCCTCGGACGTCACCGGAATCCGGCCGGGCGGCGTCAACTACGAAGCCTTTGCCGACATCTTCCGCTATGACCGGGTCCAGGGCCCGTCCCTCGGATATGGCCGCGTGGAGGATGTGCCGGGGTGGGCGTTCACGCGGGTGCAGGGCACGCTGCGGTTCGGGTTCTCCGATGCGCGGGTGACGGGGCAACTGGCCCTCATCCGGGAAGCCCCGTCCGGGCGGCTGCGACTGGAGGGGTACCAGGCGATCGCGGAGGTGGAGCCCTTCTTCAAGGTGAATACGTTCGGCAACTCGATGAACGGCGTGTTCTCCGCGCACGACGACGCCGACTACTACCTGGCAACGGGGGGACGGATCGGCTACGAGACGTCGGTGGGCAAGGGGCTCGAGCTCGAGGTGCAGGCCCGATTCGAGGACCAGGCGAGCGTCGTCGCGGACGCGAGCAGTGCCGTCAATGACTTCCTTGGTGGCAGCGGGGACTTTCCCCCCAACCCGGCCATCACCGAAGGGTTCTTCGTCGGCCTCACCGCCACCCTCAGCGGCGTGGCCGGCACCGGCACATGGCGCCTCGGCGCGGAGGGGCTGAGCGGGGCGGGCACGACCACCGGCCGGATCATGGGACAGCTCCGCCAGCGGGCCTTCGGGATGCGGGGCGTCACGGTGACGGGGCGGGCCGGCGTCGCCACCACCGCCCCGTTGCCGCAGTCGGAATTCCGGCTGGGTGGCCTCGAGACGGTGCGCGGATTCGACTATGGCACCTACCGGGGCCAGGCCTTCTGGTCGGTGCAGGGGGACTGGACGCCGTTCAAGGGGAAGGTGCGGCCGGTCTTCTTCGTGGACGCGGGGCAGGCGGGAATGGCGAGCGGCCTGTTCGGCCAGAAGCCGCTGGTCGGTGCCGGTGCCGGCCTGTCGTTCTTCAACGGCATCGTCCGGTTCGACCTGAGCGTGCCGCTGCAGGGGCCGGCCAGCGGGCTGCGATTCGACATCCAGTTCGGGGCGCCCAGATAGGGGCGACCACGAGGTGCGCCCCTGCGGCTGTGCTCGTCCAGCTATCTTTTCCCCATGCCCAGACCCTTCGTGATCGAGGAGTACGTCCGGTGGTCCGACGTGGACTTCGCCGGCATCATTTTTTACGGTTCCTACGTCCGCTTCTTCGAGCTGGCGGAGACCGAGCTCTTCCGTGCGGCCGGCCTTCCCTTCGGGACGGTGTTCGACAAGTACGACGTCTTCCTGCCGCGGGTGCAGGTGCACACCGAATTCCATTCCCCGCCGCGCCTCGACGATCACCTGGCGGTGGCGGCCTACATCGGCCGGGTCGGCCGGACCTCGATGACCATCGAGTTCGAGGTGGTCCGCCGGCCGGACGGCACGCACTGCGCCGACGGCCACATGGTGCTGGTCTGCGTGGACCGGAAGGAACTCATGCCCTGCCCGATTCCGGAGGGGTTCATCACCCAGCTCACGCCCTACACGATGACGCGCGCCGAGGCGCGGGCGCACCTGGGCATCGCGGAGCGGGGCGCGTGAGGCTCGTCGCCGTGCTGCTGGCCTCGTCGGTCGTGGTGGCGGCGTGCAATCCGTTCGATCGGAGCGGGACGCTGACCGCGCAGTGGGCCGCCGTTGGCGATACGCTGGGCGAGACCGCCCGCGTCACGATCCCGGTGAGCGCCACCTGGTGTGTCGGCCCCAGCCGCCTCGACATTCGGGCCGCGGCAGGGGACACCGGGTTTGCCCTGACTCTCTATCCCTCCGACAGCTCGGCCCTGGCGGGCCGCTACTCGGTGCTCGAGCCGGGGGCGTCCGCGACCGTCCGTCCCAGCGCAGGCGTGGCGCTGCGATATATGGGCAAGGTGGTCGTGCAGGGGTGGTGGGGGGACTCCGGCGTCACCACGATTTCCGGCGGCTGGGTGCGCGGTCTCTCGGGAGAGGGGGAGGCGTGGCTGGTCTCGGGACTCGGTCCCGATTCGGTGACCGCACTCGATTTCACCTTCCGCGGGGTGCGGGTCCGCAACGACACGCTCTGTGATGCTCCGCCTCCCCCGGCGGTACCGGAGGACTCGGCGGGAACCCTCCCGGGGCCGGGGGTAGATTAGGGCATGGACCAGACCTATTTCCGGAAGGGCTTCGGGCTCAAGAAGGACATCCAGGATTCGCTGACCTCGGACTACGCCAGCGGCGTGGTGGACGCCTTCCTCAAGGGCGGGCACACCCTCGTGGCGGGGCCGCTCACCTTCCGGCTGGCCAAGGAGTTCGGCTTCTGCTATGGGGTGGACCGGGCGGTGGAGTATGCCTACGAGACCCGGGCGAAGTTCCCGGGCCGGCCGATCGCCCTGGTGGGCGAGATCATCCACAATCCGCACGTCAATGCACGGCTGCAGCAGATGGGGGTGCGGTTCCTGGCGCACGGCGTGGACGGCGAGTTTGACTTCTCGGGGCTGACGACCGAGGACGTGGTCATCATGCCGGCGTTCGGCGTCACCATTCGCGACTTCGAGCGGCTCAAGGCGATCGGGTGCGTGCTGGTGGACACCACCTGCGGCTCGGTGCTCAACGTCTGGAAGCGGGTGGACGCGTACGCGCGGGATGGCTTCACCGCCATCATCCACGGGAAGAGCTATCACGAGGAGACCAAGGCCACCGCCAGCCAGGTGACCAAGTACCCCGGCGGGCGGTACCTCGTGGTGTACGACATGGAGGAGGCCCGGCTGGTCTGCGACTTCATCGAGGGCCGGGGTGAAGCGGCGGCGCTCGCCGCCCGGTTTGCCGACAAGACCTCCGCCGAGTTCGACTTCGCGACCGACCTGGAGCGGGTGGGCATCGCCAACCAGACCACCATGCTGGCGGGGGAGTCGCTCGCCATCGCGGCCGAACTGGGGAAGAGCATGGAGCGGCGGTACGGCGACGACCAGCGTGAGGCGCACTTCCGCAGCTTCGACACCATCTGCTCCGCCACTCAGGAGCGGCAGGACGCCGTGCTGGCGCTCCTGGAGGAGCCGCTCGACCTGATGGTGGTGGTGGGCGGGTACAACTCGAGCAACACCTGCAACCTGGCGGCGATCTGCCAGGACAAGGGAGTGCGGACGGTGCACATCGAGGACGCCGACTGCATCGACGTGGAGGCCGGCAGCGTGCGGCACCAGCCGATCCGGACCAAGGAGGAGGCCCGGATTGAGGGCTGGCTCTCCGGCGCCCGGCGGATAGGATTGACGGCAGGGGCCTCGACCCCCAACAACAAGATCGGGGAGACGGTGGCGCGGATCTGTGAGAGCGCGGGCGTGCTTCCCGAGTTAAGGGAGTCGCTGGCTCCGGGAGGCTGACCTGACCATCCGCCAGCTGACCCTCGGCGGCATCCCCGCCGTCTCCCTCTCCAATGACGAACTCGAGCTGGTGGTGGCCCCCACCCTCGGCATGAAGATCACCAACCTCCGGCGCCGTCGGGGCCGCGAATGGCTCTGGCGGAACCCCGACATCCCCTATCAGCTCCCCATCCCCGGCAGCTCCTACGTCGAGACCGCCGACAGCGGCGGCTGGGACGAGTGCTTCCCGACCGTCCTCCCCTCCCGCATCCCCGGCGCTCCCGACAAGATGCCGCCCCTTCCCGATCATGGCGAGCTCTGGTCCGCCCGGTGGGAGTCCCGGATCTACGAGCACGCCGAAGGGACGGTAGTCTCCGGCACGGCACGGGGGGTCGCGCTGCCCTATGAGTTCACGCGGGAGGTGCAGCTCTCCGTCAGCGAGCCGATCGTCACCTTTCGCTACCGGGTGCGCCACCTCGGTGGCGATCCGTTCCCGTGGATCTGGGCGGCGCACCCCACCTTCGGTGTGCGTCCGGGGATGCGGATCGTCCTCCCCACGGTGAGCCAGGTGCGGTGCGCGGAGGTGATCGGGCGGACCGACTGGACGTACGGTGAGGTCCAGCCGTGGCCCCTCGACGGAAGTGGCGACGCCTTCGCCTTTCCCGAGCAGCCGGGGTGGGCGGCGATGGCCCACGCCGACATCGGCAGCTCGGGGAGAGTGCTGCTGCAGGATCCGGAGGCGGGGGAGTGGGTGGACCTGCTGGTGGATCCGGCCGAGGTGCCGCAGGTGGGACTCTGGCTCAACTGTGGCGGGTGGGCGCCAGGGGGGAGCGCGCCGTACTACAACTGCGCGATCGAGCCATCCATCGGCGCCCCGGGGAGACTGCAAGAGGCTGCAGGGGACTGGGGGGTGGCCCCGACCTTGCACCCCGGTGAGGAGCGCGCGTGGCGGCTGACCGTGGGCCTCTGGACCGAGGAGGACTAGCGGACCGGCCGTTTGCGCTGCACCTTAGCGACCCTCCTTCGACTTGACCCGGGGAAGCCGCGCCAATGGTCCGACCGACGTCCGATGCCTACCGCCTGGTGCATGCCGCGATCCGCGACCTGCCCAACGTCACCACCCGGAAGATGTTCGGGGCGGAGGCGTATTTTCACGGGCGCCGGATGTTCGCGTTCCTGCGGGAAGACCTGGTGGTCCTGAAGCTGCCGGAGGACCGGCGGGAGGAACTGCTGGAAACGAAGGCGGCGCGGCCCTTCCTGGTCAACGAGAACGCCGGCTTCGGCCGCTGGGTGGAAGTGTCCGGTTCGGGCGAGGCGGCGGAGCAGGTGGTGGAGCTGGTGCAGTCGGCCTACGAGGCGGCGCGGCGCCCCGATCGGGACGGCCCACGACGGCGGAGACGGCGTCGTGCCGCTTCGACGACGAGCGCCTGACCCGACGGCCCGCTCCTAGGAGCGGGCCGTCTCGCGTTCTGTGCCCTCCGTCAGCATCCGCGCCACCGCCGCGATCGTCAGCGGCGCACTCCCCTCCGCCCGGTTGTTCACCAGCACATAGGCGGGAATCCTCGCCTTGATGGCCGTCTCGATGAGCCGCACGAGGTCGGAGCGCAGCTCGGGGTTCCGGTCCCGGATCTTGTCGTACGGCTGGAACGCATCCACCGCGGCGGCGTAGTACCGCCCCGGCCGGAGGAGCGCCCGCGCCACGATGAACGGCGCGCCGATGGCGCCGGGCAGGTCGAGCTGCTCGCCGATGGAGGGCATCCGGGTCCACGAGTTGAAGCAATGCCCCACGCTGTGCTCCCGGAGCACCGCGAAGTAGGCCGGCGTGAGGTACTCCTCGTTCCGCACCTCGACGGCGTAGGGCGCCTCGCGCGGAAGCGCCGAGAAGAATCGGTCGAGCAGATCGGCGAACCCCTCTGGCGTCACCTTCTGCTGCCTGGTGATGGCCTGGAACTCGAAGACGAACGGGCCGAGGTGATCCCCGAAGTGGTCGAGGCAGGGATTCAGCACCGCTTCGACGAAGAGCTCGGGATTGAGGAAGTCGGGATTGGGCTGCCCGGCGTGCGCCTTGTCCCGCATCTTGCTGTGGGTGTGCACCGTGATCCGGTCCCAGACCTTGCTCACGCAGCGGAAGCCGGGCGGCAGCGCCGCCGCATACTCCGAGAGCGTCTTCGGCGAGAGCGGGTTGTAGAAGCTGGAATCGATGCCGACGGTGGAGAAGAGCGGCCACTTCGCATATTCGGCCAGCATCTTTCCGCTGGCGCCGGTCTTCGGGTACTGCTGGTGGTAGATCAGCCCCTGCCATCCCGCGTAGTTCCACGACGAGGTGCCGAAATGCACCTCGGGCGGCAATGATTCGCGGAGCCGGACCAGTTCCTCGATGGACGGGACCGCATCGGGCTCGCCCACCTCAGCTCCCCGGGGCGATCCGGTAGATGGTGCCTCCCGCGAGCACGATGTACAGCTCCCCGTGCGCATCCTCCCCGAAGCTCGTGATCTGCTGCTTCGTGTCGAGCGTCGGCCAGGAGGCGGCATCGGTCGCCGCGCCGTTCCGGTACACGAAGCTCCGGACCCAGCCGTTGCAGTAGTCGCCGTAGAAATAGGTGCCAGCCAGCGCCGGAATCGCCTGCCCGCGGTACACGAAGCCGCCGGTGATCGAGCAGCCGTCGTTGTGCCCGTACTCGAGCACCGGCCTCACCAGGCCCTGCTTGTCGCACACCATGCTCTTGTAGCAGTGATCCCCTTCCATGATGGCCCACCCGTAGTTTTCCCCGCCCGCGCTGGTGCCGGGCTGCACGTCGACTTCTTCCCACGCGTTCTGGCCGACGTCGGCGATGTAGAGGTCGCCGGTGGTACGGTCGAAGCTGAAGCGCCAGGGGTTCCGCATTCCCCAGTTCCAGACCTCGCCGCGCATGCCGGCCTGACCGACAAAGGGATTGTCGGCGGGCACGGTGTACGGCAGGCCGTGGTCGAGGTCGAGTCGGAGCAGGGAACCGAGGAGGTCGTCGCGGTTCTGGCCGTGCCCCTGCGGGTCGCCGCCGCTGCCGCCGTCGCCGTAGCCGGTGTAGAGGTAGCCGTCGGGGCCGAAGACGACGTTGCCGCCGTTGTGGTTGCCGTAGGGCTGGTCCAGGGTCAGCACGATCTGCTCGGTGGCCGGGTCGAGGACGTCGGGATTCGCGCCGGGCGTGAATGTGGCAATCCGGGAGCGTCCGCCGCCAGCGCTTCCCTCGATCGTGTAGCTCAGGACCACGCGGCCGTCCGTGGGATGGAAGGCCATGCCAAGCAGGCCCTGCTCGCTCCGGGTGGTGACGCGGTCGCTCAGGTCGATGAACGGCGACGGCAGGAGCGTGCCGTTCTTGATGATCCGGATGGTGCCCCGCTTTTCGACGACGAAGAGCCGGGCGGTGTCGCCGGGGGCGACGGTGAGCAGGACCGGCATATTCAGGCCCTTCACGACCTCCTCGAGGTGCACCGCGACCGCGCCGGGCGGCAGGGTCGTCCCGGCGGGATCACCGGCGCAGGTGAGGAAGAGGCCGAGGAATGCCGTGGCGGCCAGCGCCGGACGGAGCAGCTGTCGCATCAGGTGGTCTCCTTGCTGGACGGAGCGCCGCGGAGCTGTGCAGCGGCTGGCCCGTCGACGGAGCGCAGGTGCAGGTCGCGCTGCGGGAAGGGGATCTCGATCCCCGCTGCGGTGAGGGCGTTGTTGATGGCGGTGGTGACTTCGCTGCGGATCGACGGCGTGTGGGCGGCATCGGTGATCCAGAACCGGACCTCGAAGTTGAGCGCGCTGTCGCCGAACCCGGTGAAGAGCGCCTGCGGCGCCGGCTCCTTGAGGATCGAGGCATGCTGCGACGGGAGCAGGCGCAGCAGCTCGAGGACGCGGTCCGGGTCCGAGCCGTAGGCCACGCCGACGTCGATCGCCAGGCGTCGATGCGGGTCGGAGAGCGTCCAGTTGGTGACATTATTGGCGGTCAGCGCGGAGTTGGGGACGATGACCTCCGCCCCCTCGAAGCTGCGGATGACGCTCGCCCGGAAGCCGATGTGCTTCACCTCGCCCTGCAGCTGCTGCACCTCGATGAGGTCGCCCTCCCGGATCGGGCGCTCGAAGGCGAGGGTCAGCCCCGACACGAAGTTGGCGACGATGTTCTGGAGGCCGAATCCGACGCCGACGCCGAGCGCGCCGCCGATGAGGGTGAGCTGGGTCAGCTGGAGGCCGATCGCCGCCAGGGCGAAGATGAAGCCGAGCCCGATCAGGGTATACCGCGTCAGGCGCCCGATGACGTTGGGGAGCCCGCGCGGCATGTCGACGCGGGAGAGGACGTCCGACTCCAGCACGTCGGACGCGGTCCGGCTCACCAGGTAGCTCACCCAGAGGGTCGTGACGAAGGTGAGCGCCGCGCCCAGGGAGAGGTGGAGCTCGCCCACGACGAGCGACGCCGAGAGGACACGGCGAACCAGCGCTTCCGCCGGGGCCAGGAGGTCGAACACCAGGAGGGTGATCGCGAGCCACCCGATGGCCGCCGCCAGGTGCACGAACCCGACGCCGGTGCGGACCAGGGCATCCTTTCTCTGGGCGACATAGCGCGAGGCGCTGACGGCCTCGGACCGGATCGCGACCACGAGGAGGCCGTTGATGATCCGCACCGCCGCCACGACGACGAGCAGCAGGTAGGAGCTCGCGAGCATGCCGTTGATGAGGACCAGCGCGAGCGAGGCGTTGCCGAGGATGTTGGCGATGACGCCGATCAGGAAGACGGTCGCCGCCAGTCGTGCCGAGGCCTGCAGCGCGCGCGCGTACCCGGTGGCACCGAGCCGCTCGAGCTCGCCGCCGCGCCGCAGCAGCCAGAGCAGCGCACCGCCCGCCAGCAGGCCGATGGCGAGGTTGCCCGGCCGCTGGTACATGGAACCGCTCAGGAGCATGCCGCCGATCCGTTGCACGGCGAAGAGCAGGGATCCGGCGATGGCGGGGCGGAGCAGGTTGGCCGGGAGGAAGCTGGGAAGCAGGCGCAGCACCGCGGGGATCGTGACCAGGAGCGCCAGGTCGTAGGCCGCGAGCGGGGCACGCGTGTAGAGGAACAGGACGCCCAGCGCGCTGATCAGGAGCGCGCCCGCGACCGGGCGGTCGAGCACGCGCCGCGCCGAGGCCGCCGGCTGCTCGGCGGTGTGCGGTTCGAGCTTGCGCCGGAACCAGACGATGGCGAAGAGAATGCCGACAGTCGAGGCAAGATGGAAGTAGACCGGAAGGCGATACACCTCGAGGAAGTAGTTGACCTCGTCGCGCGTCCGCGAGAGCCCCTCGCGTGCCGTCGTCACGACCCCGGGGGCGCCGGGCCTGGTGCCGAGGCCCTTCCAGAGGGGCGGCGCGTCGAAGCGGAGCAGGTCCCGGCGAATCGAGGCGAGTTGCTCGTTCACCTGCTCGGCCGACTGCTGGAGCGTGGTGAGTGTCCGCGAGAGCTGTGACTGGAGCTGGAGGACCGTGCGCAAGCGCTGGGAGACGGTGTCTTCCACGCCGGCGGTGTTCCGGATCACCCCCGCCGTCAGCTCGAGGATGTCGGAGGGAGCCCCGTCCCTGACCGCGGCAGCCTGCGTCAGCCGCCACGTCGAGCGGCGAGTGGCCAGCTCCGCCTGGATGTTGCTGAGGGCGTTGGTGCGGTTGCTGACGGTGGATTGCCAACCCTTGACCTGGTCGATGCGCCGCAGCCACTCGTTGTGGATGTCGGTCAGCGACCGCTTGGTGGTGCGGGCCTGGCCGGGTCGCGACTGGAGCGTCATCAGCTCCTGGATGGTGTCCTGTGCAGCCGCGTAGGCCTTCGCCACCTGGGCGACGGCGCGGTCGCGGGGGATGACCTGCCGGATCTCGTCCAGTCGGAACTCGACGGTCTGGGCCCGGTTGGGGATGTCGGCAAGCGGGATAGGTGCCGGCGCCGCCAACGCGGAGTCTGCCGCCGGCCTGGGCGACTTCGGCCCCGTGGTGACGGTGTTCTGTGCCGCGATCGGCACGGCCAGGAGCAACAGCAGGGCGGTGGTGGTCAGGGCGGCAGGGCGCATCCGGCTCTCGCATGGGGGAAGGAGGCTGCCTCCAAGATAGGCGCGCCGCCGTCCACCGGAACCCCGGTCAGGACCGACGGCGGTCCAGCAGGCGCTCGACCCGCTCGAGGTGGGTGACGGTGACCGTGATCGCCCCGAACTCCTCCTCCACCTTGCCCCGCAGGAGGAAGGGACCCTGGTCGAAGAGGATGTGCCCGCGCGTCCGGTACACCTCGGGAAAGAGCACCGCCTCGACCAGGCCGTCGCCGTCGTCGAAGGTGGCGAACTGCATCGGCTCGTCGGCGGCAGTGTGCACCGGCTTGGCGGTGGTGAGCATCCCCGCCAGGACGACGCTCGTCCCGACGTGCGTCGGCAAGTCGGCGCTCCGGACCAGGCGGAAGCGCCGCAGCCGGTCGGCGTAGAGCGCCATCGGATGGTGCGCGGTCAGGAAGCCGAGGGAGGCGTATTGGTCGTGGCGGCGGCGCTCCGCGGTGTATTCGGGGAGGCGGGGCAGGGAGGCAGAGAAACAGGGAGGCAGCAGATCAACGGCCCTCCCGTCTCCCTGCCTGCCCGCCTCGCTGTCCACCGCCCACAGCATCATCGGCCGGGTCATCCCGTCGGCGAGGCTGTCGCATGCGCCGGCCTTGATCAGGACGCGGAGGTCGTCGTTCGAGAGTCGCGCACGCGCACGGAGATCGGCAAGGCTGGAATAGACCTGCGCCGCGGCAATCGCCTCGGCGCCGGTCGCGGACAGCCCCTTGATGAACTGCAGGCCGATGCGCAGCTCGTTCCCGTTGCCGGTGGTGCGGATGCCGCTGGCGTTCACGTCCGGCGACAGGATGGTGACGCCCATCCGCCGCGCTTCGGCCACGTAGGCGAAGGGGTGGTAGAACCCCCCGCCGTTGGCGAGTACCGCGGCCATGAACTCGGCTGGATGGTTGGCGCGGAGGTAGCAGGCCTGCTGCGCCACCTGGATGTACGACGCCGAGTGGCCCTTGCAGAAGCTGTAGCCGGAGAACGACATCACCATCTGCCAGACCTGCTCCGTGGTCGCGTCGTCCCGGCCGAGGGCGCGCGCACCGCGGAGGAACTCGGCGGCGTAGGTCGCCAGCTGCCGGGTGGGGCGCTTCTTCTGCAGCGACTTGCGGAGGCCGTCGGCGTCGGCCAGCGACATCCCGGCGTAGTCCCGGCAGACATGCACCACGTCTTCCTGGTACACCATGATCCCGAAGGTGCCGGCGAGGGTGTCGCGCAGGACGGGATGGAGCGGTTCGTACGGCTCGCCGTGGAGCCGGGAG
Organism: Gemmatimonadota bacterium; assembly: GCA_024641745.1. Classification (GTDB taxonomy): domain Bacteria; phylum Gemmatimonadota; class Gemmatimonadetes; order Gemmatimonadales; family GWC2-71-9; genus SPDF01. The sequence goes on along the minus strand of JAHECL010000011.1, from coordinate 2,062 downwards.
AGGTATTGCCGGATGAAGCGGTTGGAGGCGGGCCGGATGATGCTGGTGTTGAGCACCAGCAATTCGAAGGTGTCGGCGCGCGACTTGGCGCAGAGCTGCCGGGAGGCGGGGCTCTCGGTGTAGAAGACGCCCATCGTCTGGCCGGTCCGGAAGAGCGCCCTGGTCGCGGGGTCGTCCCCCGCCTCCTGCGAGGTGTAGTCGATCGGGTGGCCGGTGTTGGCGCGCACGGCGCTGATGGCGTCACGGATGACGGCCAGCGAGCGGTTGCCGAGGAGGTCGATCTTCACGAGCCCGGCGTCCTCGGCGCCGTCCTTCTCGAACTGGATGACCGGGACGGTCAGCGCCGGCGCCCCCTCGAGCCGCTTCACCGCGCGCTCCAGCGGCACGTGATCGGTCAGCGCCGTCGGCACGATGACGACCCCGCCCGGATGCAGCGACAGGTGTCTTGGCACGCCGACCAGCGGCTCCGCCTCGCGGGCGAAGCCCTGCCAGGCCTTCGGGAGATCGAGGCCCTGGAAGTTGGGGTGGGTGGCGAGGAGGCGGTCGAGCGGCTCTCCTTCGTGATACCAGGGGATGCGCCGGGTGACCTCGCGGATTTCGCCGGCGGGGCGGCCGTGCACCTTGGCCACCTCGCGCAGGGCGCCGCGGAGCCGAAAGCAGTTGTGGTTGGACACCATCGCCGCGCGCGGGAAGGGATAGCGGCGGAACACGTAGGCCAGCACCCGGTCGCGCTCGTCCCAGGGAAAGTCGAGGTCGATGTCGGGCGGGTCGGTGCGTGCCGGGTTGAGGAAGCGTTCGAAGAGGAGGCCGGCGCCGAGCGGCTCGACGTGGGTGATGCCGAGGCAGTAGCTGACCACCGAGTTGGCGACGGAACCGCGGCCGCAGTGGGTGGGGCCGTGGGCGACGATGTCGTGCACCACCAGGAAGTAGTCGGCGAAGCCCTTCATCCCGATGATGGCCAGTTCGTGCTCCAGCCGGTCGCGGGTGACCGGTGCCACGGTGCCATACCGGCGCTCGGCGCCGGCATAGGCCAGGGCACGGAGCTGCTCGAGGGCGTCGGAGCGGTCGGTCATCCGCGGCGGCACGACCCGGCCCAGCGGCATCCGCCAGCGGCAGCGGTCGGCAATCTCCTCCGCGGCGGTGAGCGCTTCGGGGCAGTCGGGGAATGCATGGGACAGGTCGGCTGCCGGGCGGAGCCAGGACGACCGTGGGGCAGGTGCCTCGAGTGCCGCCAGCGTGGTGTTCTGTCCGATGGCCACCAGGAGCCGGTGGCGGGCCCAGTCTTCCGGATTGGCGAAGGCGACGGCGTTGGTGGCTGCCACCTTCAGGCCGAGTCGCCGTGCGGCGGCCAGCACGCCGTGGCGCTCGCGGCCCGGTACCAGTTCGGCATGGAGATCGGCGGGGCCGCTCAGTGCACGCACCCGCTCAAGGAAGGGAATGGAGCGCGAGAGGAGGATGAGTCCGTTGCGGTCCGGTGCGACCATCTCGGCCAATGATGCTGCCCCGCCTCCCCGCTTCCCCGCCTGCCCGTTGTCCCTCCAATGGATCTTCGTGATTCCACGGCACAGCGCCCCCCATCCCTTCTCGTCCATCGCGAGGGCGACCGCCTCCTGATCATCGAGCTCCAGGTGCGCGCCGAGGATCGGTCGGATGCCCGCCGACTCGGCGGCCTGCTGGAACTCCACCGCGCCGTAGACGCCGTTGGTGTCGGTGCAGGCGAGGGTACGGAAGCCGCGGGCGAGCGCGGCGTCGACCAGCGCGCCGGGGCTGGAGGCGCCGAAGCCGAAGGAGAAATGACTGTGGACGTGGAGATGCGTGAAGGGCGGTGACACGGTACGTCCTGCCGGCGCCGGGGATCAGGGAGCTGCACTGCCTTTCTATTGTACCCGAAGAAACCCCGAAGTCAATGGATCCTCGCTCCCGGAACGTGAAAGGGCCCGGAGCAGTCGCTCCGGGCCCTCTCGGGGTGGCGGCGCAGGTCGGCTAGAGCCCGACCGTCAGCAGGATCCGGACATCCGGCACGTCGCCGATGCCGAACCGCCCCTCGATCGCGCTCGTGCGG
>JAHECL010000085.1 GCA_024641745.1 Gemmatimonadota bacterium | reverse complement strand
GTGGGGGCCGGCCCGCGGTCGTTCCGTGAGGTAGGGCGTCCTACGCCGTGACCCACCCTCTCGAGTCGATCAGTTCCTGCACCACATCCTCGCTGGCGCGGTCCGCCGCCTCGGCCGCGAAGTTCGTGACCACCCGGTGGCGCAGGACCGTCATCGCCACCGAGATCACGTCGTCGAGGTCGGCCATCGGCCGGCCGGCCAGCGCCGCGCGCGCCTTGGCGCCGAGGACCAGGTACTGGGAGGCCCGCGGTCCCGCTCCCCACTCGACATACTCCCGGATCAGCTTCGGCGCGTCCCCTTCGGCGGGCCGCGTCATCCGCGCCAGCGTGACCGCCGAGCGGATCAGCTGCTGCGACACGGGGATGCGCCGGACCAGCTGCTGCATCGTGAGCAGTTGCGGCCCGTCGAGCACCGGTTCCAGCGCCGCCGTCCGGCCGCTGGTGGTCTGCTCGACGATCGCCTCCTCCTCGGCGCGCGACGGATACCCCACCCGCAACTCGAACATGAAGCGGTCGAGCTGGGCCTCGGGGAGGGGGTAGGTGCCCTCCTGCTCGATCGGGTTCTGGGTGGCCAGCACGAAGAACGGCTCCGGGAGGGCGTAGGTCTGGCCTCCCACCGTCACCTGGTGCTCCTGCATCGCCTGCAGCAGCGCCGCCTGGGTCTTCGGCGGTGTCCGGTTGATCTCGTCCGCCAGCACCACGTTCGCGAACACCGGGCCCTTCACGAAGCGGAACGCCCGCTTGCCGGTGGTCAGGTCCTCCTCGATGATCTCGGTGCCGGTGATGTCGCTCGGCATCAGGTCGGGGGTGAACTGCACCCGCTGGAACGACAGCGCCAGCGCCTCGGAGACGGTGTGCACCATCATCGTCTTGGCCAGGCCGGGGACGCCGATCAGGAGTGCATGGCCTCCCGCCAGGATCGCCGCGAGGATGCCCTCGACGGCCTCGGACTGCCCGACGATGCGGCGAGCGACCTGCGCCCGCAGGCGTTCGGCGGCGGCGGCGAGCAGCGCGAGTTGCTCGACATCGTTCGGGGCGGGACGGGTGACGGTCATCTGGGCTCGCGTTCAGGGTCTGGTGCCGCTACGGGCGGCCCGGGGAGAAAGTTGCAGCGCGCCCCTCAGGTGGCGGGCGCGGAGGCCTGCTGCGAGGCGAGCACGACCCACTGACCGCCGGCGGTCCGGACCCAGGTGTCGGTCCAGACGATGTGGATCCGGAGGCTGGCGCCATCGCTCCCGGTCGCCATCAGGTAGGCCTCCCCGAGGTGGACGGCGGTCGAGGCGTAGACCAGCACCTTGTAGTCCGGCTCGGGAACCGGGGCGTAGGTGGCGGTCCCCTTCTGCAGCTCCTTGAGGTACTGGGCCCGGTTCAGCCGCGTGCCGTCGGCCAGGGTCATGACGAAATCCTCCGCCATGAAGCTCTCCGCCGCCGGCCAGCTGCCCATGGAAATGGCGGTGCGCCACTGGACCTCGCGGTCGTGGATCCCCTTGCTCACGGCGGCATCGGATTGGGCCGCCGCGGAGACGGAGACGAGGGTGGTCAGGGCGAGTGCCAGCATGGCGGTCCGGGTCATGGTGCCTCATCGGGAATCAGGCGTCGGCGGGTCGATCGATGGCGCAATCTCCCCCCGTCCACGGGGTGGTGTCAAATAGGGGTAGAATTGCTTGCGCTTTTTTTCACAAGCCGCTAATTTCCCGCCCGATGAAGGAGCCATCTGGGTCCTCCCGGGAGATGGGAGAGGGGTACAAGTACGTCTCCCTCGGGCTGACCTTTGCCGGCGGGATCATCTTCTTCATGGGCATCGGGTTCGCGCTCGACCGCTGGCTCGGCTGGATGCCGCTGCTGACGGTGACGGGGACCCTGCTCGGTGCGGTCCTGAGCTTCCTGAACATCTACTGGAAGCTGCAGGCCGACGAGGCGGAGTACCGCCAGGAGCACCCCGGGCGGAGGGGCAAGCCGGGGGACCGACGGTGAAGCGCGTGGTGCCAGGACTGGCCCTCACGATGCTCGCGACGGCGCTGCTGGTCTGGCTCTTCGGACGGGCGGCACTCCTGCCCGGCCTGGTGTTCGGCCTGATGGCCACCGGCATTCAGCTGGCGGCAGGCATCTTCCTGCGGCGGGCGGTCGGGAAGCCCTTCGAGCAGCTCCTGAAGGCGTGGGGTGCCGGCATGGGACTCCGGGTCGCGGGGATGTTCCTCTTCCTCGGGGCGGTGCTGCTGGACCGGACGCTCTTTCCGCCGCTGCCGACGGCACTGGCGTATGTGGGGGTGCTGATCCCCCTGATGTTCTCGGACCTACGGACGATACGATGATGCTTGGTCAGGGCCCCGATATCGGCGAGATGGTGCTCCACCACACGGCGGACGCGTGGACGATCGACCTCGAGCCGATCACCACGATCCACCTGCCGCGCTGGGCGGACACGCACCTCGGGCCGTTGACCATGAACCTGTCGCCCACCAAGCACGTGGTCTACCTGATCGTGGCGGCCGTGCTGGTGTTCCTGACGATGTACCTGGCCGGCCGCTCGCTCCGCCGGCAGCGTGCCGGGGAGAACGCCCCGAAGGGCTTTGCCGCCGCGATGGAGGGGATGGTCCTCTTCGTCCGGAACGACATCGCCATCGCCAACATCGGCGAGAACGGCGCGAAGTTCGCGCCGCTGATCATGGCGCTCTTCTTCTTCGTCCTCTATTCGAACCTGCTGGGCCTCCTGCCGTGGGGCGCCTCGCCCACCGGCAACCTGGCCGTCACCGGCGCGCTCGCCATCCTCGTCTTCCTGACCGTGGAAATCGCCGGCATGTTCAAGCTCGGCCCCAAGGGGTACATGGCGACGATCTTTCCGCACGTGCCCGGCATGCACGGCCCGGGCGCGGTGGCGTTTTCGGTATTCATGGCGCCGATCGAGATCCTCGGCAAGCTGGTGAAGCCGTTTGCGCTGGCGGTGCGTCTTTTCGGCAACATGACCGCCGGCCACTTCGTGATCCTGTCGCTCTTCGGGATCATCTTCCTCTTCGGCGACATCAAGGGGTGGAACTGGGCCATTGGCGGCATGACCGCGGCGCTGGTGGTCGGGGTGATGATGCTGGAACTGATCGTGGCGTTCCTGCAGGCGTACGTCTTTGCGCTGCTGTCGGCTGTCTTCATCGGGCTGATGCAGCACGAGCACTAGCAGTCGCTGGACCCCGGCGACGCGCGCTGCCGCCGCCGGGTTGACCGTACTCCGCCGGACGGCGGACGATGCGCCCGCTGGCTCCCTGGGGAGTCGATGGCGGGCCGCCGGGAAGGACCGCGCTGGAGACGCGGCGCCGGACCGGGTGGCGCGACAACCAGACATCTCCACCCTTGAACAGGACTGAACCCATGTTCCTCCTCAATCTCGTGCAGGATGGCGTCCTCGGCGCCGATCTCGTCGCCGCCGCCAAGAACACCAACGCCCTCCTCGGCGCCGGCATCGGCATCGGGCTGGCCGTCCTCGGCGCCGGCATCGGTCTCGGCCGCATCGGTGGCCAGGCCGCCGAGGCGATCGCCCGCCAGCCGGAGGCCGCCGGTGAGATCCGCGGCGCCGCGCTCCTGATCGCCGTGCTCCTCGAGGGCGCCACGATCATCGCGCTGGTGTTCGCCCTGCTCTTCAAGCTCATCGCGTAAGGCGGGTCCATGTATCTCGCGCTGCTTGCCGCGTCCGAGGGCGCTGCCGGAGCTCCGGTCTCACCGTTCGAGGTGAACGGGGGGCTCATCATCTGGACGTGGTTCGTGTTCGGCGTCCTGTTCCTGCTGCTGAAGAAGTACGCCTGGCCCGCCATTCTCAGCGTGACCGAGCAGCGCGAGGAAACCATCCGCCGCCACCTGGCGGAGGCGGAGCAGGCGCACGACAAGGCGCAGGCGCTCCTCGCCGAACAGCAGAAGCTGCTCGGCGAGTCGCGTGCGCAGGCGCAGTCCATCCTGGCCGAGGCCAAGTCGGCGTCGGACCGGGAGCGGGCGGCGGCGGTGCAGAAGACCCGCGAGGAGCAGGACCAGCTCCTCGCGCGCGCGCGCCGTGAAATTGCGGCCGAGGGGGAGAAGGCCCGCCAGGAACTCCGCCGCGAGGCGGTGGACCTCTCGCTGGCCGCGGCCTCCAAGCTCATCGGCGAGCGGCTCGGCGCCGACGCCGACAAGAAGATCGTGATGGACCACCTGGCCAGCCTGGAGTCGTTGAATTGAGGTACGAGGCCATCGCCCGGAACTACGCGGAGGCGCTGTTCACCCTCGGGGAGCAGCACGGGGAGAGCGCGCGGTACGGCGCCCTCCTCGAGGCGCTCGCCGCGGCGGTGGCGGGCACGCCGGCGGTGCAGGCGGTGCTGATGTCGCCGCGGGTGCCGAAGGGCGCCAAGGCGCAGCTGCTGGCCGATGCGCTGCCGGATGCCCCGAAACCGTTCGTCCTCTTCCTGCAGGCGCTGGTCAAGCGGAACCGCCAGGGGATCCTGGACGACGTGGCGCAGGTCTACACCTCCCTCGTCGACGCCAAGCTCAATCGCGTCCGCGTGGGCGTGACGCTGGCGTACGAGGCGGACGCCGGCCTGCGCACGCAGATCGAGGCGGCGCTCACCAAGGCGCTTGGCAAGGACGTGCTGGCCCGCTACGCGAGTGACCCGGCCATTCTCGGTGGATCGGTGATCCGCGTCGGTGATCGGGTGCACGACGGCTCGCTGCGGCGCAAGCTGATCATGCTGAGGCGGCAGCTGCTGAATCGGTAGGGAGGCGTGATCAGCCTGGCACGGGCCCACTCCAATGAGTGGGCCCGTTTTTGCGTCCGTCCCGCCGGTTCCCGCCTTCCTCGGCCGCGACTATTCTTGGAAGGTCGTCAATCCCGTCTCCCGCTCCGGACTCCGCCATGTTCCTCGCGCTCCTCACGCTTGCCGCCATCCAGCAGGCCACTCCCGGCACCGGCCCCGCGCCGTACTGGCAACAGTTCGTGGCCTACGAGATCGACGCGGCGCTGGACGAACCGAGCGGTGTGCTGTCCGGCCGGCAGCGGGTCCGCTACCGGAACAATGCTCCCGACACGCTCCGGCAGTTGAGCTTCCACCTCTACCTGAACGCCTTCCGGCCCGGCAGCCGCTGGGCGGACGCCGATTCCCTGGAGCACAGCCGCCGGTACAACGACCTCACGGACCCCGCGTTCGGCTTCAATCATGTCCGCAACGTCCGCATCATGGGACAGGTGGTCGAGGCGATCTACCCCTTCGCGCCCGACAGCACCATCGTCCGCTTCATGCTGCCGCGGCCGCTCGCGCCCGGGGATTCCCTCGTCGCCGATCTCGACTGGGACGCGCGGCCCTCGATTCCGCCGCGGCGGCAGGGCCGCCGGGGCCGCGCCTTCGACTTTGCCCAGTGGTATCCGCGCGTGGTGGTGTATGACGCGTACGGCTGGGAGGAGCAGCCGTTGTATCCCGCCGGCGAGTTCTACGGCGAATTCGGCACCTTCCTGGTGCGGCTCGACGTCCCCCAGGACCAGGTGATCGGCGCCACCGGCGTCCCCGTCTGCGGCGACCCCGGCTGGGAGGCGGCCAGCCGCCAACCCGGGCGCCGGATCGACTACGGACGGGAGTTCTACGGCGATCCCTCGCGCTTCGCCTGCGGGACCGCGGCGTCCGCACCCGGTCGCAAGGTGGTGACCTGGTACGCCGCCGATGTCCATCATTTCGCGATGTCCCTCAACCCTGACTATCGCTACGAGGGGGGGCGCTGGGGCGGGGTGGCGGTGCACGTGCTCTATCAGCCGGGCGACGAGCAGAGCTGGGGCGGCGGGGTCGCGGTGCAGCGGACCGAGAAGGCCCTCGCCTGGCTGAACCAGACCTTCGGTGACTTCCCCTGGCCCCAGATCACCAACGTGCACCGGATCGAGGGGGGCGGCACCGAGTTTCCCATGATGATCATGGACGGCTCGGCGGGGCAGGGGCTGATCGTCCATGAGTTGGGCCACAACTACGTGATGGGGATCCTGGCCAACAACGAATGGCGCGAGGGGTGGCTGGACGAAGGATTCACCGACTACCAGGAAGGGCTCTTCACCGAGGCCAACGGCGGGAATGCCGGGATCGCCGGCATCGAGCAGTTCCTCCTCGGTATGCAGCTCGACGGCTACGCCGAGCCGTACAGCATGGTCAGCAACGAATACCGCGACTTCTTCACCTACAGCGTCAGCATCTACTCCGGCGGGTCGCTCTTCCTGAGCCGCCTGCAGTACGTCGTCGGCGACTCCACCATGCAGGCCGTCCTCCGCCGGTACTTCGCCGAGTGGAAGCTCAAGCACGTCAACGAGGACCGGTTCCGCGGCGTGGCGGAGGAAGTCTCGCGGCAGCCTCTCGGGACGTTCTTCGCGCAGCAGCTGCACGGGGTGGACCTCACCGACTACGCCGTCGGCCGCACCAGCCGCACACAGGGGGCGGATGGCGCCTGGGAGACGCGCGTCGAGGTCGTCCGCAAGGCGCCACGCCAGATTCCGGTGGAGGTGCAGGTCGCGGCGGATACCGACACCGTGACGGTGCGCTCCGCCGGGATCGCCGAACGGGAGTGGGTCGTGGTGCGCACCGTGAGCAAGCCGAAGGGTGTCACCCTCGACCCGCGAGTGCAGACCGGGGACTGGAACTTCCTCAACAACCACAAGTCCTTCGGCTGGAACCAGAACCCGGAGCGGGTCGAGCCGTACCTCGACACCTACTTTTCGACCAGGACCGCCCGCGATCATCTGACCCTCGGCCTGGCCCCCGAGGCCTGGTACAACGACGCCGGCGGGGTCACCCTCGGCCTGCGGAGCCGGACCGACTATCTCGGGCGGTTCGAGCAGGACGTCCTGTCCATCACCGGCGGGACCGGCTGGGGCGTCGACGATCCGACCCGGCAGGTGGATGTCTTCGCCCGGGTCAGGAATCCCACCTGGCTGCGCGCCCCGAACATGACCCAGGTCTTCGAGGGGTTTTCGATGGAGGGCCGGGCCGGTGCCACCATCGCCCTCGAAAAGAAGCGGCGTGCTCACCGGACCTTCGGACCCACCGTCACCTCGGGCCTGTCGCTCCGCTGGGTATCCGTCACCGACACCGTCTTTCTGGACCCCGGGTACTACGACGACGCCGGCACCGCCGAGGCCGCCGTCCATGGTGGCATCAGCAATCGCTCGGGCGGATGGCAATGGACCGCGGACGCGACGCTGGGTGGGGGCGTGATGTACGACCACGAGGGACCCGGCATCAGCACGAAGGACCGGTACGACACCCAGGGCTATCTGCGCGGCGCCTTCGTGGCGACCGCCCGCCGACCGCTCGGCAGGGCGATGTCCATCGCGCTCAGGGGATACGCCGGTGCGGCGCTGGCCGACGCCCCCGTGGTGAAGCAGCGGCAGGTCTACCTCGCCGGGGCCGATCCCTACGAGCAGCTCTACAACCCCTTCCTCCGTTCCGAGGGCGCCCTGCTGGTGCGGCCCGGCGTCTACTATCAGATGCCGGGGGGCGCCAACCTGCGCGGCTTCGACCCGCATGCCAGTTCTCGGCAGGCCTACAGCCTCAACGCCCAGCTGGACTACACCCTCGTCACGCGCCGGCGGGCGCGCCTCTTCAGCAACGTGACCGTCAGTCTCTGGGGCGATGCCGCGCTGGCGGACCTTCCCGACGGTACCGCCGTCTACGGCGCCCTGCGCGGCTTCGCCGATGCCGGCGTCGGCATCAGCGCCTCCCACCGGATCGGGAGCACCGCATTCGTGACCCGGTTCGACGTGCCGCTCTTCGTCAGCGAGGCGGCGCTGGCACAGGATGCCGATCCGACGGACCAGGTCGGCTTCCGGTGGCTGTTCAGCTTCGCGCCGGCCATCTAGGGGTGGAGGCGCGGACCCGCTAGACTTCGGGGATGAGCAGGCCCTGGGATCGTCGCGGCGGCGGCCGGCGGGACTTCTTCCGCGACCTCGTCGGCGACTGGATCGACGACGTCGTGAAGAAGACCGAGGACCGGGTCGTCCAGCAGCGGTATTTCCGTCCGCCGGGGGCGCTCTCGGAAGTCGGCTTCCTCACCGCGTGCACGCGGTGCGGCGCGTGCGGCGATGTCTGCCCGCCGCACGCGATCCAGTTCGCCGCCCCCGGGGCCGGCCTCGCCGCCGGCACGCCCTTCTTCGACCCGCGGCTGCAGCCGTGCATCGCCTGCGCCGACATGCCCTGCGCCCGTGCCTGCCCGACCGAGGCGCTCACGGTGCCGGCCGACGGGTGGGCCGGCGTGCGCCTCGGCATCCTGGAGCTCCTCCCCGAGCGCTGCATCACCTTCCAGGGTTCCGAATGTTCCGCCTGTGCCAAGGCCTGCCCCGTCGGCGCCGCGGCGCTCCAGATGGACGAGGCCGGCCATCCGGTCATCCGCGCCGAGGGGTGCGTCGGCTGCGGGGTGTGCGTCCGCGCCTGCGTGACGTCACCGTCGTCGTTCAAACTTCGACCTGTGGGGACCTGATGCCGGATGTGCCGTACCGGGTGGACAAACCGTGGGGCCATGAGCTGATCTGGGCCCGGACCGACCGCTACGTGGGAAAGGTGCTCCACGTGAAGGCGGGTCATGTGCTGAGCCTGCAATACCACAACAAGAAGGACGAGACCATGCACGTCCTGTCCGGGGAGCTGATCCTGCGCACCCGACCCGGGGAGGAGATCGAGGCGCGTCCCTTCCGCGCCGGGGACTCGGTGCACATTCCCGCCGGCCTGGTGCACCAGATCGAGGCGGTTCTGGACAGCGACGTGCTCGAGGCCTCCACGCCGGAGCTCGACGACCTGGTCCGGCTTTCCGACCGCTACGGGCGGGGGAGCTGATGCAGGTCATCATCCCGCTTGCCGGCAAGGGAACCCGCCTGCGGCCGCACACCCACCTGGTGCCGAAGCCGATGCTGAAGGTGGCCGGTCGCCCGGTGATGGACTGGGTGATGGACCGGATTGCCGGCCTCGACGTGACCGAGCTGATCTTCATCACCGGCCACCTCAAGGAAGCGGTGGAGGCCTACTCGAAAGAGCGGTACGGGATCCCCTGCCGGTACATCGAGCAGAAGGTCCAGGACGGGACCGCCGGCGCCATCAACCTGGCGCGGCCACACGTGACCGGCCCGGTGCTGATCATCTTCGTGGACACCGTCTTCGAGGCCGACCTGACGCTCATCAACCGCACCGATGCCGACGGGATCATCTGGGCCAAGGAGGTCGAGGACTATCAGCGCTTCGGGGTGGTCGTCACCGACGCCGACGGCTTCATGACCCGCATCGTCGAGAAGCCGTCGACCCCGATCTCGAAGCTCGCCAACATCGGGCTGTACTTCATCCGCGATGTCGCCGCGCTCTGGGCGGGCATCGACCATGTCCTCGCCGCGCCGGCCAACAAGGGCGAGTACTACCTGACGGACGCCTTCCAGCGGATGATCGAAGGCGGGCGCCGGATCCTGGCCGCCGAGGTCGGGGGATGGTACGACTGCGGGGCGCCCGGCACCCTGCTGGAGACCAACGGGATCCTCCTCGAACAGGGCGCGGCGCGCCGGCGCGACTTCCCCGGCGTCGTCGTGGTCGACCCGGTGTACATCGAGGACGGCGTCTCGATCGAGCGAAGCACCATCGGCCCCAACGTCTCCGTCGAGGCGGGCACCCACATCACCGACAGCACGATCCGCAACAGCATCATCGGCCGGGACACCGTCATCACGGCGTCGTCGCTGGACGGCGCCCTGCTCGGGAATCGCGTCACCCTGGACGGCTTGCGTGGCGACGCGAGCCTCGGAGACGATTGCGTCCTTCACGCGCGCTGACCCCGGCGGCGGCGCTTGACGCGCCTGCCCCGAGGCGAGAGACTACGATCATGGAACCCACGGACCTGATCTACGACTGGAACGCCCGCGAGGCCGCGTTCGATTACACGCGGAAGCCCGTGGTGCTCAACGACGAGACCCTGCGCGACGGACTCCAGAGTCCGTCTGTCATCGACCCGCCGATGGACGTCAAGATTCGCCTCCTGCACCTCATGGCGGACCTGGGGGTGCGGGCGGCCGACATCGGGCTCCCGGGGGCGGGCCCCCGGGTCCTGGAGCAGGTCCGCGCCCTCGCGCGGGAAATCGTGAGCCAGAAGCTCCCGATCGACATGAACTGCGCG
>JAHECL010000219.1 GCA_024641745.1 Gemmatimonadota bacterium | reverse complement strand
CGGTCCAGAAGGCGATCGACGAACTCTTCAAGAAGCTGCCCGCGGTCGGCAGCAAGTAATGGGAGATCCATCCATGCCCTTCGCCACTCGCCGCCCCCGCTGGTCCACCCTTGGCGCCGGCCTCGGTGTGGGCCTCGTGATGGGGTGCGCCACCGCCGCTCCGACGACCGCCCCGCCGCCCACCCCCGCGGTCGCCGCCGCGCCGACGTTCGTGCAGGAGCGCCCCGTTCCCTACCCGATGGAGGAGTCGCCGATGTTCCGGCGGGCGGTGACCACCGACACCCGGACCCGCACCGGTGCCCCGGGCGCCAAGTACTGGCAGCAGTGGTCGCGGTACACCCTCGCCGCCACCTATGACCCGCCCACCGGACGCCTGACCGGCACCGGGGCCATCCGCTACTACAACCGGTCCCCCCGCACCCTCTCCACCGTGTACCTGCACCTGCACGGCAATCTTTTCGGCGACAGCGCAGTCCGCAACGAGACGGTGCCAATCACCGGCGGCGTCACCCTCGCGCGGGTGGCGGTCCGCGGGCAGGAGATTCCGGAGAGCGCTCCCAAGGGACCCCGCGGCTACAAGGTGAACAGCACCGTGCTGTCGGTGCCGGTGCTGCCCGGCATCGCGCCGGGCGACAGCGTGGACCTGGAGTTCGCCTGGAGCCTGACGGTGCCCCCCGACGGCGCCCCGCGCGGAGGGCGGACCGAGGATCTCGCCTACATCAGCTACTGGTACCCGCAGATGGCGGTGTACGACGACGTCATCGGCTGGCAGCTCGACCCCTACATGGGGAACGCCGAGTTCTACATGGGCTACGGCAGCTATGACGTGTCGCTCACCGTGCCCGCCGGGTACCTGGTCGGCGCCACCGGCGCCCTGACCAACGCCAGCGAGGTCCTCACCCCGCAGACCCGGCAGCGCCTGGCGACGGCGATGACCGCGGACACCGTGGTCCACGTCGTGGCCGAAGCCGACCGCGGCGCCGGGAAGGCGACGGTCGGCGGCACGACGCTCACCTGGCGGTTTCACGCCGACACCGTGCGCGACTTCGCCTGGGGCACGTCCGACAAGTTCGCGTGGGACGCGACCCGCGCCGTGGTGGGCGATCGCGACGGCGACGGCACCGCCGACACCGCCGCCATCCACACCTTCTGGCTCCCCGGCAACGCCAGCTCCCGGTGGCCCGAGGACGCCCGGTACGCGCGGCACTCGATCGAGTTCCTCTCGGGCTACCTCTGGCCCTACCCGTGGCCGCAGATGACGTCGATGCAGGGGCCCGAGTCGTGCGGCGGCATGGAGTTTCCGATGATCACCTGCATCGGCGGCTTCCAGCCCGACACCTTTGCCCTCTACGGCGTCACCGTCCACGAACTCGCCCACATGTGGTTCCCGATGCAGGTCGGGTCGGACGAGAAGCGCCATGCCTGGCAGGACGAGGGGCTCACCGAGTTCAACGGCGTGCAGGGGGAGGCCGACATCTTCCCCGGGCGCGACGCCGAGGCCCAGGACAAGGGCATCTACGCCCAGGTGGCGAAGATGGGCATCGAGGAGCCGATGATGCGGCACGGCGACCGGTACGACACCGGCATCGGCTACGGGGTGGCCAGCTACATGAAGCCGGCCAACATCCTGATGACGCTGCGCGGGATGCTCGGCCCGGAGCTGTTCCTGAAGGCGTACCGGACCTATGGCGCCCGGTGGCAGTACAAGCACCCGACGCCGTGGGATTTCTTCTACACCTTCGAGGACGTGACCGGCCAGGACCTCGGATGGTTCTGGCGCAGCTGGTTCTGGGAGACCTGGACGGTGGACCAGTCGGTCGGCAGCGTGACCGCCGTGCCCGGCGGCACCGCGATCGTCATCGTGGACCAGGGCCTGGCGCCGATGCCGGGCGAGGTGCGCGTCACCCGGAGCGACAGCACCACCGTGACGGAAACGATTCCGGTCCGGTACTGGCTCAACGGCCACGCGACCTACCGGTTCACCGTGACCGGCGGACCGGTGGTGAAGGTGGAGGTGGACCCCGAGCAGAAGCTGCCCGACGTGGACCGGTCGAATAACAGCTGGAGTCCGTGAGACGGACGTCGCTTCCCCCCGTCCTTGCCGCGTTCCTGCTGCTGGCCGTGCCGGCGGCGGCACAGGAACCGGAGGCGGTCGCGGCGGTGCTGCGCGCGCGGATGGAGGCGCTGCGGGACCAGGGAACGCTCGCCGTGCTGAGCGTGGCGCTGCAGACCGGCGGCATCCTCCAGGGCTTCTATGCCCGGCGCGACTACGCACCGGTGTGGGACACGCAGGGCCGGATCGACGGGCTGCTCGACGCCATCCGGGCCGCACCGGATGACGGGCTGCAGACGCGGGACTACCTGCTCGAGCCGCTCGAGCGCCTCGCCCCGTTCGCCACCCGCCCCGGCGTCTCCGCCACGCTCCGTGCCGATCTCGACCTCCTCGCGTCGGAGGCGTTCATCCGGCTCTGGGCGTCGCTGACCGCAGGCAAGGTGGACCCCGCCGCCCTCGACACCACCTGGCATCTTCCCCCGACTCCCCTGCCCGCCCGCCCCGATTCGATCCTCGCCGACCTCGCCGTGGCCGACTCGCTGGCGCCGCGCATGGCGGCACTCGTACCCCGGCATCCGCTGTACCTCCGGCTGCGGGGGGCGCTCGCGCGCTATCGCGCGATCGAGGCCGCCGGCGGATGGGAGCCGATTCCCGCCGGACCGGCGCTGGAGCCCGGCATGCTTGATCCGCGCGTGCCCGCGCTCCGCCGCCGCCTC
>JAHECL010000218.1 GCA_024641745.1 Gemmatimonadota bacterium | reverse complement strand
TCTCGCCCAGGACCTGCAGCTCCGCCTCGGGGATCTGGGCGGTCCCCCAGGCGAGCCCGCCGCTGTCCGCGAGCTGGCCCCCGTGCCGCTCCTGGTACTCGTCGCTGAACGCGTTCCACGCAGCCCGGTTGCGCGCAGCGTGTGCGGTCAGTCCCGCGGGTGCGTCACGTTCCTCGGTCATGGTGCGCAGTGTATGGGTCCGCTCCACGTGTGCCCACTCGGGGAGTGATCACCGTGGGTCGAACCGGTACAGGTCGACATCCGAGACGGGTTCGTACCCGATCCGCTGGTAGACCGAGTTCGACGTCGGGTTCGCAAGGTCGGTGAGCAGGCAGCAGAAGCGCGCACCCCGGTCGAGCTGGTCCCGGCTGGCTGCCGCCGTCAGCGCTCCGGCGTAGCCGCGACCGCGCTCGCTCGGCGGCGTGTAGACCGGACCGATGCGCCGCCCGTTCGGCGTGCGCGCGCCGGCGGCGACCAGGGACACGACCCGCCCCTCGGCTTCCCACAGGTACGCGAACCGGTCGTCCTGCTGGATCCAGGGCTCCACCATCCTGCCGGCGTCCACCCGCGCCGATCCGAGAGGAAGGGCCTCTTCGTGGAACGCCACCACCCAGTCGATCAGCAGCGCGCGGTCGCGCTGGTCGGCCAGGCGCCAGGAACCCGGCGTCGGCCGCGGCGCGATGACGCTCGACAGTCGGTAGATACGCTCGGCCACCTCGAGTCGAGCGGGGCGCCCGGTTGCGATCGACCATCGTCGGACGAACGGCACGACCGTTGATTGCGGTCCCAGGACGGTCGGCAGGTCGGGCGAGGCGGCCCGGAGGTCGGCGATCAGGGCATCGATCGCGAGTGGGACCCGATCCTTCGGCACGCCGGGCTCCGAGAGGACGGGCCCGAACGGCGGTGTCTGGATCGCGACGAGTGCAATCCGGCCGGCGTCCCACACCGTCGCCAGGTACGCCGGCTCGGTGTAGAACCCTGGCCGGTCGCGGAGCGTCTCGAGGATTCCCAGCGGGACGTTGTGCTCGGCCTCGCGAGCGACGAGGTAGTCGCCGGCCGCCTCGAGCAGCGCAACGGCGGTTGCGTGGCGGGTCACGTCCATCCCCAGACTGTAAGCCCGTGCGCCATCGCCGGGCACGCGAGGAGCCGCGACGAGGCGGCGGCGACTGCCGATCCCGGCGGTGCCAGGTGTCACCGCTTTGTCGACATCGGGACGATCGGCTCTACAGGCCACCGGACGAATGGCCCACCCTCCGGGCATGCGTGCCAGCTAGGCCGTTCGAGGCGTGCCGGACACCCCCTTGATCGCCCCTGGCCCCTGTCCCCGCGCGTCCACGCCACGAGTCCGGCGGGAATACCGAGGAGGCATATCGATGATGACCGTGAGGGCAGCCCGCCGTCTGATGCTGCCGCTTGCGATTGCCACCCTGATCACGGCAGCGGCAGCGCCCGCGGTGGGTGCGTCTCCCCCGCGAGATGGGGTCGTGCCGAACGGCCAGGCCGTGCAGGCCAAGAATGACAACCGGCCGGATCCGCACAGCGCCAACCAGGCCGAGCTCAAAGCTCAGGCCATGGAGGCCAAGCTGAACGGCAAGGCCCTGGGCAAGGTCAAGGAAGTCGCCAAGGGACAGTACGTGGAGCTCGCCCGCGAGGGCGAGGGCGCGCTGTGGACCGTGCTGGGCGAGTTTGCCGACCTGGCGCACAACGCGATGCCGGAGCCGGACCGGACCGTGGACAACACCAACATCTGGGTCCCGGACTTCAGCCGCGACTACTTCATGGATCTGCTGTTCGATGATTCGAAGGGCGCCAACTCGATGCGCAACTTCTACATCGAGCAGTCCTCCAACCGCTACACGGTCCACGGTGATGTCACCGACTGGATCCCGGTGCCGGGCGATGCCGCGTCGTACGACGACGACTTCGCCAGCCCGTTGGGCGGGAACCAGGTCTGGTACTTCCTCGATGATTCGGTCGACGGCTGGTATGCGTCCCAGATCGCGGCCGGCAAGACACCGGCGGAGATCAACGCCTACCTGAGCGAGTTCGATGTATGGGACCGCTACGACATGGACGGCGACGGCAACTTCGATGAGCCAGATGGCTACATCGACACGTTCCAGTCGGTCCATGCCGGCGTCGGCAACGAATCCTGCTCCCCGACCTGCGACGACTGGGCCATCTGGAGCCACAGCTGGTACGCGTTCTCCAACGCACTCGGGCCTGACGGTGCTGGCCCGAACTCCTACGGCGGCGTCCAGATCGGTGACAGCGACTACTGGGTCGGCAAGTACACGATCCAGCCCGAGAACGGTGGCGTGGGCGTGTTCACCCACGAGTACGGCCACGACCTGGGCCTGCCTGATCTGTACGACACGTCGGGCGGCGAGAACGGGACCGCCTTCTGGACGCTGATGTCCTCCGGGTCCTGGCTCGACGACGGCAAGGACACCACCGGCAACAAGTCCAGCCACATGGGCGCCTGGGAGAAGTTCCAGCTCGGCTGGCTCAACTACGAGGTGGCATTCGCCGGGCAGAAGTCCGTCCACAAGGTCGGACCCATGGAGTTCAACACGAAGCAGGCCCAGGGCCTGTTCGTGGTCCTGCCCAAGAAGGAAGTCGTCTCGAACATCGGCGCTCCGTACGCAGGCGACTACTACTACTACAGCGGCGCGGGCGATTACCTCGACAACTTCATGTACAAGTCGTTCGACCTCGCCGCCGGCTCGACCCTGGCGGCCAAGGTCAAGTACAACATCGAGCTCGACTGGGACT
>JAHECL010000010.1 GCA_024641745.1 Gemmatimonadota bacterium | reverse complement strand
ACGCCGAGGAGGCTGGCAACCACCTGGCTGATGATGCCCACCGCGAGGGAAATCCGGGCCCCGTAGATGACCCGGGTCAGCACATCCCTGCCCTGCGTGTCGGTGCCGAGCAGGTGGCCGAGGCTCGGCGGCAGGAGATAGGAGGTGGCGGGGTCGCCCTGGTAGGGGCCGCCCGAGGTGACCAGCGGGGCCAGGAGTGCCGCCCCGACGACCAGCGCGACGAGGACGAGGCCGAGCTGGAAGAAGCGGTCGCGCCGGAAGGGGGCGGCGAGGGGCGAGGGCATTTACCAAGATAGCAAGGAAGGAGGGTCATTATATTTCGGGCATGTCCTCCCCCAGAAATTTCAGCCTCGTCCTCGGCGGCGGCGGCCTCAAGGGGCTGGCCCACATCGGCGTGCTGCAGGCACTCGAGGAGGCCGGGCTCCGCCCGTCCGGGGTGGTCGGATCGAGCATCGGGTCGCTGATCGCGGCGGCCTGGGCGGCGGGCCGGTCGGTGGAGTTCATGCGGGAGCGGGCCCTGCGCCTGAAGCGGAAGGATGTCTTTCAGGTGGCGCACGCCGACATGGCGTTCAAGCGGATGCAGTCGCCCGCGGTCTACCGTCATGAGCCGCTGGACCGGCTGATCGACGACATGGTGGGCGACAAGACGTTCGACGAGCTGACACACCCGCTGATCGTGAACACCGTGGACATCAACTCCGGCATGCAGGTGCTCTGGGGCCTGCCGGGGCTGCGGTACGTGCGGGTGGCCGACGCCGTCTTCGCCTCCTGCGCCCTGCCCGGCATCCTTCCCCCGCGGGAAATCGCCGGACGCTGGTACGTCGACGGCGCGGTCGCGGACAACCTGCCCGTGAAGGCCGCCACCGTCTGCGGGGCCGGCCCCATCGTCGCCGTCGATGTCAGCGCCTCGATGGCGCTCCGGTCGGAGGTGGAGAAGTCGGGGTTCGCCTGGACCTACGCGCGGGGCCTCGAGATCGTGATGCAGACGATGCTGGAGCGGACCCTCCGCCAGTGGCGGACGCCCCCGCTGCTGCTGGTGCATCCGCGGGTCGAGGACTACCCGATGTTCGTGTTCGACCGGACGCAGGAGCTGATGGCGGAGGGATACCGGACGATGCGGCAGCTGATTCCGGAGCTGCTGCGCCTGCTCGAGGCACCAGAGGAGGGGATCTTCCCGAAGACGCCGGTCCGGATCCACGTGGACCGGGGCCGCTGCATCGGGTGCGGCGCGTGCGCCCTGAAGGCGCCGGGGATCTTCCAGATGGATGCGCTGGGCAAGGCGGAGGTGGTGGCGCCCCGGCAGGCCTGGTCGCCGCTCGACGGGATCTACATCCGGAACTGCCCGACCTGGGCCATCAGCGCCCGCCCCGTCACCGGGGAGTGGATGGGCGACCAGCCGCTGCCAATCGCCGCAAGTCCGTCGTCACCCGCGTCCAGTTGAAGTAGGACTCCGCAGCAGCCCGACCACCCGCTCCGAGCCGGGCAGCCTCTTCTCGATCGGTCAGGAGCCCCCGGACCAGTACGGCCACCGCCCCGACATCCTCCGGATCGACCAGCAACCCCGTCTCCCCTTCCCGCACTGCGTCCTCGACCCCACCGCTCCGGCCACCGATCACGGGGAGCCCCGAGGCCGACGCCTCAATGAGCGAAATGCCAAAGCCCTCCACCTGCTGGCCGATGACGCGCGACAGCCCGAGATAGACCGTCCCGACGTTGTAGAGGACCGGGAGATCGGCGTCGCCCACCCCCTGCAGCAAGTGGAACCGCTCCGACAGTCCAAGGTCCTCCGCCAGGCGCCGCAGCTCGCGCTCCTGGCCACCAGAGCCGATCGCGAGGTAGCGCACATCCTCGTAGCCGGGACCGAGTGCGGCGAGTGCCCTGAGTGCAGTGTCGAAGCCCTTGTGGGGGGTGAGGCGAGCCACGGTGACCAGCCAGCGCCCGCCGTCGGGCAACCCGTGCTTTCGCCGGACATCCGACGTATCCAGTCCGGGCCGGAACCGGTCGGGGTCGGTGCCAAGCGGCACCCGGCGGAGCCGCGCACGCGCCTCACCGATGCCCAGCTCCTCGAGGTAGTCGGCGCAGAGCTGTTCGGTATAGGCGCTGATGGCCACGATGACGGAGGCGTTGCCGAGCACCGCGCGCGCCTGGCCCGCCTTGAACGATGTGGAGCGGGTGCGTGTCCGGGTGGAGAGGAGGTCGTGGCCGTAGAGGAGGATGCCGTAGGGGAGGCCGAGCCGTCGGTGCGCCCACCAGACGGGGTACCCGGCAGGCCGGAGGTTGCCGCACCACGCAAACTCCGCATTCGTTTCCCGGGCGAGCGCCACCACGCGCGAGCTCCAGCGGACCACCGACCAGGGTCGCTTCAGGTGCGACGCATCGATGGGGAGCCGGTCGATGCGATTCGGGTATGTGGCGTCGGAGGCGGCCGCGCCCGGGCCACCCCCGGTCGAGACAATCAGCTGTGCGGGAGGGTATTTCCGCGCCAGTTCATCCATGAACCGGGCGATGCCCCCTCCCAGGGGCGGGAAATCGAGGCAGGTGAGGAGGTGCGGCCGAGGGGTCACCGCCGTGGCCTCCTCACTCGGCTCACGACTCCTCTTCCTTCGCCCACAGGTGCGCATACTTGAGGAACCCGGAATAGCCGCCGAGGAGAGACTGGACCAGCCCACGGCGTCCATTCCGGATTGCCCCCTCGAAGACGTAGGACTGGACGAAGCGCCACGCGGGACGAATGGCGAGATCGGACCACCGCGCGCGCCGGCCCCGTTCGAAGAGGTCGTCGGCTCCCCACTGGGCGTAACGATGGATCTTCTCGATGTGGTGAGCGAGCGACCGGTAGGGATGGTGAATCAGCGTCCCCTGCAGTTCGCCAACGTCCTCGATCGGCTCGAGGCCCTCGTGCAGCCGCCGCTCGACAAACCGCCGTTCGCGGGGGAAGAGCCGGACATGCCAATCACGCGACCAGCCGCCGCGGGTCTGTTCGACGCCAAGATAGAAATTCCGGCAGCGGACGCGGTAGGCGGCGTGCAGGGGGGCGGCGAGGACGCCGGGAAGCTCGGCGGCCAGCTCCGGGGTGATCCGCTCGTCGGCGTCCACGGCGAGCACCCACCGGTTCCGCGCGACCGCAATGGCGGCGTTCCGCTGCGCGGCGATCGTGGGCCCCGTCCGCTCCAGCACCGTGGCGCCGGCCGCCCGGGCCAGCGCGACGGTGTCGTCGGTGGAGCCG
The DNA here is from genome assembly GCA_024641745.1 of Gemmatimonadota bacterium. Lineage (GTDB taxonomy): Bacteria > Gemmatimonadota > Gemmatimonadetes > Gemmatimonadales > GWC2-71-9 > SPDF01. The sequence goes on along the minus strand of JAHECL010000010.1, from coordinate 37,352 downwards.
CCGTCCGCCACGATGACGTCGTCCGCGAACGCGGCGCTCGCCAGGCAGTCGGCGATGTTCTCCGCCTCGTTGCGCGTCGGGATGACGACGGTCACTGGTACCCGGGACGGGACGTTCATCTCCTCATGCGCGCTTTCCCGACTCCCGCACCACGTCCAGCAGGCGCTTGAGTCGATGCATGTACGTGTGTTCCTGCAGCACGCGCTGCCGGCCGGCGCGCGCCACCGTGTCGGCGGCGGCGGGATCCTGGAGCGCCGCCTCCACCAGCGCGCGCATCTCCTGGACCGAGCGGTACACCAGCAGTTCCCGCCGGTCCACGACGAGCGCGTCGAGGTCCCCGCGGAAGTCGACCACCTGCGGCACGCCGATGGCCGCCACCTCGAAGGTCCGCTGGTTCACCCCGCGCTCGACGACCGCCGGCTCCGCGTCGGCGGACCGGTGGATGTTCACCGCGACGGAGGCGCCGGCGTAGGCGCGCACGAAGTTCTCGGTGTCCAGCTGTTCCCCGCGACAGTAGTCCCGCAGCGACGTGCGCCGCCATCCCGGCCCCCAGAGTGCCAGCCCGAACTCCACCAGCTCGCCGAGCAGCTGCTCGCGGCGGGGAGTGGCCGTCCCCGCGAAAACGACATTGGCGCGGTACTGGTCCCGCGAGCGCATCGGCTTGTAGACCGATGGGTCGGCGGCAAGGGGAAGGTAGTGGACCGGCACCGTCAGCGAGGCGCGCAGGGCGTCCGCGACGTCGGTGCCGGCGGCGAAGACCATGTCGTAGGCAGGGAGGGCGTGCTGCACGATCGCGAGTCCGTGCAGGTCGTCGGGCACCCAGTGGACCCAGGTGCCGGGGTGATCCCGCCGCAGCCGGAGGATCGCCTGTTCGGAGAGCGCCTCCCCCCGAACGACGAGCACCACGTCGGGCGCCCCGACTTCGAGCTCGCGATCCAGCCGGCTGACGAGGTCGCCGCCGCGCAGCCGGGTGAGCAGGCCCGGCCGGGCCTCGAGGTCGAACCGCGTGACCGTCTGGCCGTGCCGTTCCAGGGCCCGCTCCCGCTGGGCGGAGTGCGCGTTCAGGGCGTCGTCGTACGAGGCCACCACCAGCACCCGCGTCACGCCACCGGCTCCGGGTCCCGGAACTGCAGGTCGTGCAGGCGGCGATAGAGGCCGTCGCGGGCGATCAGCGCCGCGTGGGCCCCCTGCTCGACGACGCGACCGTCGCTCAGCACCAGGATCTGGTCGGCGTGGCGCACCGTGGCGAGCCGGTGCGCGATGACGAGCACGGTGCGGTCCTGCATCAGCCGCTCGATCGCCTCCTGCACCAGCCGTTCCGACTCGGTGTCGAGTGCGCTCGTGGCTTCGTCCAGAATCAGGATCGGCGGGTCGCGCAGGAGGGCGCGGGCGATGCTGATCCGCTGGCGCTGCCCGCCGGACAGCCGGGTCCCCCGCTCCCCGAGCACGGTCTCGTACCCCTGCGGCAGGCCGGCCACGAAGTCGGCAGCGTTGGCCGCCCGCGCGGCGGCCTCGACCTGCGCCCGGGTCGCGCCCGGCGAGCCGAAGGCAATGTTGCCGTGCACCGTGTCATTGAGCAGGACGGTGTCCTGGCTGACCACGCCGAGCCCGGCCCGGAGGGAGGAGCGCTGGATGGTGCTGAGCGGGACGCCATCGATGAAGATCTCGCCGCTGGTCGGCTCGTTGAACCGGGGGAGGAGATCCACCAGCGTGGTCTTGCCGGCCCCCGACGGTCCGACGATCGCGAGCACCTCCCCCTTCGGCAACCGGAACGAGACGTCGGTCAGCACCGAGGCGTCGGTGCCGTACCGGAAGGAGATGCGGTCGAAGACGATGTCGCGGGTAAACGACAACGGCACGTCGTCCGGCCCGTCGACGTCGGACGCCGGCTCGTCGAGCACGGAATAGACCCGGTCGGCGCTGGCCATCGCCACCGCCATCAGGGCCGGGTACTGCGAGATGGCCTTGATGGGCGAGGTGAGCTGGAGCGACGCGACGAGGAAGGCGATGGCCGCCTCGGGCGCCAGCGGCACGCCACCGATCAGCGCCGGGGTGGTGGCGGCAACGATGATCAGGATGACGAGCAGCCCGCCGAAGATCTCGCTCATCGGCCCGGTCAGCGAGGCATAGCGCGAGGTCCGGAGCACCTTGGTGCGGTAGCGGGTCAATTGGTCCGTCAGCCGTGCGATCTGCCGCTGCTCCTCACCGTACGCCCGGATGAGCTTCACCGCGCCGACCTGTTCGGCCAGCATCGACGTGATGATGCCGCGGTCCTGGGTCCGGGCCCTGGCGTGGCGGCGGAGGCGCACCAGCACGAACCGCAGCCCGAGCACGAGAATGGGGGCGGTGGTCAGCGTGAGGATCATCAGGCGCCCGCTGATCTGGCTCATCAGCACCAGGATCGTCGCGATCTTGACCAGGCTCTGGAAGAGCCGCATCAGCGCCGCGGTCACCACCTCCTTGACGCCGTCGACCTCGGTGGTGATCGACGCGAGGATCTGCCCCTGCCGGGTGCGCTGGAAATATCCGAGGTCCAGCTTCAGGAGGTTCTCGAACAGCGCGGCGCGCAGGTCCCGCACCAGCCCCTCCTGCACCGCCACCTGGAGCTGGGTGGTGGCGTAGGCCAACACATTGCGGAGGATCAGGCCGGCCACGAGCACCCCGAGCAGCCGGGCGACCGCGACGTTGGTCGGGACCCCCTGGATCAGCGGTCCAAGCAACCAGTTGGTGAAACGGGTCAGCGCCTCCGATCCCGACGCCCCGAACTGTCCGGTGGTGCCGAAGAGCACCCGGAGCAGCGGGATCAGGACCACCACGGTGACGCCGTCGAGGAGGGAGGCGAGCGCCGACGTGACCATCGCGAGGATGAACTGAGGCCGGTAGGGGCGCACCTGCCGCAACAGGCGCATCTCGGTCCGCACGGTCAGGCCCGCCGGGGTGTCAGGAGGGTGATCGGCAGGACGACCTCTTCCGGCGAGACGCCGCCGTGCAGGAAGGCGCCCCGGTAGCGGTTCTGGTACTCGCGCAGCTTGGTGGGATAGACGAAGAAGCGGTCACCGGTGGCCAGCAGGAGGCGGGTGCCGGGCGTGCGCGCCGGGAGCCCGAACCGCTCGAGGTCGTCCACCACCAGCGCCGCGTCAGCATCCTCCGCGCGCAGGTCCTCTCCGAACTTGTACCGGAGGTGGCTCGTGGTGTCCCGGCGGGCAAACACCGTGGCCGGCGTGTGGCAGTGAATGGAGCCGTGATCGGTGGTGAGCAGGACCGGGACGTTGCGCCGCTCCGCCTCTCGCAGGGCGTCCCACAGCGGCGACCGCTCGAACCAGGTGCGGGTCAGGTTGCGCAGCGCCTCGGTGTCGCGCGCCACCTCGAAGAGCGTGGAGTTCTCGGTCCGGCCGTGGGTCAGCTGGTCGATGAAGTTGAAGACCAGCGCCGTCACCCCATCCTGGGCGAGGTGCGCGGGCAGGCGCCGCAGGAGTCCCTCGCCGTCGGCGGCGGTGAACACCTTCTCGTAGCGGACCGGCACCGCCCGTCCGGTGATCTGCTGCAGGTGCTCCTCGAGCAGCTCCTTCTCGTGCGCGTTGAGGCCCGCGTCCTCCTCGGTCTTCCACCATTCCGGGTGCCGCGTGGCCAGTTCATTGGGAAAGAGGCCGCTGAAGATGGCGTTCCGCGCGTACGGCGTGGCGGTCGGCAGGATGCTGAAGTAATGCGCCGTCTCGATGTCGAAGCGGGTCGCCACCAGCGGGCGGATCATCGCCCACTGGTCGAGGCGGAGACAGTCCACCACCACCAGCAGCGCCTTGCCGGTGGCGTCGAGCGTCGGCCGCACGAACTCCGCGACGATGTCCACCGAAAGCGCCGGCCGGTCCTCCTCGGAGCCGTCGAGCCAGGCCCCGTAGTGCCGCCCGAGGAACTTCGCGAAGTCGGCCCGCAGGGAATCCTGGAGGGTGCGCAGGGCGTCCTGCAGCCCCGGCTCGTCGGCCCGGCCGAGCTTGACCTCCCACTCGGCGAGTTCCACGATCAGCTCCACCCACTCCCGCCACGCCATCCCCTGCCCGCGGCGGGTGTCGAGCTCGCGGAAGCGGGTGGCGAAGTCGCGGGAGAGCCGCTGCTGGCGGATGCGGTCCCCCTCCAGCAGCCGGGTGACGACCGAGAGGATCTGCCGCGGGTTGACCGGCTTGATGAGGTAATCGCTGATCTCGGCGCCGATGGCGTCCTTGAGCGTCTCCTGCTCCTCGCTCTTGGTGACCATCACCACCGGCATCGAGTGGTCGAGCGCGCGGATGGCCTGGAAGATCTCCAGCCCCCGGCGGCCCGGCATCTGTTCGTCGAGGAGCACCACCCCGTACGCCTGGCGCTGGAGCATCACGAGGGCGTCATCCCCATGCGGCGATTTGTCGACGTGGAAGCCGTGCTCCTCGAGGAAGAGGATGTGCGACGTGAGGCTCTCGACCTCGTCGTCGACCCACAGGATGCTCTTGGGACGCGGCATGCCCCAAACCTAACCGCCGCTCGCGGCGCGGCACAACGCGCTGGCGACCTCCGGCGGCGCGGCCTACATTCCCGCGTGCCTCACACCACCCCCGGCGGCGCCCCACGCATCCTCCTGGTGCGCTTCAGCTCGATCGGCGACATTCTCCTCACGACGCCGCTGATCCGCGCCCTGCGCCTGCGTCACCCCGGGGCGCGGATCGACGCGCTCACCAAGGCCCCCTTCACCCCGTTGCTCGCCGACAACCCGCACCTCGACGCCGTGCTGGCGCCGGAGGCCGGGGAATCGCTGGCCAGCCTGGCCGCCCGGCTCCGCCCCGCCGATTACACCCACCGGCTCGACCTCCACGGAAGCCTCCGCAGCCGATCGCTGCGGGTGCTGCTGCCCGGCCGGTGGGGGGGGTACTCCAAGCGGCCGGTGGCCCGCGGGCTCCTGGTCCTGACCAAGCGGAACCGGTATCCGCGGGGCACACCGCCAGTGCCGGAGCGGTATTTCGAGGCGGCCGCCGGCCTTGACGTGCGGCCCGACGGAGGTCCCCCGGAGTTTGCGCTCTCCGCGGCAGCGCGGGACGAGGCGGACGCGTTCCTGGCGGCGGCGGGCATGCCCGAGGGACGGGCAGTGATCGCCCTGGCGCCGGGGGCTGCCCATGCGACGAAGCGCTGGCCGCTGGAGTACTGGATGACGCTGGCCCGCACGCTTGGCGTCGAGGGAAACCGGGTGGTGGTCGTCGGAGGGCCGGAGGACGCCGCCGCTGCGGCCACGGTGGCCAGGGTCTCGCCGGCGGCGGTGCTGGCCGCGGGGAAGTTCGGCCTGCAGGGGACCGGAGCGCTGCTGGCGCGGTGCCGCGTCCTGGTGTCGGGCGACACTGGCGTCATGCACATGGCCACCGGGGTCGGGACGCCGGTCGTGGCGCTCTTCGGCCCGACGGTGAAGGCCTTCGGCTTCTTTCCGTACCAGGCGCGGTCCGAGGTGCTGCAGCGTGACCTCCCCTGCCGGCCGTGCAGCCGGATGGGTGGTCCCGCCTGTCCCCTGGGGCACCACGACTGCCTCCGCACCATCACGCCGGAACAGGTGCTGCGCGCCGCCACGAGCCTGGGAGGCAGATGACCGACACCGGTCCCCTGGCCCGCCCCTGGGAACCAGCGGCGGTCGCGCTCGCCGAGCTCCTCGTCCGGACCGCACGAGGACCGAAGCGGGACGGCGTCTTCGCGCTCTGGCTCACCGTGCGTGTGGCGCTCGACCTGAGCCTGAACCCGCCCCTCCCTGATCGGGCCCGTCGCCGCCGGACGGTGGCACTCGAGCGGCGCCTGGCGAGCCTGACCCTTCCGGCCCCGCTGCGCCGGGCGCTCACGGCGTCGATGGCCCAGCTCCACGCCGGGGAGGCCACCTCCGCGGCGCAAGCACTGACCCAGCTCGTGGCCCCGGCGAGGGACACGCTCGGGGCGGAGGCCGGCGACGCGATTGCGCTGGCCGCCCGGGTGGCGCGAAGTTCCGTCTCATGAAAGCCATCATCACTGCCGCGGGACAGAGCAGCCGGCTCTGGGAAACGACGGGGCGGGAACCGAAGACCCTCCTCCCGTTCGGGGACGGCTCGATCATGTCCGCCATCCTGGCAAACTTCGCTGCCGTCGGGATCCGTGAGTTCGTGGTGGTGACGGGGTATCGGGGCGACCTGATCGCGCAGCATCTGCGGGCGCATGCCAACTTCGGCATGGCGGTGGACCTGCTGGACAACCCGGAGTGGCACCGCGGCAACGGCATTTCAGTGCTGCGCGCACTGGAACACCTGGCCCCGGAGGAGCCGGTCATCCTCTCGATGGCCGACCATGTGGTCAGTCCCGCCGCGCTCGCCGCCATGCGCGACGCGCCGCCGGGGCTGAACCTCCTGCTGGTGGATCCCCGCATCGACGAATGCTTCGACCTGCCCGACGCGACCAAGGTCCAGCGGGAGGGCGACCGCATCGCCGAGATCGGGAAGGACCTGACCCGGTACGACGTGCTCGACTGCGGGGTCTTCCGGCTCGACCAGCGGTTCCGGGCCGCGCTGGATGCCGCCGTCTCACAGGGACGCGAGGGGATTTCCGATGGCGTGCGGGAACTCGTGCACGGGCCGGGGTTCGGCACCGTCCCCCTCCCGGCCGGCGCCGCCTGGCTCGACATCGACACCCCCGAGAGCTACCAGCACGCCCTGACCCGGCGGGCCACCTTCGCCTGAGGAACGCCGGCCCATGGCCCGCACTCGCCTGCTGTTCAAGATCGGCTTCGTGTACCACAAGGCGGCGTTCGACCCCGTCATCGAGCAGTTCCTGGCCGACGACCGGTACGACGTCCGCTTCGCCCTGGACGAGGAGCGGATCCGCCGCTGGGGGATCTTCAACCTGCCCTACCGGCCGCCCATCGTGGACCAGTGGGTGCGGCAGGGGTACCGGTTCACCACCGAGAAGCGCGGCTTCGACGTGGTGATCGCCGGCGACACCATCCGGGACGCCGCCGCCTACGGGAAGACCCTCCTCTGCTTCCTCAATCACGGCACCGGGATCAAGACGATCCTCTACCGCAACCTCGCCCAGCACCGCGACACCAGGTACCAGATCTACGTGGAGGGGCGCTACCGCGAGGAGAAGATCCTCGAGTCGGGGCAGCTGGGGCGGAGCGAGGTGCGGGTGGTGGGCCTGCCCAAGCTCGACGGCATCCTCCAGGGCCGGTACGACGACCGCGCGGCCTTCCTGTCGGCGCGCGGCCTCGATCCCGGCAAGCCGACGGTCCTCTTCGCCCCCACCTACAAGCCGACCTGCCTCTACGACGTGAAGGACGCGATCTTCGAGGCGACGCGGGATCGCTGCAACCTCGTCGTGAAGCTCCACCACTACAGCTGGATGGGAAAGTACGCGCCGCACGAGCAGCACCGCATCTTCGAGCGGCGGGTCAGGCGCTACCCCCACAGCCTGCTGGTGCCGATGGAGGAGTACAACATCGTGCCCTGGATGGCGGCCGCCGACACCCTGCTCAGCGAGGCGTCCAGCACCGTGTTCGACTTCCTGGCCCTCGGCAAGACCGGGATCATCTACGACCTGCCGGGCGACCGGCTCAAGCACAGCGACGGGATGCCGCTCCTCGGGGAGGACAACCGGTCGTTCCTGAAGGACGCCTTCGTCCATGTGGCCCGCCCCGAGGACCTCGGTGACGCGATCGATCGCGCCCTCGCGCCGACCGCGGCCATGCAGTCCGCCCAGGACCGCGAGCGGGACCACCTCTTCCACCAGCTCGACGGGCACGCCTCGGAGCGGATGAAGGGATCGATCGAGGCGCTCCTCGCGGAGGGCGGACACGAAAACGCCCCGGACGAGCCGGGGCGCTGATTCCTTCCTGATCCGGCGCCCGGTTCACCCCGGCGTCACCACCTTGGCGCCCGGCTTCCCCTGCTCCTTCTTGACCGCCCCGTTCACCTGCACCGTCGATCCGGGGGCCCCCACCGTGCGGGTGATCCGGACCCAGATCGGCGGGCCCTCCCGCGTGGCGTAGAGGACGGCGGCGCCCTCGGCGTCCTGCATGTCGCTCTGCAGCGTCCACGGGCCGGTCGACAGGATGCCCCGGTAGTAGTCCGTAAGGGAGTCGGCCGGCATCATGCTCTGGAAGGTGATCTGGAGGGCCTCCGGCGTCCCGGCCCGGGCCACGACCCGTGCGGCGGGCGGGAGGGGCAGTCCGGGCAGGACTTCCGCCACCGTCGCGATCTCCTTCGAGGAGTCCGGCGAGCAGGCCGCGAGGGTCACGAGAGCGAGTGCAACAGTCAGGGTGCGCATAGGGGGAGGAGCTTAGCGGGTCGGCACGGCCAAGGTCAAGCGGATGCGTTGCCGGTGGGGTACCCAGAGACTATCCTTGGGGTCTGAATCCTCCCGATGGAGCCGGGCATGGCTGGTCACAGCAAGTGGAAGCAAATCAAGCGGAAAAAGGCGGTCACCGACTCCCGCCGGGCCTCGTCGTGGACCAAGGTCATCCGGGAAATCACCATCGCCGCCAAGTTCGGCGGCGGCGACCCGGGAGGCAACCCGCGGCTGCGCACCGCGATCGACGCCGCCAAGGCCGTCAACATGCCGGCCGAAAACATCGACCGGGCCGTCAAGAAGGGGACCGGCGAGCTCGAGGGAGGAAACCTCGAAGAGGTGGCCTACGAGGGATACGGGCCGGGCGGCGCGGCGCTCTTCATCGAGGGCACCACCGACAACCCCCACCGCACGGTGGCCGACATCCGCCATGCCATGAGCCGGAACGGCGGCAACCTCGGCGCCACCAACTCGGTCGCCTGGATGTTCACCCGGAAAGGCCAGCTCTACCTCGACGCCACCGGCCTGTCGGAAGAGGCGACGCTCGAAGCGGCGCTCGAAGCCGGTGCGGAAGACTTCACGCGGGAAGGCGACCAGTTCATCCTCTCCACCTCGCCCGCCGCATTTCACGCCGTGCAGGATGCGCTGCGCGCGCGGGGCGTCGCCATCCAGGAGTCGGAGCTCGCGATGGTGCCGCAGAACACCGTGAAGGTCGAGGGGGCCGACGCAGAGTCGCTCCTCAAGCTCATCGAGGCGCTGGAAGACCTGGACGACGTCTCGAAGGTCTTCTCCAACTTCGACATCGACTCCGAGATGGCCGAGGCGGCCGGCTGACCGCCCGCCCGTGATCATCCTCGGCATCGACCCCGGCACCGCCGTCACCGGCTACGGCGTCATCGACGCCGGCCCGGGATCCCGGGTCCGGCTGGTCGAGTGCGGCGTGGTCCGCACGCCCGCGCGCGACCCGCTGCCGGTCCGGCTGCGGGCGATCCGGGACGGGGTGGTCGAGTTGCTGGAGCGCCACCGCCCCGACGCGGTGGCCGTCGAGGATGTGTTCTACGGCAAGAACGTGCGGACCACCGTGGTGCTGTCACACGCGCGCGGCGTCATCCTGCTGACGGTCGAGGACGCGGGCATACCGATCGGCGAGTATCCCCCTGCCCTCGTGAAGAAGACGGTGGTCGGCCGCGGAGCGGCGGCCAAGGAGCAGGTCGGGTACATGGTGGCCCAGCTGCTCCGCCTCAGCGCCCCGCCGGCCCCCGCCGACGCCGCGGACGGCGTGGCCATCGCGCTGGCGCATCACCTCCTCGCGGGGGGAACGGCGGCGCGCGCGCGCCGGGGGCAGGTCGCATGATCGGCGCGGTGCGGGGGGCGGTGGCGAGCGTCGACCTCGACCTCGTGACGATCGAGACGACCGGCGGCGTCTTCTACGAAGTGCTGGTCCCCCTCGGCGTGCTCGGTCGGATGCCGGCGCCCGGCGGCACCATCCATCTCTTCACGGAGCTGGTGGTCCGGGAAGAGGCCTGGCTGCTGGTGGGATTCGACACTGCCAGCGAGCGCGTGGTCTTTCGGCGGCTGCTGACCGCCAGCGGCGTGGGTCCGCGGCTGGCGCTCGCGGTCCTCTCGACGCTGGGCCCCGACCGCGCCGTGCGCGCGGTGCTCACCAACGACCTGGCCGCGCTCGGCAGCGTGACCGGCATCGGGAAGAAGAAGGCCGAACGTCTGGTCCTGGAGCTTCGGGACCGGTTTGCGGACCTGCCGGTGGCGGCCGAGCCGGCAGCGGCACGCCCCGACCAGGCCTCGGTCAGCGCGCTCACCGGCCTCGGGTATCCGACGTCCGCCGCGGAAGAGGCGGTGCGCGCGGTCCTGCAGGCCGGCGAGACCGGCGATACGTCACTCATCGTGCGGCGGGCGCTCCAGCGCCTGACCGCCGGCAAGGGAGGAAGCCCAGGATGACCGTCACTGCCCGGACCGCGGAGTGGGAATGCACCCGCTGCGGATCCACCAACCGCAAGCTCGTGCCGTACACGCTCGATGAAGCCACCGACCGGTGCGTGACCTGCCGCGCCAGGCACGCCCTCGTGCCGGGCGAGACCACCGTCCGCTGGCTGGCACGGGCCAGCTAGCCCCGCGCACCGACGCCATGGCCCAGCGGCTCGAAGTCACCACCCCGGACGCCCTCCCGGAGGAAACCGGCGCCGAAGCGGCGCTCCGTCCCTCGCGGCTCGATGAGTTTGTCGGGCAGGAGCAGGTCAAGGCGTCGCTCCAGATCGCGATGGATGCGGCGCGGGGCCGGGGCGAGGCGCTCGACCACACCCTCTTCTTCGGCCCCCCCGGCCTCGGCAAGACCACCCTCGCGATGCTCATGGCCCGCGAGATGGGGGTCCAGCTCCGCACCTCGTCGGGACCGGTGCTCGAGAAGGCCGGGGACCTGGTGGGGCTCCTCACCACGCTCGGCCCTGGCGACATCCTCTTCATCGACGAGATCCACCGGATGCGCCCCGCGCTGGAGGAGTTTCTCTACTCGGCGATGGAGGACTTCCGGGTGGACGTGCGGATCGCCGACGGCCCGAACGCCCAGACAATCCCGATGACGCTGGAGCGCTTCACGCTCGTCGGCGCCACGACACGGTTCGGCCTCCTGACTCCGCCGATGCGCGCCCGGTTCGGCATGGTCGAGCGGCTCAACTTCTACCCGCCGGACGACCTCGAGCGGATCGTGATGCGCTCCGCGTCCCTGCTGCAGGTCCCCACCGACGCCGAGGGCGGTCTCGAGATCGCCAGGCGGAGCCGCGGCACCCCGCGGGTGGCCAACCGGCTGCTGCGGCGGGTGCGGGACTACGCCCAGGTGCGGGCCGACGGGACCATCACCGGCCAGGTGGCCCGCGACGCCCTGGCCCGCCTCAACGTCGACGAGTTCGGGCTCGACGACATGGACGCCCGCATCCTGACGACGCTGATCGAGAAGTTCGACGGCGGGCCCGTCGGCCTGAACACGCTGGCGGTGGCGGTCGGCGAGGACAGCGGGACGCTGGAGGAGGTCTACGAACCGTACCTCATCCAGCAGGGCTTCCTCGAGCGGACGCCGCGGGGACGCTGCGCCACCGCCAACGCCTATCGCCGCTTCGGCATCACGCCGCCGCCTGGGCAGGCCACGATTTTTGACGGCTGATCGTCCCCTCCGCACCAGCGACTTCGAGTATCCCCTCCCGCCGGAACTCATCGCGCAGACCCCCGGTCCCGAGCGGGGGGACAGCCGCCTGCTGGTGGTGCCCCGCGGGGGACCGCCCGAGGCGCTCGAGGACCGTCGGTTCGCGGACCTGCCGGGCCTCATCCCCGCCGGCGACCTCGTCGTCCTGAACTCCACCCGGGTCCGCCACGCGCGCCTGCTCGGCTCCCGCCCCTCCGGCGCGCCGGCGGAGGTGCTGCTGATCCATCCCTCCACCGACGGGAGCTGGATCGCCATCGGAAAGCCGGGGAGCGCGCTGCGGGCCGGGAAGCGGATCACCCTCGGTCCCGGTTCCGAGATCGAGACCATCGAGGTGCTCCCCGACGGCGAACGCAGGGTCGTCTTCGTCGGCCTGCCCGCGGCGGACGCCATTGCGCAGCATGGCCGGCTGCCGCTGCCTCCCTACATCGAGCGTGCTCCGACCCGCGAGGACGAGGAGCGCTACCAGACGGTCTACGCCGACCGGGAAGGCAGCGTGGCGGCACCCACCGCGGGGCTGCACTTCACCGATGCGATCCTGGAGCAGCTGCGGGGCCGCGGCGTCCGGGTCGCCTCGCTGGACCTCGAGGTGGGACCCGGGACATTCAAGCCAGTGGAGGAGGACGACATCGCCGCCCATCCGATGCACCCGGAGCGATACGAGATTCCAGCCGAGGTGGCGTCCGAGGTGCGGGAGGCGCGGGCGCGCGGCGCGGCGGTCTGGGCGATCGGCACCACGGTGGTGCGGGCGCTGGAGAGCGCGGCCCGGCCCGATGGCACCGTCGCCGCGGGCGCCGCCGAGACGCGGCTCCTCATCGCGCCGGGCTACCAGTACCGCGTGGTGGACCACCTGGTCACCAACTTCCACCTCCCCCGTTCCACCCTGCTGATGCTGGTGGCGGCGTTCGCGGGATACGAGACGATGATGACGGCCTATCGACACGCGGTGCGCGCGCGCTACCGCTTCTATTCCTACGGCGACGCGATGTGCATCCTGTGACCGACCCGACGCCGTTTGCGTTCACCCTGCATGGCACGGAGGGGGAGGCCCGCGCGGGCACCCTCCAGACGCCGCACGGCGAGGTCGCCACCCCGGCGTTCATGCCCGTCGGCACCTACGGCACGGTGCGCGGGCTCCACCCCGCCGAGGTGGAGCGGACCGGTGCGCAGGTGATGCTCGGCAACACCTACCACCTCCACCTCCGGCCCGGCGAGGAGGTCGTGCGTGCGCTCGGCGGCCTGCACGCCTTCTCGCACTGGACCCGCCCGATGCTCACCGACAGCGGCGGGTTCCAGGTCTTCTCGCTTGAGGGACTGCGCACCATCGCCGAGGAAGGGGTGGCGTTCCAGAGCCACGTCGACGGCAGCCACCGGACCATCACGCCCGAGAAGGCGGTGGACATCCAGTGGGCCCTCGGCGCCGACATCGCCATGCAGTTCGACCATGTGGTGCCCGGGGGTGCGGACCATACGCTGGCGAAAGAAGGGATGGAGCGGTCGCTCCGCTGGCTGGCCCGCTGCAAGGCCAGGCACGAGGAGCTGACCACCGGCACCGATGCGACTGCCCGGCCACAGGCCCTCTGGCCGATCGTCCAGGGCGGCACCCACACCGACCTCCGCCGGGCGTCGCTGGATGGCATCCTCGACCAGGGCCCCTGGACCGGGATCGCCATCGGCGGGCTCTCCGTCGGCGAGCCGAAGCCGGTGATGCACCGGGTGCTGGAGGAACTGGCCCCTGTCCTCCCGAGGGAGACCCCTCGTTATCTTATGGGCGTGGGATTTCCGCAGGACCTGCTGGAGGGGATCGCGCGCGGGGTGGACCTCTTCGACTGCGTCGCCCCGACCCGGAACGGGCGGCATGGCTCGGCGTGGATCTCGACCGGACGGGTCAACGTCCGCTCGGCGATGCACCGGCTTTCGAAAGAGCCGCTGGACCCCGAGTGTGACTGCACCACCTGCGCGACCTTCAGCCGGGGCTACCTGCGGCACCTGTTCGTGGCGGAAGAGATCCTGGGCCTGCGCCTGGTCTCGATCCACAATGTGCGGTTCCTGGTCCGGCTGGGTGAGCTCGCACGCACCCATATCCTGGCCGGTACCTTCGATGGCTGGAGCCGCGAGTGGCTCCGCCGCTACCATACGCGAGGCGAAACGTGATGCACGCTATGCTCTTCATGGCCCCTGCTGGCGGCCAGTCCGGTGGCATGTCGATCCTCCTGCTGCAGATCGGCCTGATCGGCGCCGTCTTCTACTTCCTCATCCTGCGGCCGCAGTCCCAGGCGAGGAAGAAGCACGCCGCCATGCTCGAGGCCCTCAAGAAGAACGACACCGTCATCACCTCCGGCGGCCTGATGGGCAAGGTCAAGGGGATCAAGGACGACGAGGTGACCATCGAAAGCGGCGAAAGCGTCGTCGTGGTCCACCGCGCGCGCATCGTGCAGGTCGGCGACCAGGCCGCGCAGACCCCAGGGGCGTAATGTCCGTCCTGCCCATCCATCTCCTCGGCTCCCCGGTCCTCCGGGAGGCCTCGGCGCCGGTCGTCGAGGTCACCGATGCGGTGCGCCAGCTGGTGGACAGCATGTACGAGACGATGGATGCCGCCGAGGGGGTCGGGCTGGCGGCCAACCAGATCGGGCAGGCCATCCGCATCGCCGTGGTGGATGCGGAAGGGGCACGCATCGCCATGATCAACCCGGTCATCGCCGAGGCATCGGGCAAGGCCGGCGAGGAAGAGGGCTGCCTCTCGATCCCGGACGTCTACGCCGAAGTCACCCGGCCCGAGCGCATCGTCCTGGAAGCCACCGGCCGTGACGGCAAGCCGTATCGCCTCGAGGCCGATGGCCTGCTGGCCCGCGCCATCCAGCACGAGATCGACCATCTCGACGGCATCCTCTTCCTCGACCGGCTGAGCCCGCTGAAGCGTCGGCTGCTGGTCCGGAAGTACCGCCGCGAGCACAAGGAGGGCGAGAGCCTCCTGCGGGAGGTCGCGCGGCCCTCCGGCCGGACCGGCTGATGCGCATCGTCTTCTTCGGCACGCCGGACTTCGCCGTGCCCTCGCTCGACACCCTCCGCCGCGGCGGACACGACGTCGTCGCCGTGGTGACCCAGCCCGACCGTCCCCATGGCCGCTCCCGCTCGAAGCTCGTGGCTCCCCCCGTCAAGGTCGCGGCGATCGCCGCCGGTCTCGAGGTCCTCCAGCCCGAACGCCCCGTCGGCGATCTCTTCGCCGCCACGCTGCGGCACCACAACGCCGAACTCGGCGTGGTGGCCGCCTACGGCCACCTCCTCAAGCCCGACATCCTGGCCATCCCGACGCGGGGCATGATCAACGTGCACGCGTCGCTCCTGCCGCGGTGGCGCGGCGCGGCGCCGATCCAGGCCGCGATCCTGCACGGCGATCGGGCGACGGGCGTCAGCATCATGCAGATGGAGGCGGGACTCGACAGCGGGCCGGTGTACCTGCGCCGGGAGCTGCCGATCGGGACGGAGGACACGGCGGAATCCCTGACGTTGCGGCTGGCGGAACTTGGGGCGGAAGCGCTGCTCGAAGTGGTGGACGCGCTCGAAGGCGGCAAGCTGCCCGCGGAGCCGCAGCGGGCCGCGGAGGCGACCTTCGCCCCCAAGATCGACCGGCCCGCAGCCCGGGTGCCATGGGAGAAGTCGGCGGTGGATGTGGCGCTCCACCTCCGCGCCTTCGATCCATGGCCGGGGGCGTGGTCCGAGGGCCCGGCCGGTGAGCTGAAGCTCTTCACGCCACGGCTCACCGAGGGTCGAGGGGCACCGGGTGTGGTACTGGAAGCCACGCCGGCGCTGATCGTGGCCTGCGGAGACGGCGCGGTGCAGGTGGCCGAGGTCAAGGCAGCCGGAGGGAAGCGACTGGCGGCGGCGGACTGGCTGCGGGGACGGCCGCTCTCCGTCGGGGACCGCCTGGCGTGAGGCCGCTGCCGCGGTTGCACGCCATCACCGACGACACGGTCCTGGCCGACGCCGACGTCGGCATCGGCGCCGCGGCGATCGCCGCCATCGGCCCGGCGGCGGCGCTCCATGTGCGGGGAAGACACCGTACTGGCGCCTTCCTCGCGAAGAGCGCCGAGCGGTTCATGTCGCTGGCGTCCCCGGCGGAAGCGGCCGTCATCATCAATGGGCGACCGGACCTGGCCCGGGCGGTGGGTGCGCAGGGGGTGCAACTCGGCGCGGCCGACCTCTCCGTGGCGGACGCACGCACGGTCCTCGGCCCCGGCTGGATCGGCCGATCGGTGCACGGCGTCGACCAGGCACGCGCCGCGATCGAGGAGGGCGCCGACTACCTGCTGCTCGGCTGGATCTTCGAGACGCCTTCGCATCCCGGCCACCCGGGGCTCGGCCTGTCCGTGCTCTCCGAGACGGCCGCGCTGGGCCGCCCGGTGATCGCCATCGGCGGCATCACACCCGAGCGGGCGCAGTCGGTGAAGGACGCCGGCGCCTGGGGAGTGGCGGCGATCAGGGCGCTGTGGCAGGCGAAGGATCCGTACGCGGCGGGGATGGGGATGCTGGAACCGTGGAGTGGCGACGAATGCCGATGATTTCCATCGCGCTGAACGGTGACCCCCGGCAGGTCCCCGGCTCCCTCACCCTGGCCGGCCTGCTGGACCACCTCGGCCTCGACCCGCGGACGGTGGTGGTGGAGCAGAACCGCGCGATTGTCCGCCGCCCCCAGCTGGCCGAGACGCCGGTGGCCGAGGGAGATGTGATCGAGCTGGTGCACTTCGTGGGCGGCGGGTAGCGGCCGCGCCATTATCTTTCCCCGCATGTCAAACACCGCTCCCGACGTCACCGCGCACACCGCCGACACCCCCCTCCTCATCGGCGGGCAGTCGTTCACCTCCCGCCTCCTCGTTGGCACCGGCAAGTACAAGGACAACGCCGAAATGGTGCGTGCCATCGACGCCTCCGGAGCGGACGTCGTGACGGTGGCGGTGCGCCGGGTGGACCTCGATCGCACCAGGGAACAGGGGGTCCTCTACCACCTCCCCGCCAACCGGTACTTCCTCCTGGCCAACACGGCCGGCTGCTACACCGCCGACGAGGCCGTCCGCTACGCCCGGCTGGCCCGCGAGGCGGGATTCAACGAATTCATCAAGCTCGAGGTGATCGGCGACAAGGAGACCCTCCTTCCCGATACCGACGGGCTGCTGGTGGCCACCCGCACGCTGGTGAAGGAAGGGTTCAAGGTCCTGGCCTACACCAATGACGACCTGATCACCGCCCTCCGCCTCGAGGAGGCGGGCTGTGCCGCGGTCATGCCGCTCGCCTCGCCGATCGGCAGCGGCCTCGGGCTCCTGAACCCCTACTCCATCCGCACCATCAAGAGCCGGCTCTCCGTCCCGGTCATCGTCGACGCCGGTGTCGGCACCGCGAGCGACGCCTGCGTCACCATGGAACAGGGCGTCGACGGCATCCTCATGAACACCGCCCTCGCCGAGGCGGCGGATCCGGTGCTCATGGCGTGGGCGATGCGGCACGCGGTGGAAGCCGGCCGCGCCGCCTGGCGCGCCGGCCGGATGCCCCGCCGCGAGACCGCCATCCCCTCCAGCCCCACGACCGGGATGCTGCGCTGAACCAGCCCGTCGGTGTCGAGGCGCGGCGCGCCGCGCTCACCATCCTCCGCGACGTCCGCGATGGCCGTCCCTTCGACGCCGCACTGACCGGCGCCATCGACGGCCTCTCCGATGCCGACCGTCGGCTGGCGCACGAACTGGCGGGCGGTGTCCTCCGCACCCAGGACGCGCTGGATGACCGGCTCGCCCGCCTGATCCGGCTCGGCTGGGATTCGGTGTCCCCTCCCCTCCGCGACCTCCTCCGACTCGGCGCCTACCAGCTTCTTGAGCTCGACCGCATCCCCGCGCACGCCGCCGTGAGCACCTCCGTCGACCTCGCACGGGAGATCGCGGGCCAGAAACCGGCAGGATTCGTGAACGCCGTGCTCCGCCGGCTCACCCGCGAGGTGCCGCCGGGCCCGCTGGTCGAATCGGCGGACCCCGTGGCCACCCTGGCGCGCGCCCACACACATCCCGAATGGCTGGTGGCGGGATGGGTGGCACGATTCGGCGTGGACGGGACGGAAGCGCTGCTGCGCTGGAACAACGGACGGCCCCCGCTCATCCTGCAGGCGGCCCGCGAGGACCTGACCGCCCTGCGGGAACGACTCGACGCGGCCGGCGTGACGAACAGGCCGGCGCCGTTTGGCGCCGGCCTGGTGGTGGACACGACCCGGCCCGCCGACCTGCCCGGCTACGCCGAGGGGGCGTTCTTCGTGCAGGACGCCGCGCAGGCGCTGGTGGCCCGGTTCGCCGACTTCCCCCGCGACGGCACGGTGCTCGACGCCTGTGCGGCGCCGGGCGGCAAGGCGATCGCCATCGGCCGGAGCGCCGGCCGGCTGGTGGCCGCCGAGCGCAATCGCCGGCGCGGAACGCGCCTCGGTGAGAACCTCCGTCGCGCCGGCAGCGGACGGGAATTCATCGTCGTGGCCGACGCCGGAAGTCCCCCGGTCAGGCCGGTGGACGGCGTCCTGCTCGACGCCCCCTGCCTCGGGACCGGCACCTTTGCCCGCCACCCCGACGCCCGGCTCCGCGTCACCCCCGAGGCGCTCCGCGAACTGGCCCGGACCCAGGCCATCCTCCTCGCGGGAGTGGCCCCGGCGGTCCGGCCCGGTGGCCTGTTAGTTTACGCCACATGTTCGCTGGAACCCGAAGAGAATGAGGAGCAGGTGGCGCGTTTTCTCTCAGAGCACCCCGAGTTTCAGCGCGAGCCTTCGCGCACGGTGCCCCCCGAATGCCTCTCGGCTGACGGCGACCTGACCCTCCTCCCGCAGCGACACGGGACCGATGGCGCCTTCGCGGCGCGCCTGCGGCGGGGCCGATGAGGGTCCGCCGCCACACCCCGGAGGGCACGCCGTTCGTCAGCCGACGGTTCCTGGTCGGACTGGCCGTCGTGGCCGGTGCCTCCCTGCTCGGGTACCTGATTGCGGCGGTGGTGTTCTTCCCGGTACCCGGCGGGGACGGGACGGTCACGGTGCCGAGCGTGCTCGGACAGCCGTATTCCTCCGCGGAGGCCACGCTCGAGGCGGCGGGGTTCCGGGTGCGGCGGGAAGCCGAAGTCCACCACCCCACCGCCCTGGGGGGAATCGTCACCTGGCAGGACCCGCCCCCCGAGATGGATCTGCCGCGCTCGGCGGTGATTCGATTGACGGTGAGCACCGGTCCGGAGGGGTCGGTCGTTCCGGATGTGGTGAATCTCGACGCCGCCCTGGCAACGGCGGTGATCGGGGAGGCGGGCTTCCGAATCGGCAGCATCGACTCCGTCGCCGGCCTGAGCTCCCCCGGGACCGTGCTTGCCACGCGACCGGGCATCGGCACCGTCCGCCGACCGGGCGAATCAGTGACGCTGGTCGTGAGCCGCGGTCCCGCCGATATTCAGGTGCCGGCCCTGCTGGGGCTGACCCGCGACCAGGCCGCCGAGCGACTGGAAGCGATCGGCCTCCTGGTGGGCTTCGTGCGGTACGACGACCGGCCCGGCTCCCGCCCCGGCGCGGTGCTGAGCCAGCGACCCAACCCCGGCGTGCGCCTGCCCAGACGGAGTCGCGTCGACCTGACCCTGGTGAGGACCCCGTGAACCCGATCATTGCTCCCAGCGTCCTGAGTGCCGACCTCTCCCGCCTGCGTGAGCAGGTCGAGGCCGCCCTGGCGGGCGGCGCCGAGTGGATGCACGTGGACGTGATGGACGGGCACTTCGTCCCGAACCTCACCTTCGGCGCCCCGATGATCCGGGCCCTCCGGCGGATCACCGACTGCCCCATCGACGTCCACCTGATGGTGGAACATCCCGAGCGGTACATCGACGACTACGCCGCCGCCGGCGCGAACCTCTTCTCCTTCCACCCCGAGGCCACCGTGCACGTCCAGCGGCACCTGGCGGCGGTGCGGGAACGGGGGATGCTGGCGGGCCTGGTGCTGAATCCGTCCACGCCGCTCGCGATGATCGAGGAGGTGGTGCCCGACCTCGACCTCGTGCTCGTGATGTCGGTGAACCCGGGCTTCGGGGGGCAGTCCTACCTTCCCGGGGCCACCGACAAGATCCGCCGGGTTCGGGCGCTGCTCGATGCGCGGCGCTCCCCGGCGCGCCTCGAGGTGGACGGCGGCGTCACCGCGGCCAACATCGCCGAGGTGCGAGCCGCCGGTGCCGACACCTTCGTGGCCGGTACCGCCGTCTTTGGCGCCGCGGATGTCCGCACCGCCGTCAGTGAACTCCATCGCCTGTGCTCGGCACGGGCCTGAAGGAAGACGACTATATGTCCAAGCAGTGGTGGATCGTCGGGTTGATCGTGGTGGCCATGGTGGCGGGCGCGGTGGCGCTGGTCAAGAACAGCCCCGACTCCTACGGCGTCGCCGTGGGGAAGCAGGCGCCCGACTTCCGGGTGATGAACCTCACCACCGGGGACTCCATCTCCCTGCGGGAGCATTACGCCGGGCAGGTGACGCTGGTCAACATCTGGGCGACGTGGTGCGCCCCCTGCCGGGAGGAGATGCCCTCGATGGAGGCCGCGTACAAGGAACTCGCGCCGCGCGGGTTCAAGGTGGCGGCGGTCAGCATCGACGAGGACGATCCGGAGGCGGTGAAGGCGTTCGCCGCCAGCTTCGGCCTGACCTTCGACATCCTGCAGGATCGGAGCGGGTTGATCCAGCGCGACTACCAGACGACCGGCGTCCCCGAGAGCTTCCTCCTCGATCGCGAGGGCCGGATCGTGAAGCGGATCATGGGCGCCCACGACTGGAGCGCCAAGCTCAACCGCGACCTGATCGAGCGGCTGCTCGAGCAGCAGAGCTGAGCCGACGGCGGATGCGCGTCCTCGGGATCGAGACCTCCTGCGATGAAACCTCCGCGGCGGTGGTGCGGCTCGACGCCGGCCGCCCGGTGCTCGAGGGCGTCGTGATCCTGTCGCAGGACGTGCACCAGGTCTTCGGCGGGGTGGTGCCGGAGCTGGCCAGCCGGGCACATCTCACCGCCATCGAGCCGGTCGTCGACCGCGCGCTCGCGGAAGCCGGCATCACCCTCGACGGGATCGACGCCATCGCGGTGACGGCGGGTCCGGGCCTGGTGGGTGCCTTGCTGGTGGGGTTGATGTACGGGAAGACGCTTGCCTGGTCCACCGGCAAGCCGCTCATCGGCGTCCACCACATGGAGGGGCATCTCTTCGCCCCCGCGCTGGAGGACCCGACCTTCGCCCCTCCCTTCGTCGGGCTCCTCGTGAGCGGGGGCCACACCCTGCTGCTCGACGTGCCGGCGTGGGGAGCGTATCGCCTCCTCGGCCAGACGCTCGACGATGCCGCCGGCGAGGCCTTCGACAAGGTGGCCACCCTCCTTGGACTGGGGTACCCGGGCGGAGCCCCCCTGGAACGGCTCGCCGCCACGGGCCGCGCAGGGACGTTCGTCTTCCCGCGCCCCCTCCTGCGAGACCTGTCGGGTGACGGCCCCAATCGCTGGAACTTCTCCTTCAGCGGCCTGAAGACGGCGGTCCTCCGCGCGGTACGCCAGAGCACCGACCTCGACGCCGACCGGGCCGACCTCGCCCGGGGCTTCCAGGACGCGGCGATCGAGGTGCTGGTCGAGAAGACGGCGGCCGCGGTCGAGGAACTCGACTATCCGCTGGCGATGATCGGCGGCGGGGTGGCGTGCAACCGGGCGCTCGCCACCGCCCTCAGGGACCGGCTCGGCGGCCGGATCCGGGTGGCGGTGGCCTCCCCCCGGCTGAACACCGACAATGCGGCGATGATCGCCGCGGTCGGGGCCTGGCGGCTCTCCCGCGGGGAACGGAGCGGGCCCGAGCTCGAGCCGAGCGACAGCCTGCCCATCCCCGGACTACTCTCACCTGCCGCCTGAGGCGGAGCCACGATGCCAGTCTACCCCTTCAATATCCAGCTCGGTCCACTCGAGGTCACCGGCTACGGCATCATGATGATGGCGGCGTTCCTGATGGGCGGGTGGCTCATCGCCCTCGAACTGGAACGGCGCAGCCTGAACAAGGAGTACTCCTCCGACATCATCATCGCCGCGCTCATCGGCGGCATTCTCGGCGCGCGACTCTGGTACATGGCGCTCCACGGCGGGACGCTCTTCTCGCGCGGCGGGCTGGTCTGGTACGGCGGTTTCCTGGGCGGGGTCACCGCCGTGCTCATCAACGGATGGCGGCTGAAGGTGCCGGTCCGCTGGACGATGCAGATCATGGCGCCCGCCCTCGCCGCGGCGTACGCCCTCGGCCGGGTCGGCTGCTTCCTCGTCGGCGACGACTACGGCCGCCCCACGACCCTGCCCTGGGCGGTCGCATTTCCCGAGGGCCTGCCCCCCACGACCGCCGGCAACCTCGCCGCCTTCGGCGTGGCCCTCCCGCCCGGCACCGATCCGTCCACGCTCCTCGCCGTCCACCCGACGCAGCTCTACGAGGTGACGCTGATGTTTCTCGCGTTCACCATGCTCTGGAAGCTGCGGAAGATGGACTGGGGGACCGGTGCCCTCTTCGGCATCTACCTGATGATGGCAGGGGTGGAGCGGTTCCTGGTCGAGGTCGTGCGGGCCAAGGACGACCGGTTCTTCGCCGGATTCACGGCGGCCCAGCTGACGAGCGTCGTCCTCCTGCTGGTGGGCATCGCAGTCTTCACGCGACTGCGCGGCGCGGGTGAAGCACCCGCTGGGGAGTATCTTTCCCTGACACCGACGCCAACTGTCAAATAGCACGACAGCAATCCAAGTCGTTTTGGGACAATCGGTTAAATGGTATCGGCCAGATTTGTCAAACAATTTGACGAACCTGGCCGATTTTCACCATCCCTACAAACGCCATAAACGGTTAATTGACAGTGATTTACGATGATGTACAATGTGGCACGGATGGTGCTTAAGTAGTTGAGCAGGAAGGGACCGAATCTGGTTCCAGAAGAAAGTGGTAGGTCGAAGAAGGGTTGGAGCAGGCACTTAGGCCTGTCTCCGTATAACTCAGGGGGCGATCTACCACCTCTCAATGCGAACGGCCCACCGAATTCGGTGGGCCGTTCGCCGTTCTCCCCCTGCCGCTCCTGCTAGCGCCGGGCGTGCAGTCGCGCCTTCAGCCGCTCCACCTCCGCACGCAGCTCGGCCAGGTCGGCATCCATCCGCTCAAGCGAACGGAGCAGGTCCACCTCGAAGGGCACTCCGCTCGCGGGCGCCATTGGGATGGACTCGGCGACGCCGGGCTCCCGGCCCGGTGCGACGGGCTCCGGCACGAGTTCCTGCGTCACCCGCAACCGTCGCGGCTCCAGATAGAAGGTCCAGACGACGGCGGCGAGGAGCAGCAGCACCAGCACCGCCTGGGCCCCGAGCGACTCCACCGTGCGGTAGATCCCCAGCCGTTCGATCTGTGGTGCCCAGCTCACCACCGTAATCGGTACCACGCCGCCACCCTGGAGTTCGGCGATGCCCTTCCCGAGGAAGACGAACGCCATGTAGTAGAGGAAGGCGCTGGTGATCCCGAAGAACGGCTTGAGCGGCAGGCGGACCCCGAAGCGATTGATCAGCACATAGACCACGGCGAGCACCACCGATGCGGCGGCGATGCCCAGCACCACTGGCACGACGGCCCCGCCGGCGGGCCCGGCCACCAGCAGCGCCTTGTAGAACAGCACCGTCTCCACGCCCTCGCGGTACACCGCCAGGAACGCCACCGAGGGCAGGGCGAACGCCGAGCCCGACACCAGGGCGTCCTGCACCTTGCCCTTCACGAACCGGTTCCACTTCGCCACTTCCATCTTCGACAGCAGCCAGTAGCTCACGTAGAAGAGAGCGCCCGTCGCCACCAGCATGGTGACGCCCTCGAGCACCTCCTGGCTCGCCGCCGAGAAGCGGAAGATCGTCTCGAAGGCGACGGCGGTCAGCAGGCTCACCACCACGGCCGCGGCGACGCCGACGTGGATGTCCCGTCGACGGCGCGCGTTCCCGGTCTTGACCAGGAAGGCGATCAGGGCGCCGATGAGCAGGATCGCCTCGAGGCCTTCGCGCAGGAGGATGACGAACGACTGGACGAAGAGGTCGGTCCCCGTCATCGGCTTTCCGATCAGCAGCTCGGCCCGGGCGAGACCGGTCGCCAGCTCGGCGCGAAGCGTCTTCAGTTCCGCCGGCGTGGCCCCACCCCCGGCCCGGCCGCGCAGCGTGGCGAACACCGCCTCCAGCTGGGAGGCGAGTCCCGGATCGATCGCGCGAACCCCCGACTCCACCTGTTCGAAGGTCAGGTACGCCTCGAACGCCGCCCCGCTGGCCGCCTCGGCCTGGCCCGCCGCCGCGAGCGTGAGCACGGTGTCGAGCCGCCGGTTCACATCGGCAAAGACGGCCGCCGCTTCCGCCCCCGACTCCTGACCATGGAAGCTCCGGACGGCGGCGATCAACGGGGTCGACCGCTCGACCGACGTGCCGAGCGCCTCGGCGATCTGGGCATCGGTCATCCGCGCCGTGGTGCCGAAGGCGCGAAGGCCGGCCGGGACCTCGCCGGCGGGGGCGGGATACCGGAGCAGGGTGGCGTAGGCGGCAGCGGCCCACCGGTCGGCGGCGCTCAGCCGCGTCTCGTAGGCCGGCATCGCCGTCCCCGCCACGCCGATGGTGACCCGACGATAGAAATCGAGCGGGGAGACCGCCACCAGCCGGACGCCGTCGTTGAGCGCCGCTGGAGGCGGGGTCAGCCCCAGCCCGCCGGGGCCATCCCCCCGGCCCGCGATTCCGTGACAGTCGGCGCAGTTCTGCTGGTACACCTGGGCGCCGCGCGCGAGCGCCGGCGCCGATGCCGGCACCTGGTCGACGTCCACCCGGTATCGCTCGGCGAGGCCCGCCGTGAGGGCACGCGCCGCCACCGCGATCGAGTCGGGCTCGGCGGTCCGGCTGACGTCGGCAATCAGGCGGTCGATGGCCGCGATGGTGGATGCGGCAGCTTCAGGCGGCAGGCGTTCCGCCGTCCGGCGCGCCTCCGCCAGGAAGAGTCCGGCCTCCTCGACCTCGGCGGGGGAAACCACCCGCCCGTCGGCGACACCGATCCGGTATTCCTGCGCCGCGAGCTGCACCGTGGTGGCGATGCGCTGCACCACCGGCGCGAGGTCCCCGCCCTGCGGCGGCGCGGACGGCGCCTGCTGGGGAGCGGCGAAGAGGAGGATCGAACTGGTTACAATATTGAGAATCATTATCATATGGTTTTGTCGGCGAAGCCGGAAAGTAGGGCCCGCCGGTCGGATTAGCTAGGGCTGATCTTCGAGAGGACGACCACCGCTGCCGCCGCCACGTGGGTGTGGGTCAGCGAGAGCAGCAGCTCATATTCGGGGGGAAGCGACGCGGCGAGTCCACGAAGCCGGAGCTGGGGCCGGCCATCGGGGAGGCGGGCCACCTCCAGGTCCTGCCAGCCAACGGCCCGCATGCCGGGGAGTGACTGCAGCGCCTTGTAGGCCGCCTCCTTGGCGGCGACCCGGACGGCGAAGTAGGGCGCGGGATCCGCCCTGCTCGTGACGTAGGCGCGTTCGTCCCCGGTCAGGAAGCGCTGCAGCGCCTGATCGCCGAACCGATCGAGAATCGACCGCGCCCGCTCGATCTCGACGATGTCCAGCCCCATCCCGGTCACGCTCACGAGAGGTTCCACCAGAGCTCGGCGAGCGGGTAGAGCGGCCCCGGTACCGGCAGGAATCCGCCGAGCATCAGCCCGGCGTAGAGCGCGACGGCGAGCACCACCACGGTGAAGGTCCAGAGCGGCCACCGGGCCCGCCGCCAGGCGGCGACCAGCTGGATGTCCGGCTCCCATTCAGCCAGTTCACGCTCGGCGGCCGCGGTCAGCGCCGCCCAGGCACTCTCCATTCGCCGGGCGGTCGCGAGCACCTGCTCGGACCACGCCGCGCCAGTCACCTGCCCGAGCTCGCCCGCGGTGCGAAGCATCGCCCCGGCCCCGGCGCCGAGGCGCGCGTGAATGGCACGATGCTCCGAAGGCGTGACGCGCTGGCGGTCGGCCCGCCGGGCGGGCATCCGTGCCGTAACCGCCGCCGCCGTGATCCGGTCATCCACCCGCTGGATGAGCAGCGTGGCCGCCTCTTCCGCGGCAGTGTCCCACAGGTCGGCCCAGACGGCGGGCGCCAGTGCCGCGGCGGCGGCGGAGGCCTCCCCGGCTCGCAACGCCACCCGCGCCGTGCCGGCGGCGGCCAGCAGTCGGGTCACCAGCGCCAGACGCACCGGGGCGAGCAGCGCGTCGATGCCGACGGCGGCAGCCGGGTGGACCAGGCGCCCGAGGGCCGGGCCAAGCTCAGGCAGCACCACCGGCTCCATTACCTCCGCTCCCACTGGGGCCTCCCCCCCTTGAGATCCACCACGCCCAGCGCGGCCGCCTCACCGGTGCGCTCCTCGAACCGCCGGACGAACTCGGCGAGGGGCTCCGGCTCGAACGCCACCCGCGGCAGTCCGGTCACCGCCAGCGCCGCCTCGATGGCGGCCGGGGTGCCTTCCACCTCCAGGAGCACATCCATGCGCGGATACCATTCGAGCCGGGCCGTTGCCTCCTGCAGCCGATAGACCTCCACGAATCGATCGACCGACCGTGCGACGGCGTAGCCCAGGGCGGAGAGTGTGGCCGATGCGGCGTCCCCGTCTCCCTCGACGGCAAACTCCAGTTCGTCGCGCAGCTTGTACCCCTCCGGCGAGCGGCGCGTCGGTCCCTTCCAGGCCATCTGTGCGTGCGCAGGCGCGCCCTCGGGCCGCCAGGTGCGCACCCGCAGGACCTCGTCCCGTGCCTGGAGCGTCCCATCACGGTCGAAGATCCGGTCCTCCATCACCCCGCGGAACACCGGCTCGGCCCCCGACTCGACAATGTGGCGCCGCAGCAGCGCGGGGTCCGCGATGACCGCCTTCACCTCCAGTTCGCGCACCGCCGGGGAGACGACCGTCATCCGAGGAGGGCCTCCAGCACGGTGTCGGTGTCGGCGAGATCCTCGAAGGCGTGCCGCGCCCCCGCCGCCCGCAGCGCGGCGAGGTCGTAGCTCCCGGTCGCCACGGCGACCGCCCGGGCGCCGATGGCGTTGCCGCAGGTGACATCCGCCGGCGTATCGCCGATGATGACGACCATGTCGCCGGCGGGTACCTGGCCGAAGAAGGGGGCCGCGCGCTCGACGGCGATGGCGGGAAGGTCGGGACGATGCGGGGAGTCGGAGCCGTACGCACCGACGCGGAACCGGGCCGGGTCGAGCCCGCCGGAGCGCAGCTTGAGCCCTGCCCCGCGCACCACGTTGCCGGTCAGGAGGCCGAGGATGACGTCGGCCTCCTGGTCAAGGCGATCGAGGAGCGCCGACACACCAGGGAGCAGCCGGGTCGATCCCGCCGTGCGTGCCAGCTCCGCCTCCAGCAAGTCGACATACCGCGTGAGGATCGCCTCGATCGCCTCCGGGTCGTCGGCGCCGGCATCTCCCGCCGCCGCGAGCATCTCCCGGACGATCTGCGGGTCGGTCTTGCCGTCGAACCGGATGCGCTGCCAGACCTCGCTGTCGATCATCCGGTCCGCCATCGCGCTGGTGATGGCCCGGCGCCCGGCCCCCGGCGTGAGGAGCAGGGTGCCGTCGATGTCGAAGAGGACCAGGACACGGGTCATGCGGCGGCGGTGGCCCCGGCGATCCGTCGCGCGGTGACGAAACCCTCCCGCAGGTGGGCGGCGCGGTGTCCCGGCGTCCACGGTTCGGTGAGCACGCCCCCGCACGACACGGTCGAGTGCACGAGGCAGCCATCCCGCGCGGCAAGCGCCACGTGGGTGACGCTCCGGCGGTTCTCGCTGAAGAAGAGCAGGTCGCCGGGCACGACGTCGTCCAGCGCGATCTCGGTCCCCACCCCCGCCTGCACCGAGGAATCGCGCGGCAGCGCGATGCCACGGGCGGCAAAGGTCGTCTGCACCAGCCCGGAGCAGTCGATCCCCTGGTCGGTCACCCCGCCCCATTCGTACCGCACCCCGGCAAAGATCCTGGCCGCCCATTCCTCGGCCGGAACGGCCGACGCCGACCGGACCAGTTCCTCGCGCGGCAGGACGTGGCCGTGCAGCAGCGCGCCCGACGTGCCGTCCGGCAGGCGGATGCGTCCGTGCTCGAGCACGGCACGGGCGCGCACCGGCAGGTGACGCACCCCGGCCGCCGTCTCGACCTCGGCCCCGGTGCACCAGCCGTCGGCCTCCGCCCGCCAGCGGCCTGCTTCCTGCTCGCTGCACTCACGCACATACCCGCGGTGCAGCCACCCTTCGTAGGCGTCGGCGAAGGTGCGGACCCGCAGCCAGCTCTCCTCGGCGGCCAGCACCGACGCCGTTTCCCCGAGCGCCAGCTGGGACACCTGTTCCGTCCGGAGCGATGCCTCCCGGAAGAGCGGCGCGACCGCCGACCGGGCGATGACGGCACTCACGCCTGGTCCGCCCTGGGCTGCTTCGCCTGGCAGGCGGCGCAGCGATCCACCCCGCGGAAGGCGCAGATCAGGCAGATGAAGGTGCCGCAATCGACGCAGGGATAGCCCTCGGACGCACGTTCCTCGCGCCCGCAGGCGCGGCAGGTCATCGCGTCGTGTTCGTGGATGTCGGCCATGAGCCCCTCGTTCAGATGTCCAGGTTCCAGCGCTTGATCTTGTTGATCAGGGTGGCGCGCGAGATCCCCAGTTCCAGCGCCGACCGCGTCCGGTTGCCGCCGTGGTGGCGCAGCGTGCGCTCGATGTGCTGTCGTTCCAGTTCCTCCAGCGCCAGCGGCGTGTGTCGCCGGTCACCCGGACCGGGCCGGGCGCGGAATTCCCCTGGCAGGTGTTCCACCCCGACCGCCGCCTGCCCCCGCCCGAGGATGAGCGCCCGTTCCAGCACGTTCCGCATCTCGCGCACATTGCCCGGCCAGGCATACCCGAGCAGGCGTTCGAGGGCTTCGGCGCCGACCTGCGACGGGCCGTCGGGCAGTTCGGTGCGGAGGTCGTTGAAGATCCGCGTGATCAGCGCGAGGCGGTCGTCCCGCGAGCGCTCCCGCACCGCCGGGAGCTGCACCGGCATGACGCTCAGCCGGTAGTACAGGTCCTCCCGGAACCGCCCCGCCTCGACCTCCGCCGCCAGGTCCTTGTTGGTCGCCGCCACGAGACGCACGTCGACCGTGATCTCGCGGGTACCGCCGAGCCGGCGAAAGGTCTTCGTCTCCAGCACCTTGAGCAGCTTCGGCTGCAGTTCCAGCGCGAGATCGCCGATCTCGTCGAGGAAGATCGTCCCCTGGTCGGCGATCTCGAACAGCCCCTGCTTGCGATCCTTCGCGTCGGTGAACGCTCCCTTCTCGTGCCCGAACAATTCGGAGTCGAGGAAGGTCGAGCTGAGGCCGGCGCAGTTCACCTCGACGAACGGGAGGCGGGCGCGCGGGCCGAGGTTATGGATCATCCGGGCCACCCACCCCTTGCCGCTGCCGCTCTCGCCCAGCAGGAGCACCGTGGTCCGCTCGCTCTGCGCCAGCAGGGAAATCTGGTGGGCGAAGGCCTTCATGGTGGCGGAGCCCCCGAGGGAGTCGAGGCCGTGCCCCGCCCCGCCCTGGTGCACCAGCGCCTCGTTGACCCGCCGGAGCCGCGCCTTGTCGGCCACGCGCGCGGCGGCGGCGGAGAGGTGCGCCATGTCCACCGGCTTGGACAGGAAATTCTCGGCGCCGAGCTGCATCGCGCGCACCGCCGTGGGCACGTCGCTGTTTCCGGTCAGCAGGATCACGCCGGCATCGCGCTCGCGCAGTTTCTCCAGCACCTCGAGACCATCCATCCCCGGCAGGTGCAAGTCGAGCATCACGACGTCGGGATGGAGACGGTCGTAGGTGGCCAGGCCGGCTTCCCCGCTCAGTTCCCGGGTGACCTCCCAGCCCAATTCCTCGAAGTAATTGCCGATCGCGCGCAGGACGTCCGTATCGTCGTCGATCAGCAGGACGGAACCGATCATCGTGTCACCTCGTGCCGCGGGCGGGGGACCGCGGCAGGTCAAACCAGAGGCGCGCCCCGCCCCCCGGGCGGTTCTCGGCGCGAATGTCGCCACCGTGCGCACGGATGATCCCGTGCGAGATGGCCAGTCCAAGGCCCGTCCCCTCACCGACCGGCTTGGTGGTGAAGAAGGGCTCGAAGATGCGTGCCATGACCTCGGGCGGAATGCCGGCGCCGGTATCCGCGACCTCGACCACGAGCGTCTCGTCGTCCACCCACGCCCGGATCGAACCGGTCGCGCCCGGCTCCCGCATGGC
The DNA here is from genome assembly GCA_024641745.1 of Gemmatimonadota bacterium. Taxonomy (GTDB): domain Bacteria; phylum Gemmatimonadota; class Gemmatimonadetes; order Gemmatimonadales; family GWC2-71-9; genus SPDF01. Next base: position 7,553 of record JAHECL010000010.1, on the reverse strand, counting down.
ATGCGCCCCGTTGCCGAGCAGGTTCAGCATCACCTGCCGGATCTGGTCGGCATCGGCGTGCACCGCCGGGAGATCGGGTGGCAGGTCCACCACCCACCGTCCCAGCCGGTCGCCACCCGACTCGAGGATCGCCCGGACGAGCGCGGCGAAGTCGAATTCCGTCCGCCGCAGGGGGCGCTGCCGGGCGAAGCTCAGCAGGTCGGTCACGATCTGCGCGGCGCGCGTGGCCTCGCTGCGGATCGCCTCCACCACCCGACGGCTGCCGTCGTCGAGCGGCTCGTCCAGGATGAGCGCCTGCGCCAGCGCACTGATGCCCGCCAGCGGGTTGTTGAGCTCGTGCGCCACGCCGCTCACCAGCCTGCCCAGCGCCGCCAGCTTCTCGGAATGCCCGAGCTGCTCGCGGAGGCGCTGCTCGTCGGTCACGTCCCGCGCGATGGCCAGGACGAGCGAGGCGCTCACCCCCTCGCCGGCGGCCGGCACCGCCACCACCTCGGCTTCGCGGACCGTTCCGTCGGGGCGCCGGAGGTGCATCAGGAATTCCTGCGGCGTCCCCTCCCGCACCTTCGACAGCCGTCCCTCGACATATTCGCGTTCGGCCGGCAGGAGGAAGTCCGCCAGCCGGGAGGCCGCATCCTCGAATCCGGCCAGCGCGCGGGCCGCGGGATTCACGGACCGGAGCCCGCCGGCGCCATCCAGCGTGAAGATGGCGACCGGAACCCGCTCGAACAATGCCCGGAACCGCTGCTCAAGGCGGACCACCTGGCTGACGTCGTCCACCGCGACGACATGCCCCCCCTCCGCGAGGGGGGTTGCCGTCAGGACCAGCGACCGGCCGTCCCTGGCCTCGATGAGGTCGGTGACCGCGGAGCGCGTTTCGGTCGAGACGGCGAGCGGATCGCCGCTGCCCTCCCCCGCGTTGGCGAACAGTTCGCGAAAGGTCCGGCCGACGATCTCGGTGATGGGGACGTCCGCCAGGTCCGCGATGAACCGGTTGGCCCGGACGATCCGTCCCTGGGCGTCCAGGATCGTGAGTCCGGTGGCGGCGGCGTCGAACGCGGTCTGCCACTCCCGCCGGCTGCGGTTGACCAGGTCGAACAGCCGGGTCTTGCCGATCGCCAGCGCGGCCTGGTCCGAGAACGCCACCGCCAGGCGCCGTTCCTCGCCGGCATATTCCCGCGGCCGATCGTGAAAGAAGGCCAGCACCCCGATCGTTTCATTGGCAAAGATGAGCGGGAGGAAGGCGGCGGAGGCGTAGCCCTCGGCCTGGACCGCGGCGGCCATCGGCGTGCCGAGATCGCGACGGGCGTGCTCCACGAAGACCGGGCGCCCCTCGAGGATAGGCTGCGCCGCCGGCAGGGCGAAGAACTGGCGTTCGAAGACCTTCGCGTACTCCGCCGACAACTCGACCCGGGCCAGGCAGGGGGCGGATTGTACATGGCGGTCGAGCAGGAAGACCGCGCCGCGCTCGGCGCCGAACACGCGCATCCCCTCCTCGGCCAGGAAGTGGGTGGTCCGGTCCGCATCATCGACCCCCGTCAGGGCGTGGGCCACCCTGCCCAGGGCGTCGATCTGGTCGAGCCGCGTCAGGAGCTCACCGCGGAGCCGGAGCCCGTTGATGGCGGCCGCGACCTGGTCGGCCACCGCCTGGAGCATCGACAGCACCTGGGCCTCCGGCCGGGGCCACTGGTCGTCGGGGCCGGTGACGGTCAGGACGCCGGTCAGCACGGACCCGGATCGCATCGGCACCATCGCACCTGGACGGTGGGGGCGCGGCCGCCGCGGGTCCGGGGCCGCTCCCGGCGCCGACTCGAGGTCGGCAGAGGACATCGCCTCGCCCACGCGGGCCACCGACACCTGCGGGTCGCGCTCGCCGAGGACGTCACCCACCCGGTAGAGTCCCGCCTCCCGGCCCACGGCCCCCAGCACCACCAGACCCGGCAGCTGTTCACCGGGCCGGCCGGCGATCATCGCGCCGGTCGCCCGGGTGACGGCGAGCGCCGCCCGCAGGCCCCGTTCGATGCTCGCATCGAGCGTTCCAACCGCGCTGAGGTCGTGCGCCAGGGCGCGCAGCGCCTCGCTCCCTTCCAGCGCCGCCTCCGCCGCCCTAGCCGCCGCGCGCGAGCTGTCGGCGGTGCGAGCGGCGTCGAGTGCGATGGCGGCGTGGACCGCGATCGCGGCCAGCATGCGCACCGCATGCTCGTCGTAGGCATCGCGCCGGTAGGATTGGGCGGAGAGCACGCCGACGAGCCGGTCCCCGACCAGCATCGGGGCGTGCACCGCCGACTGGCTGACATCGGGGGATCCGAACGGCCGGCCCCGGGGCACCTCCTCGACGTCGGGGGCGCCGAGGGCCAGGACGCGCCGATGACGCACGACCCAGCTGGTCGGGCCCTGCCCGAGCGGCGCCTCGGACGGCGGGAGTCGCTGCCCCCGGTCGGTGTGCGCCACGAACCGGAGATGCTCCGCGGCCGGGTCCCAGAGCGCCACATAGAACGCGTCGCAGTCCATGAGACGGGCCACCTGCGTCCGCAGCACCTCGTACAGCGAGGCGGGCTCGAGGAGGCCCGCCGTCGCCTCCGCGATGACGGCCAGCACATCCGCCGGAAGCGCCCCGCCGCGGTAGGAGGTGTTCACGGCAACTCCGGCACGAGGACGCGGATGGCGCCCGGGACCACGGAGACCGCGAAGGGGGTGTGCCCCCCGAGGTCGCCATCCATCTCGACCTCGACCGGGACCTCGCAGGTCACCTCGATTTCACGTCCGCGGACATGGCCGACCCGGGAGCCGGGCCCCTCCTCGCGCCGGAGGAAATGCCAGATCGCGTGCACCCCTTCACTCAGGCTGTCCGCCCGGAGCACCACCACGTCCAGGAGGCCGTCGTCGGGACGCACCCCGTCGCCGAACCGCAGGATCGGCGGAAGCACCTCCGCGCAGTTGGCGACCAGCAGGACGGCGGCGTTGGCGTCGTAATCGACCCCATCGACCCGGATGTGGTACCGCTGGTTCCGCAACTCGTTGACCAGCCGGAGCGAGGTCGCGATGTAGGCGCCGACGCCCCAGCGCTGCTTGAGGGCGCTGGAGGTCTCGGCCATGATGCGGGCGTCGAACCCCGCCCCGCATGCCACGGCGAAGTAGTGGTGATCCCCCGAGGCGTCCAGCCGTCCCAGGTCGAGCCGGCGCGAGAGGCCCCGCACCAGGATTTCGGCGGCGCGGACCGGGGAGAAGGGGATGCGCAGGTTGCCGGCGAGCAGGTTGCCGGTCCCGCCGGGAATCAGCCCGAGCGCCACATCGGTGCCGACCAGCGACGATGCCGCCTGCATCGTGGTGCCGTCCCCGCCGAAGACGGCCACCGCATCCATGCCGGCCGCCACCGCCTCCGCGGCGAGACGGCGCGCATCGCCGGTCCCGCCCGTCGCCACGACCTCCACCTGCCAGCCGCCGCGCCGGAGGACGTCCCGCACCTCGCGTACCGTCTTCGGTCGCGTCCGCGCGGCGGCGGGATTCGTGATGACCAGCGCCCGTGACACGCTAGAACTCCTGCTCCCAGAGGATGTCGAGGCCGGCCTGGTATCGGTCGTTGGTGCTGATCGGCGCGGTCTGCTGGCTCGCGGTGCACGTGGCGGAGGGCTCGAAGCTGGCGAGGAACCGGAAGCCCCGCGCGAAACGATACTCGAAGCTGGCCCCGATGTTCTTGTAGCTCGTGGCCCCGCCCGTGGTGCAGATGCCGGCGCTGAAGGTGAGGAAGGACTTGCGCCCGATCTGCCAGCCGGCGGCCAGCTGCGTGGCGGTGGACGATCCGTAGGCGCCACCAGCGGTGCCGGGGCGGAGTTCAATGTAGTCCACCGGCACCCGAAGGTCGGTCACGAGCGTGCGCTGCAGTTCGCTGGTCACGGCGCTCGAGACATACGCCAGGGCGACGTCGAGGGCCTGCTGCTGGTCCCCCGCCCCGCCACCGGCCGCCTGGAGGTTGGAGGCCGGGCGCCGGAACATCAGGTACGATACCAGGTTCGTCTCCGAGATCGGGGGCAGGACGGTGGACGTCAGCTCCAGTTTCGGCTCCTGCAGCGTGCCGGTGATCTTGGCCACGACCGGGATGTCCTGGCCGCCGTCGAGCGGCCGCACGGTGTGCTTCGCCTCGATGTCGAGGTCGGCATTGAGGTCCGGCGTGCCGAGGAAGCGGACACGCCCGCGCTCCACGGTGAAGTCCCGACGGACCGGCCCGATGGCGAGGGTGTAGTTGCCGCGAAGCGCATCCATCCGGCCGTCCACCCGGTACTCACGCCGCAACTTGTCCACCTGCACCTCGCCGCCAAGCTGGATGTTCGCCTCGCCGGAACGAAGCCAGAAGGCGTCACCCACGGCGACCGTGAGCTTCTCCACGCGCAGCGAGTCGATGAACCGGTTCCGGGTCGTGTACCCCCGCTGGAGCATCCGCTGGAACCGCTGGTCGAGGAGGTCGCGGAATTCGGGATCGTCGAGATCCACCACATCCTTGGACACAAGGTCGGCGAAGTAGAGGGCGCCACTGTTCGCCGTCATGCCCCCGGTCAGTGTCGGCGTGCTGAACGGCCCCGTCAGCCGCATCCGTCCGCTGACGTCAAGCGTCAGGAAATTCCGGATGTCGCTCGCGAGAAAATCGGTGGCGACCAGCCGGAGGTCGAGCCGCGGGTCGGTGAGGGGCGTGAAGCGGACCACGCCTGTCGTCCGGAGCCTCCCCTCGGCCGGCGCGCTGCGGAGCAGCAGCGAGTCGAGCACCAGGGAGTCCCCCATGAATCGGGCGTCTCCCGTGATGGTGGAGTACCGGACGCCCAGGTCGGGGATCGAGGCCTTCCCGTCGCGCACCGTGAGGAACCCGGCGAGTCGCGGCGCTTCCCACGTTCCGCCGACACGCACATCGGCCGTCAGGAGGCCCGACACCCGCCGGAGGTGGGTGGTGAACGCCTCGAAGGTGCCGAGGTCGAGGCTGTCGGCGACCGCCCGGATGTTCAGCGGTCCATCGAGCCGGCGCCGCGGCACGGAGGCCAGCGCGAGGTCCAGCGGGAGCGCCACTTCGATGCCGAGGATGCGCTCGCCCGTCTTCCAGATGGAAAGATTGCCCTCGAGCCGCTGCTGCTCGTAGTGCAGGATGCCCTGCATGAACGGCGAACGGAATTCGCCGAACACCGCGTCCCCCAGCGAGGCCGTCCCCTGGATGACAGGCGCCCGGGCGGTGCCGGTGACCTCGAGGTTCGCGCCGATCGAGCCGCTCACCCCGGTGGTGTCGCCCCGCAACAGGCCGGACACATCCGCCAGCGCCAGGCCGTAGACGTCGAGGCGGAGGTCGCCCGGCCGCTCGCCCGGGATGGTGCCCGAGATGTTGACGGCGCCCGAGCCATCCACCGCCTCGAGCGCGAGCGGGGAGAGTACCGTGCCGGAGTCGGTGGTCGTGGCCGTCGCCGGTGCAAGGAGCCGCCACAGGTGCCCGCTCAGCGCCATGGAGAGGGTGTCGAACGCAACGATTCGGGCGAGGCCATCCGCCGCGTATCGCCCCGCCGCCCCGAAGGCCGAACCATCCGCCCCTTCCCACGAACTGTTCCACGCCAGGGAATCGGCCCAGCCGAGCGCGCCTGCGCGTGCGTTGGTCAGGACCAGCCGCCCCGACGCCAGGGTGTCGGCGAGCATCTCCAGGCTCAGCTGGGGTCGCGCGCCACCCAGCCAGCCGAAGGTGGCGGAGAGCGAGTGGATCCGGCTGCCGCGGAACTCCACGTCGCTCGCGTCGGCGAAGCCGGACGCGGCGAGCGAGTCGAGCGCCCCCGAAAGCGAAAAGTCGAGGCGTGCCCGTCCGGTCAGGCCGGCCTCCACGGAGTCCGGCCCCAGGCCGAGCGCCGACACGAGGACGGAGTCGAGGGAGCGGAGGCTGTCGAGCTGCACCACCAGGTCCAGGCTTCCCTCGTGCGGCATCACCCAGCCGAGGGTGCCGCGCGCATCCAGCATGCCGCCGTGCCACTGGACGCCGAGCGTGTCCACCTCGAGGAGGCTGTCATGGACGGCCAGGCGACCGACGGCGGTGTCCATCCGGAATCGGTCGATCCGTCCCGGCCCGAGCGCCCCGGTGATCGATCCCTCGGGCGCCCGCAGGCTGTCGATCGAGCCCTGCACCAGGACACTGCCGGTAAGATCCGAGGCCGGGCCGGTCCCGCGCAGCGCCCTCAGGTCGAGGCGCTGGAAGTCGATCCGCAGGGAGTCGCCGCCCCAGTGCGGTGGCGCGGCGGTGGCGGGACCCTCCAGGCGGAGGGCACCGACTTCTCCAGACACATCGGCATCGAGGAGGAGACGCTCCAGCGTCCCCGCCAGCCGCACCCGGCCGCGGAGGGATCCAAGGCTGGGCAAGGTGGGGTAGCCGGCGCGGATCCCTTCGAAGGAGAGCGAATCGAGGATCACTTCCCCCTCGAACGCCGTGAGGAGTCGCCGGGTATCGAGACGGATCGAGCCCCTGACCACGCTCAGCGGGCGTTCGGCGTCCTGGTGCCGCATCGTCCCGGTAAACCGCACGTTCTTCCAGGGACCTTCGAGCGTGCCGGTGAGCGCCGCACGACCCTGGAGCGTGACGGTGGGCGTCATCAACTCCACGGTCCGAAGGTCCACGTCAGAGGAGGCGAGCGCGAAGCCACGGAACGTCAGCCCCTCGGCCCCTCCGGTCAGCAGCCGGCCCGTGCCGACGAACCTGCTCGTCGCGCCGCCCGGGACGCCGATGTCGGTGACCTGCACGTCCATCGCCGTCAGGTTGATGTCCGACAGGAAGCCGGTGCCGGCCACCCGGCCGGAGAGGCTCCCCCGTAACGGCAGGGTGTCGAGATAGGGGCGGACGGCCTCGAGGTCGAGCCGGTCGATCGTGAGGCGCATGCCGCGCACGCCGAGCCCCCGCCGGGTATCGGTGATCACCTCCATTTCACCGTCGATCCGCGTCGTGTCGTTCTCGAGGTGCAGCTCCTGGAGGGTATACGTCGCGCGGACCGCGTCCTCCGACTTGGCGATCACGACCGACCTGCCGTGGAGCGCCGGAAAGTCGGGGGAAATCCAGCGGAGGTCCACGAGGTCGAGCTCGCTGAAGCGCAGACCGAGGTCGAGGAGCAGCGGACCCTTGGGGAAGGTGACGACCCCCGCGCCCTGGAACCGGGACTGCGGCAGGGCCCCGCGCGTGATCTCGAAGATCAGGCTGTCGCCGTGCACCCGCGCCCGGCCACGAGCCTGCATCAGGCGAACCCCGGGATCGCTCACACGCGCGGCGATGGTGTCGATCACCATCGAGAGCGGAGCGCGATCCGGCGTGCTGATGGTGAGCCGGTCGAGCCCGAGCGCGAGACTGTCGACGTGACGAATCAGCTGCAGCCCGTCGGGGCCCTCGGCAATCACCCGACCCGGCACGGCGCGTTGCGCCGCCAGCGCCGAGTCACGCGCCCTCGCGTCGGCACCTTCGGGGCCGTTCCACGGGAGCCGGAGCGTCAGCGTGCCGTCGCGAATCCGCAGGTTCCGGATCTCGATGAGCGGGGGCCGGCCCGCCCCGGCGCCCTCGC
>JAHECL010000009.1 GCA_024641745.1 Gemmatimonadota bacterium | reverse complement strand
CGCGGAAGGCAGCGTCGATCAGGTCGATGGTCCGGGCAATCGGCTCCCGGGCGCGCGCCACGGCGGCGGGCACGGCGGCGTCTTCCGCCGACATCAGGTCGACGATTTCCAGGCTCGACGCGATGTCAATGGTCGCGGTGCGCGGGTTTCGCCGCTCGGTGAGCCTGGGGTCGCGCACGGGGGCACCTGGACCTGGAGAAGGGAAGCCGACTTGCGGCGGGAGCGATATCGCTAAATTAGGTCACCACTTCACTCCGGGGCAACCTCCGCCCCCCCACGTGCCCTGCTCCAGAGGATTTCCGTGCGCCGAACCCACATCGCGATCGCGTTGCTCGTCCTGCTGGCCGGATGCGCCGGCCCGCAGCCTTCCGGTATCGCCGATTCGTGGACCTACGGCGACCACCCCAGGATCACCGACGCCGTGAACGCGGTCGTGGTCTCCGGGAGCCCGATCGCGAGCGACGTCGGCCGCGACATCCTCGAGGCGGGCGGGAACGCGATCGACGCCGCCGTCGCGGTGGGGTTCGCCCTGGCGGTGGTGCATCCGGAGGCCGGCAACATCGGCGGCGGCGGGTTCCTGATGTACCGCCAGGCCGACGGCACCGTCTATTCCCTCGACTACCGCGAGGAGGCGCCGTCGGGCGCCAGCCGCGACATGTACCTCGATCCATACGGGAACCCGACCGAGCTGAGCCTCACCGGGGCGCTCGCGGCCGGCGTCCCCGGATCGCCCGCCGGGCTGGTGGAGATGCACCGGCGGTTCGGCCGGCTCCCCTTCGCCGACGTGATCAACCCCGCCATCGAGCTGGCAAACCAGGGATATCTGGTGGACAGCTTCCGGTACCGGTCGATCGGCGGGAACATGGAACGGCTCTACCTCTTCCCCGCCTCGCGGGCGCAGTTCCTCCCGAACAACTATCCCCCGCTCCCCGGGACGATCCTGGTCCAGCGCGACCTCGGCCAGACCCTCGAGGCGATCCGCGACAAGGGCGCCGCCGGCTTCTATACCGGCCGCGTCGCCGACCTCATCGTGGCGGAGATGGAACGCGGCGGGGGGCTGATTTCCCACGCCGACCTGGCGGCGTACAGGACGTACTGGCGCGACCCGATCATCCTTCCCTACCGCGGCGACACCATCTACTCGATGCCGCCCGCGAGTTCGGGCGGCACCACAATGGGACTGATCCTCAACATCATGGAGGGCTACGCCCCGCTGCCGCCCTTCGGATCCGCGGAGCTGATGCATCTCGAGGCGGAGGCGATGAGCCGGGCGTTCATGGACCGGAACGCCTACATGGGCGACCCCGGCTTCGTGCACAACCCGGTGGACCAGATGCTCGCCAAGAGTTACGCCGCCGAGCGACGTACCACCATCGACCCGAAGCACGCCTCGAAGGCGGGCGAAGTCCTGCCGGGCCTCAAGGACGGGCCCTCCACCACGCATTACTCGGTGGTGGATGCGGAAGGCAACGCCGTCAGCATCACCACGACCCTCAACAACAGTTACGGCAGCGCGGTCACCGTCACCGGCGCGGGGTTCCTGCTCAACGACGAGATGGACGACCTGGCCAGCGCGCCGGGCCGCCCCAACATGTACGGGCTCATCCAGGGCGATTCGAACGCGATCCAGCCGGGCAAGCGCCCCCTCTCGGCGATGACGCCGAGCTTCGTGGTGGACCAGGACGGGCAGCTGCTGCTGGTGGTGGGCACCCCGGGCGGCCCGCGGATCATCACGATGGTCTACCACGTGATCAGCAACGTGCTCGATCACCAGATGTCACTCGCCGACGCCGTCGCGGCGCCCCGCACCCACCATCAGGGACTGCCGAACACCCTGCGCGTCGAGCGGGGCGGATTCACGCCGGGCGCAATCGCCCGGCTCGAGAAGATGGGACACACGGTCGACGAGGGCGGGACGACGGGAGATGTGGAGGCGATCATCCGCACCCCCACCGGGTGGCAGGGGGTCAGCGATCCGAGGTATGGGGGGGCGGGGTCAGGCTACTAGCACGGCAGGCCCGGGCGCGGGGGCGCGACCTGTCGCGCCCCCGAGCCCCAGGCAGGTCAGCCGGCGGTGAAGACGTCCGTCACCGTCATGGTGACCGTCGCGCCCGGCAGGACGGTGATGTCCTGGTCGCCGGTCTCATTCGCCACCGCGGCCCCGCCGGCGGCGCCGGCAACCCCGCCCACGACGGCCCCGGTGGCGTTCCCGCCGATGGCCTTTCCGAGAATCGCGCCCGCCGCGGCGCCCGCACCCACCTTGGCGACCGTGCCCCCGGTGATCCCGCGGCCCTTCAGGGTGTAGTCGAGGTGGTCAACGGTGCCCGAGATCGGGTAGCTGGTCCCGTCGATGATGACCGACACCAGCGAGGCCGAGAAGGTCTCCTTGCCCCCCTTCTTCGGGGCGGAGACGAACTGGTCGAGCCGGATGTTGACGGTGGAGCCGGCGGGGATCACGACGCGGCCCTCCGCGTCCTTCACGCTGGTGCCGACCTTGGCCTGCATCATCGCGCCCGACTTGGTGGTCCGGGAGCTGACAGTGTCCGGCACGGACGCCGAGAAGGTGGTCCCCGCGGCGAGGGCGGGAGCCGGTGCCGGAGCGGCCGGCTTCGGCGTGGCGGCCGTCGGCTTCGGCGTCGGTTTTGCCGCCGCCTTCGGGGTCGCGGCGGTGACCGCGGCCGGCGCCGGCGTGGCGGCGGTGTCGGCCATCGGAAGGGTGGAGTCCTGCTGGGCAAGCTGCAGATCGCGGCTCAGGCTGTCCGCGATGGCGGCGGAGGACTTGTCGCCCCCGCCGCAGGCGGCGAGGCCGAGCACACAGATCGCGGTGAGTACGGTACGCATGGTGGAGCTCCTGGATGGTCGTCTTGCCGGACGCAGGCGCGCCCGGCGACATTGCGGCACCCGAACAGTGGAAAGATATGCTGAGGGACCTCCGGGCGCTTGTGCCCTACCTCACAAATTACCGGAAGACCTACGGCCTCGGCATGCTCCTGGTCGTGGTGTCGAACGCGCTCATCACCTACGGGCCCAGGATCCTCGAGCGCGGCATCAACCTGATCGACCGCGGCGCCCCGCCCTCCGCCGTCACCCGCACCGCCCTCCTCCTCGTCGGGGTCACGCTGCTCGGAGGCACCGCCCGGTTCGGGATGCGGCAGCTCCTCAACAGCGCCAGCCGCTGGGTGGAATTCGACCTCCGGAACGACCTCTTCCAGAAGCTCGAGCGGCTCTCTCCCGCCTTCTACGACCGCTCCTCCACCGGCGACCTGATGTCGCGGTCCACCAACGACCTCCTCGCCGCCCGGATGGCGGCGGGGCCGGCGCTGATGTACATGGTGGACACGGCGGTCCGGGTCGGGATGATCCTCCCCGCCATGCTGGCCATGAGCCCGCGGCTCACGCTGCTGGCGCTGATGCCGCTCCTCGGCCTCCCCATCGTGATGATTTCGCTGGGGCAGCAGATCCACCGGCGCTCCCTGGCCATCCAGGAGCAGTTCAGTGCCATGTCCACCCACGTCCACGAGCACATCTCCGGCCTCCGGATCGTCCGCGCCTACCGGCAGGAAGCGGCGGAGACCGACGAATTCCGGCTCCTCAACGACGAGTACCGGACGCGCAACGTCGCCCTGGCAAAGGCGCAGGGCGCCTTCCACCCCCTGCTCGCCCTCCTCGCCGGGCTCGGCGGCGTGGTGGTGCTCGCGGTCGGGGGCCGCCTCGTGATGGCCGGGACGGTCACCGTCGGGGAATACGTGGCCTTCGGTGTCTACCTGCTGATGCTCGCCTGGCCGCTCATCGCGCTGGGGTGGGCGGTCACGCTGGTCCAGCGCGGCGAGGCCGCCATGGGCCGCATCAACGCCCTCTTCCGGGAGCACCCTGCCATCAGCTCGCCGAGCAACCCCGCCGTCCTCCCGCCCCGGCGGGGCGCCCGGCACCTCGCGCTCGAGCACGTCTGGTTCCGGTACCCCGGGGCCGAGGACCGCGGGTGGGTGCTGCAGGACGTCTCGTTCCGGGTCGAGGCAGGTCAGTCCCTGGCGATCGTGGGGGCCACCGGCTCCGGGAAGTCGACGGTGGCCGAGCTGCTCGCCCGAAGCTACGATCCGGACCGGGGGCAGGTGCTGCTGGACGGGATCGACATCCGCGCCCTGTCGCTGGAGGAGTTGCGCGGCAACCTCGGCGTGGTGCCGCAGGAGACCTTCCTCTTCAGCGCCACGGTGCGCGAGAACATCCTGCTCGGCGCCCCCGACGACGGCCGGCTCGAGCGGGTCGCCGGGGTCTCCCGGCTTGCCGAGGCGCTGCCGGAGCTTCCGAACGGATATGACACTATGCTGGGGGAGCGGGGTATCAACCTCAGCGGCGGCCAGAAGCAGCGGGCCGCGATCGCCCGGGCGCTGGCCCAGGACCCCCCGGTCTTCATCCTCGACGACGCGCTGAGCGCGGTGGACGCCCACACCGAGGCACAGATCCTGGCCGGGCTGCGCGACGCGCTGGCGGGCAGGACGAGCGTCATCATCTCGCACCGGCTCGCCGCTGTCCGCGACGCCGACTGGATCATCGTGCTGGATGGGGGGAGGGTGGTCGAGGAAGGGGTCCACGCCGACCTCCTTGCGGCGGGCGGCCGATACTGGGAACTTCTCCGTCGGCAGGAGATCGAGGCACAGCTGGAAGTCTGACTGGCAAGGGGATTGCCATCCACGATGGAGCATCGGATGAAGAAGCTCGAACCAGTCGTCGTTGGCGCCGTCGTCCTCGCCCTCGGCCTCGCCGCCGGGGGATGGCTGGCCGGCGCCGGCCTCGCCGCCAGCCGGGCCGCCGACCGGTACGTGACGGTCAAGGGCATTTCCGAGCGCGACGCCCAGGCCGATCTCGCGCTCTGGCCGCTGCGGCTGGTGGTGAGCGACAACGACCTCACCCGGGCGTATGCGCGGCTCGAGACGCAGCTGGGACTGATTCGCACCTTCCTGGCGCGGCAGGGCATCGATACCACGCTGACCGAGCTGCAGTCATTCTCGGTGGCCGACGCCTTCACCAACCAGTACCGGAACTCTGACGTCGTGACGCGGTATGTGATCAATCAGACGCTGATGGTCCGGAGCGGCGACCCGGCGGGGATCCTGGCGGCCAGCCAGAAGGTGGGGGAACTGGTCCAGGCCGGCGTCGTCTTCTCCTCGGGCCAGGAATACGGCGGCGGCGGGCCGACCTTCGTCTTCTCCGGCCTGAGCGACCTCAAGCCCCAGATGATCGCCGAGGCGACCGCACGGGCCCGGGCATCCGCCGATCAGTTCGCCAGCGACTCGAAAAGTCGGCTTGGCGGCATCCGGCGCGCCAACCAGGGGGTCTTCGAGATCCTCGCCCGGGACCAGGCCCCGGGCATCAGCGAGCAGAGCCAGATCGCCAAGCGGGTGCGTGTGGTGAGCACCGTCGAATACTTCCTGAAGGACTGAGGGGAACCAGCATGAGGCCCAGCTCCTGTCTCCGGACCCTTGCGGCCGGCATCGCCATCGCCGCCGGGACGGCCGCCTCCCTGCCCGCTCAGGACGCGCGGATGACCAGGGAGCAGTACTTCCAGTATGTGCCCCTCGGGTACCCTCGGATCGTCCGCCAGACGGCGCCCGACAGCGTCTTCGACCTCTACGGAGCCCGCACCGGAAGCGGCTTCCGGGATGTCGCGCCGCGGGACGGCATCGATGACACCCGCGGCGAGCTGCTGCAGGCCCTCGGCGTCCGCTTCGCGCCGTTCATGATCCGGAACACCGGCAACGTCCCGCTCGACATGCAGAAGGCGCAGGCGATCAGCGGAGCGACCCTGCTCACCATGGACCGCTGGGACATCCACGCCGGCGCCCGCCTGCTCGGCACCGAGACGGTGGACTTCGCGGCGCTCGGCCCGCACCCCTGCCCCGCCGGGTCGGTCGACCGCGACAGCCTCCTCTCCATGGTACGCGCCTCGACGCCGATCGAGGACTGCCGCGTGCTGCAGCTGCTGCAGGAGTTCAACCCGAACCGTCCCCTTGCCGAGCGGTTCAACACCGCCGCCGTCGACGCCGACTACGACCCCTTCTCGGTCCTGTACTGGAACTGGCCCGGCTATGACCCCGCCACCTGGAAGGCGGCGTTCGAGGACCCGTCCACCGGGCGGATGAAGCGGGAGTTCGATCCGGCGATCGGCGTCTACGTCCACCCGTTCATCGCGCCGGTGATGGTGGACGGCGAGGCCGAGGCGCGCTACGAGTTCATCATGCAGTACTGGTTCTTCTACCCCTACAACGACGCCGGCAACAAGCACGAGGGCGACTGGGAGCACATCAATGTCGTCGTGAGTCCCCTCTCCGGGGTGACCGCGCCGCTGACGGCCGCCGGGGTGGCGGCGCTGCTTCAGCGCACGCCGGAGGGGCTGGGCGGGCCGGATCCGCTGGTGATCCGGCGGATCGACTACTACTTCCACGAAAACGTCATGCCGGTCGACTACAGCGCACCGAACGCCTACGCGCCGCGCCCCGAGTGGCGGCGGCAGGCGCAGGCCGCCGCCCGGGACAAGATCGGCGCCGCCGAGATCGCCGCGGTCGTCCGCTACCGCGCCTGGGCCGACACGGCGGAGACGGTCCCCAACACCCACCCGATCGCCTACATCGGGGCGAACAGCAAGGGACTCGACCTCTTTCTCTACTCCCCCGGCGCCCACAACCAGGACGGGCACGGGACCTATCCCTTCGCCGGCATCTACGAAAAGATCGGCCCCGCCGATGCCGCCGAGGAGGTCAAGAAGGAGTTCGACCACCAGGCATACCTGACCGGAGGCGCAGCGCTCCCCGACTGGGTCGAGCCGTTCGACTCGGCCTCGCGCGTGAAGCTGCTGCCGGACTGGGAGCGGGTGTACCAGCAGGTGTATGCCGACCCCGAGTTCCGGAAGGAGTGGGCGTGGTTCGTCCTGCCCATCCGGTCAGGGTTCCCCGCCGCGAAGTCGCCGTTTGCCGGCATCGTCAGCCACGCCGAGACGGGCAACCTGGCGCCGTTCACCGTCACCTATAACGGCGGCTGGAACCGGAGTGGCGCCGGGGCGGGCGGCTATCACCTCTACGACCCGCACCGGCTGCACGCCATCATCACCGGATCTCCGCTCGACCAGGTCCAGAACAACCTCGGATACCTGAACGCGCCGATCGTGGCGCTGATCAGCCTGCCGCCGATCGACGTCATCTACAAGGTGCTGCTCCTTCCGGTCCGCCGCCTCTTCGGCAAGTTTCCCACCCAGTACTACCCGAAGGCGGAGCTCCCCGTCCGGGTGGTCTCGGTGGGCGCAGGCGTCACGACGAGCCAGATGGACTCCAACTGGACCGCGCTCCTCCTCTTCGGGCCACAGCTCGATACGATTCTCGCCCGCTACGCCGCCGCCGACCCCGCGCTCAATCCGGGGGGCGAGGAGGTCGACGTGGCGGACAATGCGACCGCCTTCGCGGTGCAGGTGAGCTTCTATCTCGGCAAGCGGTGGGTGACCGAGAACACCTATCACCACTCCAACAGCGGGCTGTCGATCACCCTTCCGATCACCGGCCGGCCGGACGACCCGTTCGACGTCACCGGCAATTTGAAGTTCTACGAACTGGCGAGCAGCATCCGGTACAACATCCTGACCGGCGGGCTGCAGCCCTACCTGACCGGCGGCTGGGGCTGGAGCTGGTACCAGGTGACGGATCTTGCCACCGACGGAGTCCCGCTGACCGATCCCGATGGTCCCTGGATCCGGCAGCCGACCTTCTTCCCCAACAGCAACCTCTGGCCCAACACCTGGCACTGGGGCGCCGGCGTCGAGTTCTTCCTGCTGCGGAGCAATGCGCCGCTCTTCCGCGGGACCGACCTCAGCCTGAAGGGGGAGTGGGCCTCGTACTCCAGCCAGCTGGGCGTGTCCTTCCAGAACGCGGCGCTGCTGGGATTCGATTCCCAGCCAAGCGTGACGCGGAGCACGCTGAGTTTCTTCGGCGTGGTGAGTTTCTAGCGGCACAGCGATGCCCGGGGACGGCCAGCCGACCCTGTTATATTTCAAGCTTGATACCATTCATGGAGGTTCGAACCGATGAGAAGACTTGCACTGCTCGCCCTCACTCTCACACTGGCCATCGCACTGCCCGTGCATGCCCAACAGGGCGGCAAGAAGGCCACGACGAAGCCCAACATTCTCGTGATGTGGGGTGACGACGTCGGATACTGGAACGTCAGCGCCTACAACCTCGGTCAGATGGGGTACAAGACCCCCAACATCGACCGGATCGCCCATGAAGGCGCCCTCTTCACCGACCTCTACGGGCAGCAGAGCTGCACCGCCGGCCGCGGCGCCTTCCTGACCGGCCAGAGTCCGTTTCGCTCCGGGCTCCTCAAGGTCGGGCTTCCCGGGGCCAGCGAAGGGCTGCAGGACGACGATGTCACCATCGCGGAACTGCTGAAGCCGCTGGGGTACGCGACCGGCCAGTTCGGCAAGAACCACCTCGGCGACCTCGACAGGATGCTGCCGACCATGCACGGCTTCGACGAGTTCTTCGGCTCGCTGTATCACCTCAATGCGGAGGAAGAGCCAGAGAACCCCGATTACCCCAAGGATCCCGCCTTCCGCGCCAAGTTCGCCCCGCGCGGCGTCCTCCACAGCTGGGCGCTCCCGAACGGCAGCCAGCGGATCGAGAACACCGGCCCGCTGACGAAGAAGCGGATGGAGACGGTGGACGAGGAGTTCCTCGCGGGAGCGGTGGCGTTCATCAAGCAGGCCCACAAGGACGGCAAGCCGTTCTTCGTCTGGTTCAACTCCACCCGGATGCACATCTGGACCCACCTGAAACCGGAGAGCGAAGGCGTGACCGGCCTGGGCGTCTACGCCGACGGGATGGTCGAACATGACAAGATGATCGGCACCCTGCTCAACCTGATCGACAGCCTCGGCATCGCCGACAACACCATCGTGGCGTACTCCACCGACAACGGCGCCGAGAAGTTCTCCTGGCCCGACGGCGGGAGTTCGCCCTTCCGCAACGAGAAGGCCACCAACTGGGAGGGCGCCTTCCGGGTCCCCGGAATGATCCGCTGGCCCGGCACCGTGCAGCCCGGCACCATCCTCAACGACATTGTGTCCCACGAGGACTGGCTGCCGACCCTGGTGGCCGCAGCGGGGAATCCCGACGTCAAGGAACAGCTCCTCACAGGGTCCAAGGTTGGCAACAAGACCTTCAAGGTGCACCTCGACGGGTACAACATGACGGACTACTTCAGCGGGAAGGCCGCGTCACCCCGGAAGGACTTCTTCTACTTCAATGACGACGGATCGCTGGTGGGGCTGCGGTACAACCAGTGGAAGGTGGTCTTCATGGAGCAGCGCGCCGAGGGGTTTGACGTGTGGCAGGAGCCGTTCGTCGCCCTCCGCCTCCCGAAGCTCTTCAACCTGCGGTCCGATCCCTTCGAAATTGGTGACACGGAGGCCATCGGCTATGACAAGTGGCGGGTCGAGCACGCCTTTGTCATGGTACCGGCGCAACAGTACGTGGCCCGATTCCTGAGCACCTTCAAGGAGTTTCCCCCGAGCCAGAAGGCAGGCAGCTTCTCGCTCGACAACGCACTCGAGGCCCTGGCGAGCGCCGGAGCACCGAACAACTAGGGGCGGACCGGCGGGAACGGCGGGGAAGCGGGGAGGTCTTCCCCGCTTCCCCGCCGTTTCGTCTACAGCCGTCCCTTCAGGAAGTCGGGGGTGAGGCCCTGCAGCCACCCGGCCAGCCGGGTGAATTCTCCGGTCACCATCAGCAACCCCACGAGGATCAGCAGCAGCCCGCTCAGCCGCATGACCCAGGGCAGGTAGCGGCGGAAGCGCTGGAACCAGTCGAGGAAGCTCTCCATCGCCCAGGCCGCCACCAGGAAGGGCACTGCCAGCCCAGCCGAATAGGAGCCGAGCAGCACCATTCCGCGGCTCACGTCGCCCTGGGTGGCCGCCATGCCGAGGATCCCGCCGAGGATCGGCCCGATGCAGGGCGTCCACCCCGCCGCGAAGGCCATCCCCACCAGCACCGAGCCGAGGTAGCCCAGCGGCTTCCGCTCCAGCTGGACCCGCTTCTCCATCTGCAGGAATCCGAGCCGGAACACCCCCATCGCGTAGAGCCCGAAGAGGATGATCAGCACCCCGCCCACCCGCTGCAGCCAGACCTGGTAGTACTTGAGCGCCGAGCCCAGCGCCGTGGCGCTGGCGCCCAGCAGGATGAAGATGAGGGCGAAGCCGGACACGAAGAGCAGCGCGTGCACCATCGCGAGCCGGCGCCGCCCGGTCATCTCCTCCAGCGTCATCCCGGTCAGGAAGCCGAGGTAGCTCGGCACCAGGGGCAGGACGCAGGGTGAGAGGAAACTCAGCACCCCCGCGGCAAACGCCACGAGGATCCCGACGTGCTCGGGAGTGTTCACAGCCCCTCCAGGGTGCGCTGCTGGCACGCACGGCAGGTGCCGTGCAGCTCGACGCGATGGGTGCGATAGCGGAAGTGGTGCTCGTCGGCGATGATGGGGAGCATTCGCTCGAGCCGCTCGTTGGTGAATTCCTCGACGCCGCCGCAGACGCCGCAGACGAGGTGCCCGTGCGAGCCCTGGGGCGCGGCGCCCTCGTAGCGGCGAAACCCGTCGCCGAACTCGTGGAGCCGGATCAGGCCGCTCTCGACGAGGAGGTCGAGGGTTCGGTAGACCGTGGCGATCCCGATCCGTTTTCCCTGCCGCGCAAGGCGCTGGTGCACGGCGGCCGCGGTCAGGTGGTCGGGGGCGGTGAAGATGGCGGTGGCGATGAGGTCGCGCTGCTGCGTCACCGGGAGGCGGTGCTCCCTGAGGTAGTGCCGGAACCGTTCGAGGAGGTCGGCGGCCTCAGCCGACGTCAGGTGCGCCATCGTCCTCGACCGGATACCAGCGCGCCAGCGGAATCTGGAGCGGGGGCTCCTCCTCGGTCCGCTTCGGCACGAGGGCCACCAGCTCGTCGAGCGCCTCGAGCGGCCCGCTCCCGACTTCCGCCCACTCCGAGGCGAATTCGCCGCGCTTCTTCCCCTTCAGTGTATGGGCGTAGCGTGCGGTGTAGATGACCAGCCGCTCGCCGTCGATCCGGGAGAGGATGGCCGTGCCGTACTCCCTGCCGTCACGGCGGAAGGGCCGGAACACCCAGAGGCCGTTGAACTCGGCCACCGGCAGCTCGGCCGCCACCGCCTGCGCGAGCAGCGCCCAGCCCTCGCCCGACCCCGGCTCGGCCGGGGCGGCTAGCGGGTAGCCTGTTCCCACTTTTCCACGTAGAGCCGGAGGACGTGCATGAAATCCTGCGCGTTGGTGACGACGCCGTACGCCTGGTGCGTGCCGCGATCCTTGAGCTTGTTGACCACGAACTCGGTCTGGTCGACGCAGATCGTCATCAGCTCGCTTGGCACGCCGTCATAGTGGGTGTGAAAGGCGGGGAGCATGTTGCCCACCGCGATGGCGTGCAGCGCGGTCGCCACGAAGATGGCGCCGGTGGCGCGCACCGCATGCTCCCGCATCGCGTCCTGGGCATCGAGGACGTTGCCTACCACGCCGGGCAGCGGTCCGTCGTCACGGATCGAGCCGGCCAGCACGTAGGGCACCTTCGACGTCACCAGCGCGTGCATGATGCCGGTCGTGATCAGCCCCGAGCCGACCGCCGCCTCGATGGAACCCGCCGCCCGGACCCGGTTGATCGCGCGCATGTGAAGCCCGTGTCCGCCCTCGGTGGGCTTCCCGGTATTCGACATCCCGAGGGTGGTGCCGAAGATGGCGGCCTCGATGTCGTGCACCGCCACGGCGTTGCCGGCGAGGACAGCCTGGACGTACCCGTTCCGGATGAACCACTCGAAGTCGGCCCGCGCCCGGGAGTGCACCAGCGCCGGCCCCACCACCCAGATGGTGTAACCGCCGCGCTGCTTCTCCTCGCCGAGGCGCGCCGCCAGTTCCTCGTAATTGACGGGGCGCTCGCGGCTCACCTCGGTGGACATGAACCGGAACTCGTTGGCGCTGTGCGCGCCGGCCAGGAACCCGGCGCTGTGCACGTACACCCCCTGGCTGCCGTCTTCCGCCTCCCCCATCACGATCTCCGCCCCCGCCGTCAGCCGGCGCGGCTCGGCCACCGACAACCCCGCCCCCTGCCGGACGATGACGCAGTCCATCCGGGGCCGGGTGGGCATGACCCACTTCCCGCCGCCCAGGTGCACGTAGGTCGGGAGGTTGGAGGTCGAGAAGAAGCCTTCCGGAAGCACCCCATCGGCGGGCAGGGGCGCGAACTGCGCCGCGGGAGCCCCGGCAAAGGGGGGCTTCGTGAAGTCGGGGGCGATGTACTTCGGAGTGGCCATGGACTGGGAATCTTAGGGGTGCCTGGGGGGGGATTCAAGGCGGAACCCGGACGGGAACCCGGGGTATGAGGATAGCGATACTCCAGGCCTCCCCAAATGGGTCACCGACTGCCCTGCGCCCATTATACTTCGTATTCTAGAAAATCCCCCCGAGTTCACGGAGTCTTCGAATGCGAACGACGCTCAGCACGACCCTCTCACTCATTCTCGTCGCAACCACCGCAGGAGCCATCGAGGCCCAAGCTCCCGCCCTCCCCCCCGCCCCAGTCCAGTCTCTCGGCGCCCCGGCCAAGATGGACAGCCGGTTCGGCACCCTCGAGTTCAAGGACGGCGCCCCGACGGCCGCGACCGCCGACGCGGTGTACTCCGCGCTGGCCTTTACGAACGCCCTCAACGTCTATAACAACAGTTTTCGGGGCGCGTCCGCATATGCCCTGCGGACGGGGTTCTACAGCCTCGGCGCGGCGGGCAACGACGTGGTCATCTTCTCGGAGTTGATGAACTCGAAATCGGTCTTCCTGACCGGCAATGCAGACACCATCTACTATCTCTCCATCCTTGACCTCACCAAGGGTCCGATCGTCATTGAGCAGCCGCCCAAGTCGGTCGGCACCATCAACGACATGTGGTTCTCCTGGATCATCGACATCGGCACCCCCGGTCCTGATCGCGGAGAGGGCGGCCGGTATCTCATCCTGCCTCCGGGCTATGATGGCCCGCTGCCCGAAGGCGGCTTCTACATCGCCCGGTCGAGCACCGTACATGCACTGTACGCCGCCCGGGCCTACCTGGTCGACAACGACCCGAAGCCGGCCGTCGCCATGATCAAGAAGTACATGAAGATCTATCCCTACACGCCAGGAGCCGAGGGAACGAGCATCGCTACCGCGCTCGAGGGGACGGTCCGGATCGCGCAGAATCCGCCGGTTCCCGAGATGAAATTCATCGAGGGTTCGAATCGGGTCTTCAACACCATCCCGCCCAGCGACTACTCGTTCTTTGAGATGATCAACGCCACCGTGCAGGAAGAGCCGGCCACCAGCTACGATGTGGAACTCGCCGGCCAGATGGCGGCCATCGGGATCGTGAAGGGGAAGCCGTTCAATCCTGACGCCCGAATGAAGAAGCTCCTCACCGAGGCGGCCGCTGTCGGGAACGCGACCGGCCGGGTGTTGAACTGGCGGCCGTTCGAGTCGCTCGGCTGGTCGTACTACCCCGGCTCCGCATGGAGCAGCATGCTCTGGGAGGGCGGCGCCTTCTTCGAGACGCCCCCCCCGATGTTCACCAAGGAAGGGATGTTCAAGCCGCTGCCCCCCACCGGCGCGCGCACGCTCGCGTCGCGCACCGCCTTCTACTACGGCTACACGCTCGATTCACCCGGCATGATCATGCGGATCCCCGGCGTCGGCTCGCAGTACCTGATGGGCTTCCTCGACGCCAACAAGAATCCGTTCGACGGCGCCAAGACGTACAAGGTGACCCTTCCGCCCAACATCCCCGCCCGGGCGTTCTGGTCGTTCACTCTGTATGACAACCAGACCCGCTCGATGCTCGCCACCCCCCAGCTCTATCCCCGTGCCGGCAGCCAGAGCTATCCGTCACCGGCGGCCAAGGCGAGCCCCGATGGCTCGACTACCATCTACTTCGGCCCGACGCAGCCTGCCGGGGTGGATCGTGGCAACTGGATCCAGACCGATCCGGCCAAGGGTTGGTTCACGATCCTTCGGCTGTACAGCCCGCTGGAGTCGTTCTTCGACAAGAGCTGGCGGCCGACCGAAGTCGAGCTGGTGAAGTAATCGTCCTAGAGGAGACTCACCGGGTCACGGTCAATCGTGACCCGGGGTTCTCCTGAGCCCGCCAGCCTCCTCGCCGCGTACCGCACCACCCGCCCGAGCGTCCCTCCGTCCCCCTTGAGCGCCACATGCCAGCGCCAGCGCCCCTTGATCCGCGCCAGCGCGCAGGGGGCTGGTCCGAGGACGGTCAGGTCCAGATCATGCCTCAGGGCGAGCGCTGCGGCCCACTCAGCCACCTCCGCGGCCACGCGCCCCACGGCCGGCTCCTCACGGCCCGACACCACCAGGTTGACCAGGCCAATCAGCGGGGGATAGGGCGGCGAGCCCCGGAGGGCCAGCTCGTCGGTCAGGAACCCCCGCGCATCGTGGTCCGATGCCCGGACCAGGGCGTGGTGCGTCGGCTGACGGGTCTGCACGATCACCTTGCCCCCCTTCGGCCCCCGCCCCGCCCTGCCAGCCACCTGCGCAATCAATTGGAAGGTGCGCTCCGCCGACCGGAAGTCGGGGAGGTGCAGCGCGGTGTCGGCGTCGACCACGCCGACCAGCGTGACGTTCGGGAAATCGAGTCCCTTGGCGATCATCTGCGTGCCAAGGAGCAGGTCCACCTCGCGCCGCTCCACCGTGCCGAGGATCCGGTGGTGGGCCCACCTGGTCGTGGTGGTGTCCATGTCCATCCGCGCGAGCCGGGCATCGGGAAATCGTTCCGCGATCCACTGCTCGAGCTGCTGCGTCCCGATGCCGCGCATCTGCGCCACCGGGTGCCCGCAGGAGGCGCACGCCTCCGTGAGCGGCGCCTCGTGGGCGCAGTAGTGGCACCGCAGCGCCGGCGGTGACCGATGCACCGTGAGGCTGATGCTGCAGGAGGGGCACTCGGGGACGTGGCCGCAGTCGGGACACTGCAGGAAGGCGGCGAACCCGCGCCGGTTCAACAAGAGCATCGCCTGCTCGCCCCGCACCAGGACGCGGGAGACCGCGGCGTCGAGGGTGTCCGACCAGGGGATCGCCCCGGCGCCCCGCACCCTCGGCGCGACGCGGAGGTCGACGAGTTCGACGGCGGGAAGCCGGCCCGCTCCCACCCGCTCCGGCAGCCCGATCAGGCGCAGCCGTCTCCCCTCCCCCGCATCGGACCAGCTCTCGAGCGACGGCGTGGCGCTGCCGAGCACCAGCCGGGCCCCCTCCAGACGGGCGCGGACCGCCGCCACCTCGCGGGCGTGGTACCGCGGCGTCTCGCCGTTCTTGTATGTCGCCTCGTGCTCCTCGTCCACCACGATCACGCCCGGCCCCTCGATCGGCGCGAAGATCGCGGAGCGCGCCCCGACCGCCACCCGCCGGTCGCCCCGACGCAGCGCCCGCCAGGCGTCGGCGCGTTCCCCGTCGGAGAGTCCGCTGTGGAGCACCGCCACGTCGTCGCCGAACATGCCACGGACCCGACGCACCGTCTGCGGCGTCAGGCCGATCTCGGGGACCAGGACAATGGCTCCGCGACCGTGGGCCAGCCCGCGACGGATCGCCTCGAGGTAGACGAACGTCTTCCCGCTCCCGGTGATCCCGAAGAGGAGCGCCCCTTCGCCCGCGGGCAGCGCCTCGATGCCCTCGAGCGCGCCCTGCTGGTCCGCCGAGAGCGCATCGGGGGGCGGCGTCCCCGCCTCGCCGGCGAACGGATCGCGGACCCGTTCGACCTCGTCGATGCTCGCGTGGCCGCCCGTCACGAGCGCCCTGATGAGGGCGCTGCTGAAGCCGAGCTGGGTGCGGAGGTGCGCCACCGCGGCGCTGCCTCCCAGCTGCTCCACCGCCTCGACCAGCGCCCGCTGCCGTGGCTTGCCGTCGAACAGTGCCTGCCGTTCGAGCAGGGTCGGGCGCTGGTCGGGGAGCACCAGCACCCGCTCGGTCACGGCGCCACCACCGGTGTCGGGCGGGACGATGCGGAGGATGACCGCCCCCACCCGCGCCAGGCGGTCGACGGCGTCCCAGACCCCGCGCTTGAGGCCGCGCGCGACGGCGTGTACCGGCGCGCTGCCCCCCTTCCGTTCCAGCCACTGCAGGATCTCGGCGCCGGTCCCTCCGGGCACCCGGCGGGCATCGGCCACCTCCACGACGACGGTGGAACTGCCCCAGAGACCCGCCGGGAGCGCCGCCTTCAGGGCCAGCCCGATCGGCGCGCCGTAGTAGCCCGCCATCCATTCGACCGTCTTCAGCAGGGCGGGGGGAAGCGCGGGCGCGTCGTCGGGGGTGGCGAGGATGGGACGGGCGGTGACGTCGGGCGGGGAGACGTCCACGCCGGTGACGATGCCGATCAGCTCGCGGCCGCGTACCGGCACGACGACCCGGGCCCCGGCCGCCACGCGGTCGGCCAGGGTGTCGGGGATCTGGTAGGTGTAGGGAGTGGCGAGGGGGAGCGGGAGCGCGACCTGCGCAAACCGATCGGTCATCGCGACGTGACGCCGAGCCCCGGTCCGGTTGGGAGGCGCAGCTGTCCGCCGGCGATGGTGGCGCCGACGAACGGGTCCTCGGCGAGCAGCGCGGCACCGTCGAGGTCCACGATGTCCACCAGGGGCGTGACATGCGCCGCCGCGGTGATGGCCAGCGAACTCTCGATCATGCACCCGACCATCACCATCATGTGATGCGCCCGCGCCGTCGCGATCATCCGGATCGCCTCCCGGAGGCTGCCGCACTTGGCCAGCTTGATGTTGATGCCGTCCACCTGCCCGACCAGGCCGGGAATGTCGCTGACCGTCTTGCACGACTCGTCGGCGATGAGCGGGATCGTCGCGGCGCGCCGGATGATGCCGAATCCTTCCAGGTCACTCGGGACCAGCGGCTGTTCGAGGACCGTCACCCCGAACTCCTCGAGGATCGGCAGCATCCGGAGGGTGTGCTTCACCGTCCAGCCGGCGTTGGCGTCCACCCGGAGCTCGCGGTCGGTCACGTCGCGGATAGTCCGCAGGATCTCGAGATCCCGGTCGCTCCCCAGCTTGATCTTCAGGATCGGATACTCGGCGGCCTCGTGCAGCTTCATCCGGATCCGCTCGGGGGTGTCGATGCCGATGGTGAAGGTGGACATCGGCGCCCTGGCCGGGTCGAGCCCCCACATCTGGTAGACCGGCACACCGAGCCGCTTGCCGGCCAGGTCATGCATGGCGGCGGAGAGGGCAGCCCGGGCGGAGGGGTTCCCGTGCAGCGCGGTCTCGAGCCGGCGGTCGGTCTCCTCGAGGTCGAAGGGATCGGCCGGGAGGTGCTGGGCGTAGACCTGGAGCGTTTCCATCACGGTCTCGGCCGTCTCGCCGTAGTACCTGTTGGGCGCCGCCTCACCCCAGCCTTCGTTCCCGTCGGCATCGGTCAGCCGGATCCAGACGGTGCGGTAGTCGCTCTGGCCGCCCCGCGCGATGATGAAGGGGTGCCTGGTGCGGAGGGCGAGATACTCGGCTTGGAGGCGCAGCATGGAGACACTCAGTTCGATGGAGGACACGCCAGAGTCACGAAACCTACCGATCCCGGCGTCAGCGGCAAGGAGTCAGGCCGTGCACGGCTCACCCCAGTGCCAGGACGTGCGCCGCCACCCCCTTGGCGAGGCGACCGGGCACGTAGCCGCCCTCCAGCGTGCCGACGATCGGCACGTCGGGCATGCGCTCCCGCAGCCGCTCCGTCAGGATCCGGTAATGCCGCGGTGCCAGGGTGAACCCGCCGAGGGGGTCCCCCGCCATCGCGTCGAAGCCCGCCGACACCACCAGCGCCTCGGGCGTCCAGTCCTTCGTGGCGGCCTCGAGGGCGAGCCAGAGATCGCGCACGTACTGCTCCGGCGCCAGCCCGGGCGGCCGTGGCACGTTGAAGACGTTGCCCACACCCCGCTCGCCGGCGGCCCCGGTGAACGGCCACCAGGGCGACTGGTGCAACGACACGAAGCGCACGGATGCATCGTGCTCCACCAGCGCCTGGGTCCCGTTGCCGTGATGCACGTCCCAGTCGACGATGAGCACCCGTCGGCGGCCCAGCGACTGGAACCGTCGGGCGGCGAGGACGGCGTTGTTGACCAGGCAGAACCCCATGGCCCGACCGGCCGAGGCATGGTGGCCCGGGGGCCGCACCGCGGCAAAGGCGTGCCCCTGCCCGGCGTGGGCGTACCCGACGGCCTCCAGGACGGCGCCGACGCCACCGAGCATCGCGTCCCAGCTGTGGGCGTTCATGATGGTGTCGGCGTCGAGCGCCCCGCCGCCGGCGGCATGGGTCGCCGTGAGCAGGGCCAGATGGTCGGCAGTGTGGACGGCCAGCAGCTGGTCGGGCGAGGCGGGCTGCGCGGC
This sequence comes from Gemmatimonadota bacterium, assembly GCA_024641745.1. Taxonomy (GTDB): domain Bacteria; phylum Gemmatimonadota; class Gemmatimonadetes; order Gemmatimonadales; family GWC2-71-9; genus SPDF01. The sequence continues at coordinate 22,191 of JAHECL010000009.1, read as the reverse complement.
GTGGAGCGGGACGGCGGGGAGGGCGGCCAGCGCCTCGAGCACGGCGAGGATCCGGCCCGGCGCTTCGGGATGGCCCGGACCGGCGTCGTGCAGGGCGCAGCCGGGATGGTGATAGACCGCGACGGCCATCAGGCCCGCCGGTGCGTGAGGATGGAACTACCGGACGGGGCGGCGCCGGATCGGAAGCACGATGAGCGCGGCGTTGTCCACCACCCCGGCCGCGTCCAGCGATGCGGTCTCGTCCCGGAGCGACGCCCCGCGATACTTGACCTCGTAGCCACCCGGATCCTTCGCGACGTGCATCATCACCAGCGCACGGAGCTTCAGCTCGGCCACCGACGCCGACGCCGGCATCTTCAATTCCACCGTGTCCCAGGTGTCCTGCACGGTGACCCGGACCAGGCGCGCGTCTTCGCTCATGTCGTCACCACCGCGGGTTCCGGCAGCGTGGACAGGAAGCGCGCCAGCGCCTGGTCGAAGAAGAGCGTCGAGCCCCGGACCCGGGTGGCGCCGTCGGCGGCGAAGGCGGCGAGGGCGATTTCCTCCCCGCCCTGCCCCCGCAGCGTCACGAAGCCCGGGCCTTCCGCTTCCGGGAACGCCGCCGACTGCGGCATCCGCTGGCTGAAGAAGGCCTTGGCGCGCCCGATCACCTCCGGGCCGGTCAGCGTCGTCTGTTTCTCGTGTACCATGGCGAGTCCGCTCAGCGCTTGAGAATGGCGATGCCGGTCGGCTGCGCCGGCAGCGGCGTCGTGCTCACCGTGGTGAGCGTGGTCAGGTCGATCACGTCGACGGCACCGGGATCGGAACCGATCGACTCCTGCGTGACGTAGGCGTACCGGCTGTCGGGGCTGAAGGCCACGCCGTGGACGATCTTCTTCGTGGTGGGGACGCGGGCCAGCTCCTTGAGCGTCTTCGCGTCGACGATGCTGGCGCTCTGCGCCTTCTTGTTGGTCACCACCACCAGCCGGCCGTCGGGCGAGGGCTCCACGTTGTAGGCGCCGGCGCCAACCGGAATCTCCTTCGTCATCGTCAGCGCTTCCGCATCCCACACCTGCAGCGTCCCCTTGTGGTTGCAGGCGACATACAGGGTCCGATCGTCGGCGGAGACGCTGACAAAGGTGGGCGCGCACTCCTTGTCCACCTTGGGGGAGGGAGGGACCATCCGGTCCGCGCCGGCCGAGGCGACAGCCGGCGCCGGTGGACTGGTCGGCGCGGGCGTGGGAGCCATCGCGCCGTGATTCATGCCGACCATCGAGCTCCCCGGCATGGCCATCCCGGCGCCGGTCGACGCCCGGCGCACCACGTCGAGCGTGGCGGGATCGACCTGCAGCAGCTCGTCGCTGTGCATGCAGGAGATCCACACCGCGGTGCCGGCATGGTTCACCTTCACCCCGTGCGGCATGTCGCAGGCGGCGATGTCGGTGATGGTCTGCATGTCCGGCGTGTACACCGCGGTGATCGTGTTGACCCGCGGATGGTCGCCGTGGAAGTCGGAGTTGGCGACGAAGGCGAAATCACCGTCCGGGGTCACCGAGATCGTGGTGGGGAAGTACTCGAGCTGGGCCCGCCCGGCGACGGTGTCGTTCGCGGCGTCGAAGCGCCAGAGCGTGCCATAGGGGGTGCCGTGCGCGATGGAGATGAAATACCAGCGCTGGTCGGCGGAGACGGTGATGTTGTGGGGCCCGTCGATGTCGGCCGGCATGACGCCGACCGGCACCACACGGTCGACGACCAGGGTGTGGCCCTCCGGTCGCAGCCAGGTGACGATGTCCCCCGACTCGCTGACCACGCCGACCTGGTACGGCCCGGTGGCGGTCTGCGCCGGGAGCGGCGCGGCCATAAGTCCCAGTCCCAGTCCCAGTCCCAGCAGCAAGCAGCCCCGCATGCCATCCCTCCAGCGCGTAAGTGCAGGCTCCAAAGTTAATCGCTCCCCGCGGGATTCGCCGATACGGTGGCGGTGAACGGCGCCCGCGACCGGAAGAGCTCCAGGAGCCCCGTCCGGCGGCGAATCACGAGCACCAGTTCCCCCGGCGGGGGGTCCGCCACCCCCTCGACCGACAGGAAGGCGGGCAGCGTGGCCCCCGTCGGGGCCACCGCCCGGTAGGCGCGGCCGTGCCATCCGAACGACACTGCGTCCGGCAGGCGCCGCACCACCATGTCGATGAAGAAGTCGTCATCCACCTGGAAGACGCCCTCCGCCACCGCCTCACCCCCGAGGTGAAAGAGCGGGTCGAAGGGGTCCCCGTCCATCCGGGCGAAGTTCTGTTCCGCCGCCTCGTCGAACGCCTCGAGCGCCCCCTCCCGCGCCCGCCACTCGAGGTGGTGCCGGAGTTCGTGGGTGAGCGTCTCCCAGGCCTCGGTCCGCCAGTCGAAACCCTCGTCCAGCTCCGCCAGCGCCAGGAAGGAACCGTGATACAGGACGATCCGGCTCTGGATGTCGTCGGGGGCGCCGGTCTCGCCGGCGTGGAAGGGGATGCAGTGGCCCAGCGTGAAGATCTCTGTCCTGGTGGGATGCGGGACGGCCCGCGGCGACACCGTGATCTCGGAGACGCCGTCGAGGAACTCGGCGGGCACCTCCGCACTCATCGTCCGGACCATCGCACGAAACGGGTCCAGCCTCATGCGGCCCCGCTGACTCCCGCCCCCGCCGCCCCGCCGCGCGTGCTCAGGCCGCGCCCAGCGCCTGCGCGAGGTCCGCGATCAGGTCCTCGTAGTGCTCCACCCCGACCGAGAGCCGGACCATCCCCGGCGTGATTCCCATCCGGGCCTGGTCGGCGGGCGGGATGTCGGCGTGGGTCATGCTGCCGGGATGCTGCGCGAGCGATTCGGTGCCGCCGAGGCTGACCGCGAGCTTGACCATGGTCAGCGCGTTGAGGAACCGGAACGCCCCCGCTTCGCCACCGTGCACCTCGAATGAGATCATGGAGCCCGGCGCGACGCACTGCCGCCGGTAGGTCTCCTGCATCGGGGACGCCTTGGAGAGGTGCCCGAGGTAGTGCACCTCCTCGACCTTCGGGTGCTCGGCCAGGTAGTCGGCGACGTACCGGGCGTTCTTCATCGCCGCCGTCATCCGCATCTTCAGCGTCTCCAGGCTGCGCAGGAGCAGCCAGCCGGTCCACGGCCCCGCCATCGTCCCCATGAAGGTGCGCAGCGTCCGGATCGGCAGCATCACCTCCACCGACCCCGAGGCGGCGCCGGCGATGACGTCGCTGTGGCCGCCGATGAACTTAGTGGCGGAATAGAGGACGAGGTCCGCGCCGTGCTCCAGCGGGTGCTGCCAGAGCGGGCCGAGGAAGGTGTTGTCCACCATCACCACTGCCGCGCGGTCCGCCGGGGCCAGGCTGTGCACCAGGTCGGCGACGCCGCGGATGTCCACCAGGGCGTTCGTCGGGTTGGCCGGCGTCTCGAGGAGGGCGGCGGCCACCGGGCGGCCCGCGATCCGCGCCGTCAGGTCGGCGGCGAGCTCGGCCATGGGCACGCCCGCCTGGAACCCGACCGGGATGATCCCCATCCGGGGGAGGAAGTGCTTCACGAAGTGGTCGCAGCCGCCGTAGAGCGGCTCGCTGTGCACCAGCACGTCGCCAGGCGTGAGGTAGGCCAGCAGCGAGGTCGTGATGGCCGCCATGCCGCTCTCGAAGACGGCACACGACTCGGCGTCGTCCCAGAGCGCGAGCCGGCCCTCGAGGATTTCGAGGTCGGGGTTGTTCAGGCGGCTGTAGATCAGCCCCATCTCTTCCCCGCTCCGCTGCTCGCGAAGCCCGTAGGCCACCTCGAAGAAGGCCTTCCCGGCCTCGGCCGACTCGAAGGCGAAGGTGGACGTCTGGAAGATGGGGCACTTGACCGCCCCCTCGCTGAGCCGCGGATCGTAGCCGTAGCTCATCATCAGGCTCTCAGGGCGCAGCGGCTTCCCGCCGATCGATCGTGCCTTGCTCATGACGATCCCTTTCCGGTTTCAGCGCCGGCCGGCGTTCCGGCATCCGGCGCTCAGCCCTCCGTCCGCTCCTTCAACCACCCCTTCAGCTGATCCACCGCCACCCGGTCCTGCGCCATCGAGTCACGGTGGCGCACCGTCACGGTGCCGTCGGTCAGGGTCTGCCCGTCCACGGTGATGCAGAACGGCGTGCCGGCCTCGTCCATCCGGCGGTAGCGCCGGCCGACGGCGCCGCTGTCGTCGTAGAACAGCGGAATGTGCGGCTTGAGGTCGTGGTAGAGCTTCGTGGCGAACTCCGGCATGCCGTCCTTCTTGACGAGCGGGAAGATGCCGGCCTTGATCGGCGCGATGGACGGGTGAAAGCCGAGCACGACGCGGGTGTCCCCCTCCACCTGTTCCTCGCGGTAGGCGTCCACCAGCGCCGTGAGGGTGACCCGGTCGGCCCCGGCGGAGGTCTCCACGATGAACGGGACAAACCGCTCGTTGTTGGGCTGATCGAAATAATCGAGCTTCTTGCCGGACGCCGCCTGGTGACGCTGCAGGTCGAAGTCGGTCCGGTTGTGGATCCCCTCGATCTCGTTCCAGCCGAAGGGGAATTCGTACTCGATGTCGTAGGCCGCCTTGGCGTAGTGGGCCAGTTCGCCCTCGCCGTGCTGGTGCCAGCGGAGCTTGGCGGGGTTGAGGCCGAGGGCGTGGTGCCACGCCATCCGCCATTCGCGCCAGCGCTCGAACCACTCGCCGTCGCTGCCGGGCTTCACGAAGAACTGCATCTCCATCTGCTCGAACTCGCGGGTCCGGAAGATGAAGTTGCCGGGGGTGATCTCGTTCCGGAACGCCTTGCCGATCTGCGCGATGCCGAACGGCACCTTCTGCCGGGAGCCCTGGAGGACGTTCAGGTAGTTGACGTAGATCCCCTGCGCCGTCTCGGGACGGAGGTACACCACCGAGGCCGACTCTTCCACCGGCCCCATGAAGGTCTTGAACATGAGGTTGAAGAGCCGCGGTTCGGTCAGCTCGCAGGTGGTGTGCTGGCCCGCCTTCTTGCTCGGCTTCTGCGGGCAGGCCGCGTCCTCCAGCTGGTCGGCGCGGAAGCGCGCCTTGCAGGTCTTGCAGTCCACCAGCGGGTCGGTGAACCCCGACACGTGCCCTGAGGCCTCCCAGACCCTGGGATGCATCAGGATGGCGGCGTCGAGCCCCTCGATGTCGTCCCGTGCCTGGACCATCGCGTGCCACCAGCGGTCCTTCACGTTCTTCTTGAGCGCGACGCCGAGCGGCCCGTAGTCCCAGACCGAGCCGAGGCCACCGTAGATCTCGGAGGATTGAAAGACGAATCCGCGCCGCTTGCACAGCGACACGAGCTTGTCCATGAGGGTAGTGTCGGCCATCTGCCAGCTCACGAAATCAGGAGTGAAAAGGGCCCCGGAACCGCAGGAGAACACTGGACGCCATCGCCTACACCTCGATGATCTGGTCCCGGCGGGTTCCCACGCTCACGTAGCGGATGGGGGCCCCGGCGAGGTCCTGCAGCCGGTCGAGATAGGCGCGGGCCTCCGGGGGAAGGTCGGCCATGCGCCGCGCGCCCTCGGTGGACTTCTTCCAGCCCGGCAGCGTCTCGTAGACCGGCTCGACGCGCTCCAGCTGCTCCACTTCCGCGGGCAGCTCCTCGGTCAGCTCCCCGTGGAGGCGATACCCGGTGCCGACCGGGATCTCGCTGAAGGTGTCGAGCACATCCAGCTTGGTCACCGCGAGCCCGGTGAGCCCGTTGACCCGGACCGAGTAGCGCACCACGTTCGCGTCGAACCAGCCGCAGCGCCGCGGGCGCCCGGTGACCGCCCCGAACTCGCCGCCGATCCGCTGCAGCGCCTTCCCCCCCTCGCCCATCGCCTCGGTCGGGAGCGGCCCGTTGCCCACCCGCGTCGTGTACGCCTTCACGACGCCGAGCACGCCGTCGATGGCCGTCGGACCGATGCCCGACCCGATCGACGCCCCGCCGGCCGTCGTGTTGGAACTGGTGACGTAGGGGTAGGTGCCGTGGTCGACGTCGAGCAGCGCGCCCTGCGCGCCCTCCAGGAGGACCCGCTTGCCCGCGCGGAGGGCCCGGTGCACCAGCAGCCCGGTGTCGGTCGCCAGGGGGAGCAGGCGCGGCGCCAGGCGCTCCAGGAGCGCCAGGTGCTCGTCGAGCGAGGCCGGTCCGGCGCCCATCATGGCCAGGAGACGGTTGGCGCGGTCGAGCCGGACCTCCAGCAACGCCCGCAGCGCCTTGCCGTCCCGCAGGTCGATCACCCGCACCCCGCGGCGTCCGTACTTGTCCTCGTACGTGGGCCCGATGCCGCGGCCGGTGGTCCCGATCTTCTGGGACTTCTCGCTCGCCGCGTCGAGCAGCTTGTGGTAGGGGAGCACCAGGTGGGCGCGCTCCGACACGAAGAGACGGCCCGTGATGTCGACGCCGCGCTGCGTGAGCCCGTCGAGTTCCTGGAAGAGGGTCTCGGGGTCGAGCACGACGCCGTTGCCGATGACGCACCGGGCGCCCGCATGCAGGATGCCGGACGGGATCTGCTGGAGGATGAACTGTTCCTCGCCGATGACCACCGTGTGCCCGGCGTTGGCGCCGCCCTGGTAGCGCACCACGCAGTCGGCGCGCTCCGAGAGCACGTCCACCAGCTTCCCCTTGCCTTCATCGCCCCATTGCGCGCCCACCACGACGACACACTGGGTCTTCGGATCGAACATGCGTCCCCTCACGGGCTCGGGCCAATGCAAAGGGCCCCTTGCGGGGCCCGTGTATCCTCAGGGAAAAGCTAGCTGGCGACGGCTCCCGGGTCAAATCGGCGCCGCGACCAGGCGCCCCACCGCCTCGGCCGTCTCGAACACCATTCCGTCCGGGGTGTCGCGCCGGGTGTGGATCAGGCGAAGCGTTCGCCAGTCGAGCCGGGCGACCGTCAGCGCCGCCGCCCCGGTCAGGGCGAGGGGTCCGCTGTCCACGTAGGCCCAGAGCGGCGCCCCCCGCCGGCGCACCGCGGGTGCGACCGGCGCCAGCTCGGCGGCCAGTCGGGTGGCCAGCCGGCCGCCCGACGGGTCGTGCGACACGACGTAGAGCGCGCCCTGGTCGTCGATGGTGTCGAGGTTCACGACCTCCACCCCCACCAGCTGGGGGCCGAACTCCCGGGCAAAGACCCGCGATCCCACCAGCCCGAACTCCTCCGCGCCGGTGATAAGGATCCCCACGCCCTCCGCCGGGGCCGCCTCGGCGGCCACCAGGGCCGCCAGGAGTCCCGTTCCGTTGTCCCGGGCCCCGCGAGAGGTGCCGCGGAGCACCCCGCGTGCGGCCAGCCCGCAGGCCATCAGCGCCAGCACCGCGGCGTAGGCCATCGCATCGCTCTCGATCGGTCCCCAGAGACGGAGCAGGGCGACGGACGTCAGGGCGAGCATCGCGATCAGCGCCATGACCCCTGCGACGACCCGGCCGGCCATCGAGTGGCCCTGGGCCTTGGTGTCGAGGTGCGCCACGATCCAGCGCCGCACCGGCTCGTCGCCCCGGGTGGCGATCAGGTTGGCGTCCTCCCGCACGCCCCCGCCGAGGGATGACCACCCCATGGCAGTGCCGCGGACCAGCAGGGTGAGCCCGACCAGGCCGAACCCCCACGCCGCCAGCGCCGCCCACGGCGGGGCGACCGCCACGGTCGTGAGCGGAATCAGGAGCAGCGTCAGCCAGCCGAGGCCGGCGCCGAACATCGGGAGGGCATTGAGGCTGGAGGGATAGAACGAGAAGGGCTGTTCGCGGACGGTGTACTGCAGTCCCCGCAGGTGGTCGGCGACCAGGCGCCTCGCGTGGGCCGCCGCCGGGGTGCCGGCCTCACGAGGTGCGTCCAGGAGCAGCGCCAGCAGGTCGCGCGGACGCGCCACGCCTAGCGCCCCTTCTTCCGTCGCTCGCGCGTGGCCGGCTCCGGATCCCCGCGCGAGGCCGCCTGGGCCGTCTCCTCGGTGACGAGCCCTTCCTCGACGAGGTCGGCCAGGCTCTGCTCGAAGGTCTGCATCCCGTGCTGCTCGCGGCCCTCCGCCATCAGGGTGCGCAGCTCGCCCCAGCGGGCGGGGTCCTTGATGCAGGCCCGCACCTCCGGCGTGCTGACCAGCACCTCGATGGCGGCCACCCTGCCCTCCTCCTCCGGCTTCGGCAGCAGCTGCTGGCTCACGACGCCCCGGAGGGCCTCCGAGAAGCGCACCCGCCCGATGTCCCGCTCATCCTGCTGGAACATCGCCACCATCCGCTCGACCGTCGTGGGCACATCCGGCGTCGGCATCGCCGAGATGACCAGGTGCCCCGTCTCGGCGGCCTTCACGGCGATGTCGGCGGTCTCCGGGTCGCGCATCTCCCCGATCAGGATCACGTCGGGATCCTGGCGGAGCGCGGCGCGGAGGCCGACGGCCATGCTCTCGGTGTCGACCCCGACCTCGCGCTGGGTCACGGAACAATTGATGTCGCGGTGGAGGAACTCGATCGGATTCTCGATCGTGACGATGTGCTTCTGCTTGGTGCGGTTGATGTGCTCGATGATCGCGGCCACCGTGCTCGTCTTGCCGCTGCCGCTCACGCCGGTGACGAGGAGGAGGCCCCGCTCCGACTCGGCAAGGGTGGAGACCACCTCGGGCAGGCCGAGCGAGGCCACCGAGGGCACGGCGAAGGGAATGACCCGCATCACGATCATGAACGAGGAGCGCTGCCGCAGCACGTTGACCCGGAAGCGGCCGACCCCCGGCATGCCCCAGGAGCAGTCGAAATCGCGCATCCGCTCGAGGTGGGCGCGATCCTGCTCGCTGGGGATCAGCTTGTGGGCGATGGCCCGGGTCTGGTCGGGGGTGAGGCGCTGTTTGGTGAGGGGGACGAGCCGGCCGTTGATCCGGGCGCGAAATACGTCACCTGCCTTGATATGCAGGTCCGATGCACCCCGTTCGACGGCCGCCTTGATGATCTTCTCCATGGGACCTCGCGCCCCGGGAGGGGGCAACACACATGTGTGGCCGAGAGTTAGCGCCCCGGCGGCCCCTCGGACGGCAGGAAGCCCATGCGCGCCTTCACCTCGGCGAGTGTACGGCGAGCCTCCACACGCGCACGATTCGCGCCATCGGCCAGGATGGCACGGACGCCCCCCTCGTCGGCCCGGAGCGCCTCCGCCCGCTCCCGGATTGGGGCGAGGACGGCCGCCATGTTCTCCGCCAGGACCCGCTTGCAGTCGATGCAGCCCCACTCGGCGGCCCGGCATTTCCGCGCCACGTCACTGACCGTGTCCGGCGGCGAGAAATGCCGGTGCAGCGCATACACGTTGCAGACCTCGGGAGTCCCCGGGTCCTTCTTCGTGACGCGCGCGGGGTCGGTCACCGCCGGGCGGATCTTCTGCCAGATCTCCTCAGGTGACTCGAGGATGCCCACGGTGTTGCCGAGACTCTTGGACATCTTGGCCTGCCCGTCGAGCCCGACGATGCGCCGCGCGGCCGTCAGCAGGGACTGGGGTTCGGGGAAGAAATCCACGCCGCCGCCAAACTCGGCGTTCCACCGGCGGGCGATGACCCGCGCCAGTTCGAGGTGCTGCAGCTGGTCGTCGCCCACCGGCACCTGGTCGGCCCGGTAGAGGAGGATGTCCGCCGCCATCAGGATCGGATAGGCGAGCAGCCCGGCGGGGATGCTTTCCGTCCGCTGCGACTTGTCCTTGAACTGCGTCATCCGCTCCAGCTCGCCGAGGGGCGTGACGGAGGTCAGCAGCCACATCAGCTCGGCGTGCTCCGGCACATGCGACTGGACGAAGAAGGTGCAGCGCGCCGGGTCGATGCCGGAGGCGAGCAGCCCGATCGCCATGTCGAGGGTACGGCGCTCCAGCGTGGCCGCGTCGTGCTGGCCGGTGATGGCGTGGAGGTCGACGATGGCGAAGAAGCACTCGTGCCGCTCCTGGAGCGCCACCCAGTTCTGGACGGCGCCGAGCCAGTTGCCGATGTGCAGGTCGCCCGAGGGTTGGATACCGGAAAAGATGCGGGGCATCGTGGCAAGCTAGCCGACCCGGCTGGGTGCGGCAAGCAGCTATCAGGGAATGACTTAGTGCGCCTTCGTCAGGATCCGCGGCCCGTCCGCGGTGATCGCCACCGTATGCTCGAAATGCGCCGACAGGCTGCCGTCGGCGGTGACGACGGTCCACTTGTCGGCCAGGGTCTTGGTGGCCGGATTGCCCATCGTGATCATCGGCTCGATGGCGATGGTCATCCCTTCGAGGAGCCTCGGGCCGCGCTTCGGCGTGCCGTAGTTGGGCACCTGCGGTTCCTCGTGGAAGCGGGCACCGATGCCGTGTCCCACCAGTTCCCGGACCACGCCGAAGCCGGCCCCTTCCGCGACCGTCTGGACCGCGTGCCCGATATCGCCGACATGATTGCCGATCCGCGCCGCCGCGATGCCGGCCACCAGGCTCTCCTGGGTGACGGCCAGGAGGCGCTCGGTCTCCGGCGAAATCTCCCCGACCCCGATGGTGGTGGCCGAGTCGGCGTGCAGTCCGTCGAGGTGCACCCCGACGTCGACGCTGACGATGCTCCCCTCGCGGAGGACCCGCTTCTTCGAGGGGATGCCGTGGACGATTTCCTGGTTGATCGACGTGCAGAGGGTCTTGGGGAAGCCGTAGAGGCCCTTGAACGACGGCGTGGCGCCCTCGTGGCTCCGGATGAACGCCTCGGCGATCCGGTCGAGGTCCTCGGTGGACATCCCCGCCTTCACCTCGCGGCGGAGCAGGTCGAGGACACTGCCCACGATCGCCCCGGCCTGGGCCATCGTCTCGATTTCACGCTGCGACTTGAGGGTGATCACGAGCCGTGCTCTGCCAGGGCCCGCCGGACTCTCGTCGCGATGTCGTCCACCGGCCCGACGGCGGGGATGCGGACCAGCGTCCCCCGCTGCTCGTACCAGGCCAGCACCGGCGCCGTCTGCTCCCGGTAGCTCTGCAGCCGGATGGCCACCGCCGCCGGATCGTCGTCGGCCCGACCCTCGATGCCGCGGCGCCGCTCGATCCGGCCCAGGATCTCGGCGTCGGGGACGTCGAAGAAGAGCACGGCGTTGAGGCGGCGCCCCCGCTCGGCGAGCAGGCGCTCCATTCCCTCCGCCTGCGGAATCGTGCGCACCACGCCGTCGAAGATGACCCCGTTGGCGGCGGCGGGCGCGTCGAGCTCGTCGCGGATCACGCCGAGGATGATGTCGTCGCTGACCAGCTGGCCCGATTCCATGACGGCCTTGGCCTGCTGCCCGAGCGGCGTGCCGCGGCGCACCGCGTCGCGCAGGAGGTTGCCGGTCGCGAAGGTGGGCAGGCCGAGCGCGTCGCAGAGCAGCGTGGCCTGGGTGCCCTTCCCCGCCCCGGGCGGGCCCATCAGCAGGATATCCATCGTGATTCAGCCTCCCTGAAAACGGACGGAGGACTGAGGCCTCAGCCCGCAGTCCTCAGTCCTCGTGCCTCACATGCCGGCCCGGCGTCGCGGCGGAGATGCCGATGCCCTAGATGAACCGCTGCTGCCGTCCCCGGAACTTGACCCGGCCCGACTTCATGAAGCCGTCGTACTTCCGGAGCTGACGATGCTGCTCGATCTGCGACAGGGTGTCCAGGATCACGCCGACCACGATCAGCACCGAGGTGCCGCCGAACTGCTGCTGCACGCCGATCTTGGCGCTCAGGAAGATCGGGAGCAGGGCCACCGCGGCGAGGAAGATCGCGCCCGGGAGGGTGATCCGGACCAGGACGTCGTCGATGTAATCGGCGGTGCTGGCGCCCGGCTTCACGCCGGGAATGAACCCGCCCTGCTTCTTCAGGTTTTCCGCCACGTCCACCGAGTTGAAGATGATGGAGGTGTAGAAGTAGCTGAAGAGCAGCACCATGACCGAGAAGATGATGCTGTACGGCAGGCTGCCGGGGTTGAAGAACCCGGCGATGTCGCGGAGCAGCGGGCTCTTCGTGAAGCTGGCCAGCGTGCCCGGCACGATGATGATGGTCTGGGCGAAAATGATCGGCATGACGCTCGCGGTCAGCAGCCGGATCGGGATGAAGGTCTTCTGCCCTTCGCGGATGCGTCCGCGGCCCATCACCTTGCGCGGGATCTGGATCGGGATCCGGCGGGCGGCGATCGTCATCGCGGCGGTCGCGGCGATGATGGCGACCAGCACCGCCAGGTAGAAGATGGCGCCGATCGGCGAGACCACGCTGCCCTTGATCAGGGACACCAGCTGCAGGATGCCGGGCCAGAGCCGCTCGAGGATCGAGAAGGTGATGAGCAGGCTCATCCCGTTCCCGATGCCGCGCTCGGTGATCTGCTCGCCGAGCCACATGACGAAGATGGCCCCGACCGTGAGCGTCACCACCATGACCAGGCGGGAGACGAAGTTCGGGTTGGCCACCGCGCCCGGGATCGACTCGGTGAAGAGGGTGAAGGTGTACGCCTGGGCGAAGGAGATGCCCACCGTCATGTACCGGGTCCACTGGGTCAGCGTCTTCCGGCCTTCCTCCTCCTTCTGCATCTTCGCGATGGTCGGCACGACGCCGCCGACCAGCTGGAAGATGATCGACGCCGAGATGTACGGCATGATGCCGAGCGCGAAGACCGTCGCGCGCGACAGCCCGCCCCCCAGCATGTCGTACAAGCCGAAGAACCCGGCCGCGGCCGAGTTCCGGATGAAGTCAGAGAGGGCCTGGACGTTGACGCCCGGCGCCGCGATGTGGGCGCCGACCCGGTAGAGCACCAGGGCCAGGAGGGTAAAGAGGAGCTTGCGCTTCAGCTCCGGATCGAACGAGAACGTCGGGGTGCCGCCGGGTGCCGTCACTTACGCCTCGACGCGACCACCCGCCGCCTCGATCTTGGCGCGGGCGGCGGCGGACACGGGGAGGCCCCGGACGGTGTAGGCCCGGGCGGCATCGCCGGTGCCGAGAATCTTGGCGGCCTGGGAAGGACGGGTGATGAGGCCCGCCGCCGCCAGGGTTTCCGGCGTGACGTCGCCACCCTCGACCGCCGCGAGGCGCGCGAGGTTGATCGGCACCGCCGTCACCTTGAACGGGTTCGTGAAGCCACGCTTCGGCAGCCGCCGGTACATCGGCATCTGGCCGCCCTCGAAGCCCGGGTTCGTCGAGCCGCCCGAGCGGGCCTTGTGCCCCTTGTGGCCCTTGCCGGAGGTCTTGCCGAGGCCGGAGCCGGGGCCGCGCCCGAGCCGCTTGCGCGACTGGGTCGAGCCGGGAGCCGGCTTCAGGTTCGACAGGGTCACCGTCGGGGTGGCCACTTCCTTCGCCTTCGCCATCACGCCTCCTGCGCCGGCGTCACCTCGACGAGGTGCCGCACCTTGAAGAGCATCCCGCGGATCGAGGCGGTGTTCGCGAGCTCGACCGTCTGCTGGTGATGCCGAAGCCCGAGCGACGCGAGGGTCCGCCGCATCGTGTCTGCATGGCCGATGCCGGAGCGGATCTGCTTCACCGCCAGGCGCTTGGCCTTCGATTCATCGGGGATGGTGGCCGCGTGGTGCTTCGGCCCCTGCCGACCGACGACTGGATTACGTCCCATGGCTCAGCCCTCCTGGCGCGGCTTGTAGCCGAGGTCGCTGACGTCGATGCCCCGCTCGCGAGCGACCTGCCGGACCGACACGAGGCGCGCGAGCGCGTCCATCGTGGCGCCGACCATGTTGTGCGGATTCGGGGAGCCGAGGCTCTTGGTGAGGATGTCGGTGATGCCGGCGCAGGCGAGCACCGCCCGGATCGGGCCGCCGGCGATGACGCCGGTACCGGTGGCGGCGGGCTTCAGGAGTACCCGTCCGGCGCCGTGCTGGCCGATGATCTCGTGCGGGATCGTCGCGCCGGTGCGCGGCACCTCGATCATGCTCCGCTTCGCGGCGTCCACGGCCTTGCGGACCGCCTCGGACACTTCGTTCGCCTTGCCCGTCGACACGCCGACCTTGCCCTTGCCGTCGCCGACGGCCACGAGGGCGTTGAACGAGAATCGCCGGCCGCCCTTGACCACCTTGGCCACGCGGTTGATGGCGATCACGTTCTCGATGTGGTCGCTGCCACGGTCGTTGCCGCGGTCGCGGCGGGGGCCACGGTCCCGATCGTTGCGTCCGCCACGTCCGCGCCGCTGCTGCGGGGCGGCCGGCGCGGCGGCCGGTTCGGTGGTCGTGCCCGGGACTGCTGCCTGTTCGTCAGCCATGCTAGAACTCCAGTCCGCCGGCGCGCGCGCCGTCGGCGACCGCCTGCACGCGGCCATGGTATCGGTAACCCGCCCGGTCGAACACCACCGTGGTGATCCCGGCGGCCTTCGCCTTCGCGGCGATCAGCTGGCCCACCGCCTTGGCGCGGGCCACCTTGCCCGTCCCCTCGATGGCGATGCCCTCGCTGGTGTCGGTCACGCCGAGGAGGGTCACCCCCAGGTCGTCGTTGACCAGCTGGGCGGAGATGTGCTTCAAGGACCGGAACACGACCAGCCGCGGACGCTCCTGCGTGCCGGCGACCTTCTGCCGGACGCGGAGGTGGCGACGATAGCGCTGTTCGCGGCGCGTCTTGGGTGCGTGAATGGCGCGCATGCCTACTTCGCTCCTGTCTTGCCGGCCTTGCGCCGGACCTGCTCGCCCTGGTACCGGATGCCCTTGCCCTTGTAGGGCTCGGGCGGACGGACGGACCGGATCTCGGCGGCCACCTGCCCGACGAGTTCCTTGCTCGCGCCCTGGATCCGCACCACCGTGTTGTTCTCCACCGTGATCTTGATCCCCTCGGGCGCGTGGAACGGCACCTGATGGGACAGCCCGACGGTGAGCGTGATGCCGTGCGGCTTGACCTCGGCCTTGTAGCCGACGCCCTGCAGCTCGAGCACCTTCTGGTAGCCCGCGGTGACCCCCTCGACCATGTTGGCGACGAGGGTGCGGGTCAGGCCGTGGAGCGCCTTGTGCTTCTGGTCGTCACTGGGCCGCGACACGGACACCTGCCCGTCCGCGAGGGCCACGACCATGTCGCGGGGAAGGTCCCGGGCCAGTTCGCCCTTGGGTCCCTTGACCGCGATGTGATGGCCCTTCAGGTCCACCGTGACGCCGGCGGGAATCACCACCGGCCGCTTGCCGATACGCGACATCGCCGCCTCCTACCAGACGACGGCGAGGAGCTCGCCGCCCAGGTTGGCGGTGCGCGCCTGCCGGTCCGTCATGAGGCCCTTGGGCGTCGAGACGATGGCCATGCCGAGGCCGTTCTTGATCCGCGGCAGGTCCCGGCACTTCACGTACTGCCGGAGGCCGGGGGTCGAGACGCGACGGAGTTCCCGGATGACCGGCAGCTCGTTGTGGTACTTGAGGTAGAGCCGCAGCACGCCGCGACCGCCATCCTCGAGCACCTTGCACTCGGCGATGTAGTGATTTTCCAGAAGCAGGCGCGCAAGCTCGACCTTCAGCTTGGACGTCGGCACATCGACTCGCCGGTGGCCCGCGGAGCAGGCGTTCCGGATGCGAGTCAGCATATCCGCGACGGGATCTGTCATGCTCATGTTACTTGCGTCCCCTTACCAACTGGCCTTGCGCACGCCGGGGATTTCCCCCTTCAGCGCGAGCTCTCGAAAGCAGATTCGGCAGAGGCCGAACTTGCGCAGGACTGCCCGTGACCGCCCGCACCGCTGACAGCGGCGGACGGCGCGCACCTTGAACTTGGGCGTGCGCTTGGCTCGTTCAATCCAACTGGTCTTTGCCATCGTTTCTCCTGGTGGCGCCCCGGGGGGCGCCGGGGTTTCACGCCATCGGGACCGGCGTCTCGCCGCGGAACGGCCAGCCGAGCTCGCGAAGAAGCGCCATCGCCAGGTCATCCCGCCCGGCGTTCGTCACCACCGTGATGTCCATCCCGTGGATCTTCTCGACCTTGTCGTAGTCGATCTCGGGGAAGATCAGCTGTTCCTTGATGCCGGTCGTGTAGTTGCCCCGGCCGTCGAAGCTCTTGTTCGGCAGGCCACGGAAGTCCCGGATCCGCGGCACCGCGATCGCGATGAAGCGGTCGAGGAACTCGTACATCCGCGCGCCGCGCAGCGTCACCGCGGCCCCGACCGGCACGCCGGTCCGGAGGCCGAAGTTCGCGATCGACTTCTTGGCGCGCGTGATGACCGGCTTCTGCCCGGTGACCTGGGCCAGCTCGGCGACGACCGCGTCCAGCAGCTTCGGGGTCTTGCTCGCCTCGCCCATCCCGACGTTCAGGACCACCTTGGTGATCCGGGGGATCTGCATCGGGTTCGTGATCCCGAACTGCTGCGCAAGCCGGGGGCGGACCACCGACGTGTAGTAGGTCTGGAGCCGTGGCGTGCCGTCGGCCGCCTTCGGTGCCGGATCGGTGGCGCCGGCCGTGGCCGCGCCCTTGTCCTTGCCCGGCTTGGCTGCCGCCCCCTTGGGCGCCTTCTCCTTCGTGGTCGCCATCTTACCTGCTCCTCGGAATCGGCTGTCCGGACTTGACGGCGAGACGCTCGATGGTCCCGTCCGCGTCACGGCGGCGACGCACCCGCGTCGGGGCGTCGCTCTTGGGATCGATCAGCATGGCCTTCGAGTGGTGGATCGGCGCCGGGAACTCGATGATCCCGCCCTCGGAGGTCTGCGTGGCGCGGCGGTGCCGCTTCACGATGTTGACCCCGTCGATCGTCACCCGGCCGGTCTTCGGGTACACGCGAAGCACCTTCCCCCGCTTCCCCTTGTCGTCGCCCGACATCACCTGGACGGTGTCGCCCTTGGTGATCGGCATCGACACCCGGACCACCGGCTTCTGCCGGACGCGCTTGGCCTTGCGATGCACGAGTGGCTTCATGTCAGAGTACCTCCGGCGCCAGCGAGACGATCTTCATGTAGCGCTTCTCGCGGAGTTCGCGCGCCACCGGGCCGAAGATGCGGGTCGCCCTTGGCTCGCCCTTGTCGTCAATGAGGACCGCGGCGTTCTCGTCGAACCGGATGTAGGAGCCGTCCTTGCGGCGGGTCTCCTTCACGGTGCGCACGATGACCGCCTTGGCCACGTCGCCCTTCTTCACCTGGCCGGTCGGGATGGCGTCCTTGATGGCCACCACCACGGTGTCGCCGAGCCCCGCATAGCGGCGCCGGCTCCCGCCCAGCACGCGGATCACCAGCGCCTTTCGGGCGCCCGAGTTGTCCGCGATCCTGAGAATGCTTTCTTGCTGAACCATGAATTCCTCGTTCGTGGGCTACTTGGCCCGCTTGACGATCTCGGTCACGCGCCAATTGACGGTCTTGGCGAGCGGCCGCGTTTCCATCAGGCGGACGGTGTCCCCCACCTTCGCGCCGTGCTCGTCCCGCGCCTTCACGGTGACGGTCCGCGTCATCATCTTCCCGTACACCGGGTGCGCAAAGCGCCGCGTGAGGGTGACGGTGACCGTCTTCTGCATCTTGTCGCTCTTGACGACCCCGGTCCGGGTCTTCCGCCGGAGGCGGGTCGTCGCGGTAGTCTCTGGCATCAGGCTCTCGCTCTCTCGGCTTCGGCCGCGCGCGCGCGCAGGACCGTCAGGATCCGCGCGGTGTCCCGGCGCAGCGTCCGGAAGCGCATCGGGTTGTCGATCGACTCGGACGCCGACCGGAAGCGCAGCCGGAACCGCTCCTCCTTCAGCTCCGCCAGCTTGGCGTGCAGCTCGTCGTCCGACAGGTCCCGCAACTCTGTGGCGTTCATCGGTCAGATCTCCTCGCGCTTCACGAAGCGCGTCCGCACCGGCAGCTTGGCCTGGGCCAGGGCGAGCGCCTTGCGCGCCAGCTCCTCGGTCACGCCTTCCACCTCAAACAGCACACGCCCCGGGCGCACCACGGCCACCCAGCCCTCCGGGTTGCCCTTGCCCTTGCCCATGCGCGTCTCGGCCGGCTTCTTGGTGATCGGCTTGTCCGGGAAGATCCGGATCCACACCTTGCCGCCGCGCTTCATCTCGCGGGTCATGGCCACGCGCGCCGCCTCGATCTGCCGGTTCGTGATCCAGCCCGGATCGAGCGTCTTGATGGCGAACTCGCCGAACGACACCGAGGCGCCGCGCGTGGCGATCCCCTTGGTCCGGCCCTTGAACGTCTTGCGAAACTTCACCCGCTTTGGTGCCAGCATGGCCTCAGGCCCCCGTGCTGTAGGTGCGGCCGCTCATCTCCTCGACGACCTCACCCTTGAAGATCCAGACCTTGATCCCGATCGTGCCGTAGGTCGTCTTGGCCGTCGACGTCGCGTAGTCGATGTCGGCGCGCAGGGTGTGGAGCGGCACCCGGCCCTCGCGGTACCCTTCGGTCCGGGCGATTTCCGACCCGCCGAGGCGGCCCGACACCTTGATCCGGATGCCCTGGGCGCCCATCCGCATGGCGCTCTGCACCGCGCGCTTCATGGCGCGGCGGAACGAGATGCGCTGCACCAGCTGGTGCGCGATGTTGTCGGCCACGAGCTGCGACGCCACTTCCGGCCGCTTGATCTCCTCGACGTTGATCGCGGCTTCCTTGCCGGTCAGCTGGGCCAGCTCGTCCCGGAGCTTGTCCACCTCGGCCCCGCGCTTGCCGATGACCACGCCCGGACGCCCGGTGTGCACCGTGACCGTCACCTTGCCCGGCTTCCGGTCGATGTACACGTCGGCGATGGCGGCGTGCCCGAGGCGCGCCCGCAGGTACTTCCGGATCAGCTCGTCTTCCTTGAGCAGCGCCGGCATCTCCCTGGTGGCGAACCAGCGCGAGCGCCACGGCTGGACGATGCCGAGCCGGAACCCGATCGGATGGGTCTTCTGCCCCATTAGTTGCTCCCCTTCGTCGCCACGTGAATCGTCACGTGGCTGGTGCGCTTCCGGATCGGCGTGGCGCGGCCCTGCGCCGCCGCCGTGAACCGCTTGAGCGGCTGCCCCATGTCCACCATCGCCTTCGAGACGTAGAGCGCGTCGACGTCGAACGCCTCGTTGTCCCGCAAGGCGAGCTGCTCGGCGTTCGAGACCGCCGACTTCAGCGTCTTCTCGATCTGCCGCGCCGCCAGCTTCTTGTTGAACTTGAGGATGGCGTACGCCTCATTCACGTCCTTGCCGCGGATCAGGTCCGCGACGAGACGCATCTTCTGGGGCGACTGGCGCACCAGCCGCTGGATCGCTGTGCCTGGCATCGTCACTCCGGCTTGGCCTTCTTGTCCGCCACGAGCTTGCCGCTGTGGCCGCGGAACAGGCGCGTGGGCGAGAACTCGCCCAGCTTGTGTCCCACCATGTTTTCCGTCACGTACACCGGCACGAACTTGTTGCCGTTGTGGACGGCGAAGGTGTGCCCCACGAACTCGGGCAGGATGGTGCTCGCCCGGCTCCAGGTCTTCACGACCTTCTTCTCGTTTTTCTGGTTCAGGGCCTCGACCTTCAGGAGCAGTGCATCCTGGACGAACGGGCCCTTCTTGACGCTGCGTGCCATGTCGTGTTCCCCAGTGGCCTACTTCGTGGCCTTACCGCGGCGCCGGCCGCGAACGATGTGCTTCGTGGACGCCTTCTTGTGACGGCGCGTCTTGCGGCCCTCCGGCTTGCCCCACGGGGAGACCGGCGGACGCCCGCCCGACGACTTGCCCTCGCCGCCACCCAGCGGGTGGTCGACCGGGTTCTTGGCGACGCCGCGGACGCTCGGCTTGATGCCCAGCCAGCGGCTCTTGCCGGCCTTGCCCACCGACAGCAGCTCGTGCTCGGAGTTGCCGACCTCGCCGATCGTGGCCATGCACCGGCCGTGGATCCGGCGCACCTCGGTGGACTTGAGGCGCAGCGTCACGTAGTCGCCTTCCTTCGCCACCACCTGGCAGCCGGCGCCGGCGGAGCGCGCCATCTGGCCGCCCTTGCCGATCTTCAGCTCCACGTTGTGGACCATCGTGCCGAGCGGGATCTCCGAGAGCGGCACCGAGTTGCCGAGCCGAATGTCCGAGCCCGGCCCCGCCATGACCGTGTCGCCCTGCTTCAGGCCGGTCGGGTGCAGGATGTAGCGCTTTTCGCCGTCGGCGTAGACCAGGAGCGCGATGCGCGCCGTGCGGTTCGGATCGTACTCGATCTCCGCCACGCGGGCCGGCACGCCGAACTTGTTGCGCTTGAAGTCGATCTTCCGGTACTGCCGCTTGTGGCCGCCGCCCCGGTGCCGGGAGGTCAGGTGCCCCTTGTTGTTCCGGCCGCCGCTCTTGGTGATCGGCTCCAGCAGGGACTTCTCGGGCGTGCCGCGGGTGATCTCGTCGAACCCGGAGACCGACCGGAACCGCGTGCCGGCCGTCATCGGGCGGAACTGTCGAATAGTCATCGGCTCAGCCCTCGAATACCGGCAGAGTCTCGCCGTCCTTGAGGACGACGATGGCCTTCTTCCACCGGGCGGTGGTGCCCCGGGTGCGGCCGCGCGTCACCTCATGGCGCCGCATCTGCATCGTGCGGACGTCCGTGGCGGTGACCCCGAACAGCTTCAGCAGCGCATCCCGGATCTGGAACTTGTTCGCGTCCGGATGCACCTGGAACGCGTACTCCTTGCGCGCCTGGTAGGCCGCCGAGCTCTTCTCGGTGATCAGCGGCTTGACGATCACTTCATGCAGGGCGGGCATCTATTCGCTGCCTTTCTTCTTCGGCTCGGCCTTGCGGGCGGTGGACCGCCGCGCCCCGGCCTTCGGCGCCTTCACCTTGGGCGCCTTCACCTTGGGCGCCGCCTTCTTCTTCGCGGTGGCCGGCTTGGCCCTGGCCGCCTTCGGCCTGGCGGTCGTGGCCGACGTCTTCGCCTTCTTCACCTTCGGCTCGGCGGCCTCGACCGCGGCCTCGCCGCCCAGCGCACCCTGCTCGACCACGAGGGCGTCGGCCCACAGGATGTCGTAGGCCGAGGCCTCGGTGTACGGCAGCACCCCGGCCCGCGGCAGGTTCCGCGCGCTCAGGTACGCCGCCGAGTTGATGCCGTGGGTCAGGACCAGCACCTTGCGGCCTTCGAACCCGAGCTTGCCGAGGAGGGCGGTCATCTGCTTGGTCTTCGGCGTCTCGAAGGCCAGGCGCTCCACCACCACCAGCAGGCCGTCGGCCGCGCGGGCGTTGAGGGCGGACTTCCGGGCCAGCTGCCGAACCTTCTTCGGGATGCCGGTGCGGTAGTCGCGCGGGACCGGCGCGAAGGCCACGCCGCCGCCACGCCAATGCGGGGCCCGCGTGGTGCCCTGGCGCGCGCGGCCGGTGCCCTTCTGCTTCCACGGCTTCTGGTTGCCGCCGGAGACTTCCGCCCGCGTCTTGGCCTTCTGCGTGCCCTGACGCTGGTTGTTCAGGTACACCTTGACGGCCTCATGGAGCACCGGCTGGTGCACCGTGCCGTCGAACATGTCGGTCGGCAGCGCGAACGGCGTCTTCGACTTGGCGCCGGCGGCCGAATAAAGGGGAGCCTCAATCATGGCGGCTCTTGCCTCCCTGCTTGGAGACGGTCACGATGCCGTTCTTCGAGCCGGGGATCGCCCCGCGCACGAAGAGGAGGTTGCGCTCGGCATCCACCTGCACGACCGTCAGGCCGAGCTCGGTGTGGCGTGCCGCGCCGTGATGGCCCGGCATCTTCTTGCCCTTGATGACGCGGGACGGATTGGTGCCCGGCCCGATCGAGCCCGGCTTCCGGTGCCGCGTGTTGCCGTGGGAGGCCGGACCGCCGCCGAAGCCGTAGCGCTTGACCACGCCCTGGAAGCCCTTGCCCTTGGTGGTGCCGGTCACCTTGACCCGCTCGCCCGGCGCGAAGATCTCGACCGTCACGGTCGAGCCCGCCGCCGGCGCCTCACCCACCACGTCGAATTCCCTGATGACCCGGGGCGCCACCTCGAGCCCCGCCGCCTTGGCGTGGCCGAGCGCGGCCTTGCTCGCCCGCTTCGCCTTCAGCGCGCCGAAGCCAAGCTGCACCGTGTCCGTCTTGACCTGCACCACCGCGCAGGGGCCCGCCTCGATCACGGTCACCGGCGTCGCGGTGCCGTCCTCGGCGAAGACCCGGGTCATGCCGAGCTTCCGGCCAATGAGTCCGTTGGTCATGGCTACTGGACCTTGATCTCGACGTCCACGCCGGCCGGCAGGTCGAGCTTCGTCAGCGCGTCCACCGTCTGGGGGCGGGAGTCGTTGATGTCGAGCAGGCGCTTGTGGGTCCGGAGCTCGAACTGCTCGCGGCTCTTCTTGTCCACGTGCGGGCTGCGCAGCACTGTCCACCGCTCGATCTTCATCGGGAGGGGGATCGGTCCGGACACCTGGGCGCCGGTCTTTTCCGCCGTGCGCACGATGTCCGCCGCGGCCTGGTCCAGCAC
>JAHECL010000084.1 GCA_024641745.1 Gemmatimonadota bacterium | reverse complement strand
GTTCGACGGCCGATATACCCGCCAGCCCTGAACGACGACACGGCGACGACGTTTTTCTGGCCGCGCGCCCTTGCGGGTGTCCCGTCGATCCGGGAGATTGGAAAAATGCGCCGCCCCCTCACCCTGCTGGCCCTCGCGCTTGCCTTGCTGCTCCTCCACGCCGGGGCGCATGCCCAGACCATCCACGGCCGACTGATCACGAACGATTCGATGCCGGTCGCGCCGGGGGCGCTGGTGCTGCTGGTGGACGCCAACGGGCGGACGGTGGCCTCCGCCGTGTCGCCGGCCTCCGGACGGTTCTCGCTTTCGGCGGCATCCGGCGGGTCGTACACCCTCCGGATCTCGCGCATCGGGTATGCGCCCGCGGAATCGGGGATCACCCTCGCCGCGGGGGTCGAGACCGAGTCGACCTTCGTCCTGGGAAGCGCACGGATCGAACTCCCCGAAGTACGGGTGCAAGGTCAGCCGATGTGCGGCCAGCGGACGGAGGGCGACTCGCTCGCCTCGGTGCTCTGGGGACAGGTCAGCACGGCGCTCGCCCTCGCCAACGAATCAGTCCGCTCAAAGGAGCTTCGCTTCAAGACGATCGTCGAGCAGTGGCGAGTCAGTGGGCTGATGACCGATTCACTGCTGGTCCCGCAGGTGAACTCAAGTGTCTACAACACCGCCTGGCCGGTCAGCAGTCCACCGGTGGATTCGCTGGTGAAGTACGGCTTCATTCTCCACCGGGACGACGTCAGCCCCCCGCCAGTCTGGTTCGGACCGGATGCCGAGTTCCTGCTCTCCGAGCTCTTCTTCGCCACCCATTGCTTCGCCGTGATTCCTCCGACCCCGGAGGTGCCCGACGCGTGGGTGGGCCTCAGCTTCCAGCCGGCCACGAGGGGGGGGCGCTCCGACGTGGTCGGGACGATCTGGGTCGACCGCGCCTCTGCCGAGTTGCGACGAATTGATTACGGGTACACCCGGGTACCGGTATGGTCCAGGAATCGCTTCGCCGGTGGCGCACTGACATTTGCCATCCTCGCGTCCGGCGACTGGATCACCCAGCGCTGGTTCATGATGGTTCCCGCAATGCGGATTCACCCGAAGACCCACTTGCCGTACTTCGAGAACTACCTGAAATCCACCGGGTTCGTCTGGCAGGTGCACGACGCGAAGGGGAGAGAGATCGCGCGATACACGCCCTAGACCTGTTTCCCCATCCGGCGCCCGCGGAGTAGCTTCCGTCATGGATCCGGTCCCTCCTCCCGCCGCCGACACGCCTGTGTCGGCCCATGCCGATGATCTCGCGGGCCGCTTCGAGGCGGCCTGGCATGAGCTCGCCTGTCCTCCCGGCTGGCGACGCCTGCTCGTGGCGGTCTCCGGTGGCCCCGATTCGCTGGCCCTCCTGCACCTGCTGCACCAGACCCGCGCCTGCCACGGCCTCGACCTGATCGTCGCGCACGTGGATCACGGCATTCACCCTGCCAGCGGGGAGGTGGCGAGCCTGGTGGTGGCTGCCGCCGATCGGCTCGGCCTCCCGACGGTCCTGGCACGCCTCCGGCTCGGGGGAGAAACGTCCGAAACCTCCGCACGCGCGGCGAGGCACGCCTGGCTCGAGGAGGCGCGCCGCACCCACGGGGCCGACGGAATCGCGCTCGCCCATCACGAGGGTGACCAGGTCGAGACGATCGTGATGCGGGCGCTGGCGGGGAGCGGTCCCGCCGGGCTGGCCGGGATGTCGCGGCGTCGAGATCGGCTGGTTCGGCCGCTCCTCGGATTCCGGAAGGCAGAACTGGTCGGGTGGCTCGCCTCCCGAGGCATCAGCGGATGGGCGGATCCGGCGAACAGCGACGTCGTGCACCAGCGCTCGTGGGTCCGGGCTGACCTGCTGCCCTTTCTGAGGGCCCGTCAGCCGGGCCTCGACACCCGCCTTCTCACGCTGGGCCGTCAGGCCGCCGAACAGCGCCGGGCGTGGGACGAAGCACTCTCGGTCATTCCGGGGCTCGATCTCCAGCCGTCGGTCGAGCGGATTTCCGTTGCCGCGCTCCCGCTGGTCACCTATGATTCCGCGCTCGCCGGCACCCTCCTGCAGGCGGCGGCGCGCCGGGTCGGCTGCGTGCTCGGCAGCCGGCGTGCCGCCGGGCTCCTGGCAGTCGCCCGGCGAGGTCGGAGCGGGGCGCGGGTGGAGCTGGGCGGCGGCTGGTGCGGGGAACTCTCCTTTGGGAGAATCGGTATCTATCGTGTCCCGTCACCGCCTGCGCCGCTGGCTTTGCGAGGGCCGCTGGGTGAGGCACGCTGGGGCCCGTGGCGGGTGACGTGGAGCAGGGGGGCCGCAGCCGATTCGGCGCGCCGCGACGGATGGACCGGCTGGTTCATCGGGGAAGGGGCAGTCATCCGGGCACCGGCGCCCGGTGACCGAGTCGCCCCGCTGGGCGGCACGGGAAGACGACCTGTCGTCCGCGTCCTGCAGGATGCCCGGGTGGAGCGGAGCCGGCGCGCCGGCTGGCCGGTCCTCGAAGTGGATGGGCGGGTCGTGTGGGTGGCAGGCATCTCGCGCAGCGGGGAGGCCGTGCCCGGGGAAGGGGACGACGCACTTCGGATCGAGGTGAGCGGTGGATGATCTGGCGCGACGGAGCGGTGGAAGGAAGGCCAAGGCGGTCATCTTCACCGAGGAACAGATTGCTGGGCGGGTGACGGAACTCGGCCGCGAGATCACCGCGGCCTACCCGGAGGGGGAGCTCCTGCTGCTCGGGCTGCTCAAGGGAAGCTTCATCTTCCTCGCCGACCTCGCCCGCGCCATCGACCGGCCCCTGGAGGTGGACTTCCTGGTGGTCAGCAGCTACGGGGCGGCCACCGTCTCGAGCGGAAACGTCCGGCTGCTCTACGACCCCTCCACCGACCTCGCGGGGAAACATATTGTGGTCGTTGAGGATATAATTGACAGTGGGAGGACGCTGACCCGGCTCATGGAGCTGCTCCGCGCCCGGCATCCGGAGAGCCTGTCGATCTGCACCCTGCTCGACAAGCAGATCGCCCCGGAGCCTCCCCCCGAACTTCGGTTCGTGGGATTCCACGCCCCGCCGGCCTTCCTGGTCGGGTACGGGCTGGACCATGCCGAGGGGTGCCGGCATCTACCATATATCGTTGACCTGGACTGACGCATGGCTGAACGCATACCGCCTCGCCCCACGGGACCCAACTGGACCGGCATGAGCAAGAACCTCGCGCTCTGGCTGCTGGTTGGGCTCCTGGCGCTGACGCTCTACAACACGATGAACCGGCAGAAGAAC
Source organism: Gemmatimonadota bacterium (assembly GCA_024641745.1). Lineage (GTDB taxonomy): Bacteria > Gemmatimonadota > Gemmatimonadetes > Gemmatimonadales > GWC2-71-9 > SPDF01. The sequence goes on along the minus strand of JAHECL010000084.1, from coordinate 7,213 downwards.
CCCACCCAGGAGTTCTCCTACACCTCGTTCCTCACGCAGCTTGACGCCGGCAACGTGTCGAAGGTCACGGTGGTCGACGGCAAGCAGCTGGAGGGCGAATTCCGGTCCCCGGTGCTGCAGGACTCCCGTTCCGCCAAGGGATTCACCGTCCTGCTGCCGTTCACGACCAACGAGCAGCTGCAGGCCCGGCTCGAGGAAGCCGGCGTGTCGATCGAGGCGAAGGAGACCAAGGGCGGGTTCCTGGCCATCCTCTTCACGTACCTGCCCTTCCTGCTGCTGATCGCGCTGTGGGTCTTCCTCTTCCGGCAGATGCAGTCCGGCGGCAACCGCGCCTTCTCGTTCGGCAAGTCGAAGGCCAAGCTGCTGACCGGGGACACACCGAAGCTGACCTTCGCGGACGTGGCCGGCGCCGACGAGGCAAAGGTCGAGCTGCAGGAAATCATCGAGTTCCTGAAGGACCCGCAGCGGTTCACCCGGCTGGGTGGACGGCTGCCCAAGGGCGCCCTGCTCGTCGGCCCGCCGGGCACCGGCAAGACCCTGCTGGCCAAGGCGGTCGCCGGTGAAGCGGGCCGGCCCTTCTTCTCGATGTCGGGCTCCGACTTCGTCGAGATGTTCGTGGGCGTCGGCGCCAGCCGGGTCCGCGACCTCTTCGAGCAGGGCAAGGCGAACGCCCCCTGCATCATCTTCATCGATGAAATCGACGCCGTCGGCCGGCACCGGGGCGCGGGGGTCGGCGGGGGGCATGACGAGCGGGAGCAGACCCTCAACCAGCTCCTCGTCGAGATGGACGGCTTCGAGTCGAACGACGGCGTGATCCTGATCGCCGCCACGAACCGTCCGGACGTCCTGGATCCGGCCCTCCTCCGTCCCGGCCGATTCGACCGCACGATCGTGGTGGACGCCCCCGACGTCCGCGGGCGCGAGGGCATCCTCCGCGTGCACACCCGCAAGATCCCGCTGGCGGCCGATGTGCGCCTCGATACGCTCGCGAAGGGCACCCCCGGCCTGGCCGGCGCGGACCTCGCCAACCTCGTCAACGAGGCGGCGCTGCTCGCGGCACGCAGCAACAAGTCGCTCGTGGCGATGTCCGATTTCGAGGATGCCAAGGACAAGGTCATGCTCGGGGTGGAACGACGGAGCCTCGTCCTGACCGAGGACGAGCGCCGTCTCACCGCCTATCACGAGGCGGGCCATGCCGTGGTCGCGCTGAAGACGCCCGGCAGCGATCCGGTCCACAAGGTGACGATCGTGCCGCGCGGACGGGCGCTGGGCCTCACCGCCTCGCTGCCAGAGACCGACCGGCACAGCTACACGAAGGACTGGCTCATCGGCAACCTCGCGATGTTCTTCGGCGGGCGGGTGGCCGAGGAACTGATCTTCGGTGCGGAAAAGGTGACGACCGGGGCGGGGAACGATATCGAGCGCGCCACGGGGCTGGCCCGCCGGATGGTGACGCAGTTCGGCATGAGCGAGCGGGTCGGCGCCATGGCGATCGGCGACCGGGAGCAGGAGGTGTTCCTCGGGCGGGAGTTCGGGCACCGGCGTGAGGTGTCGGAGCGCACGGCGGAAATGGTGGATGACGAGGTCAAGCGCCTGCTCGACGAGGCGTACGCCAAGGCGAGCGTGATCCTGACCGAGCACAAGGACCTGCTGGAGCGCATCGCGCAGGCACTCCTGGACCGGGAGACGATTGATCGGGAGGACCTCGACCTGATGGTCAGGAACCTCCCGCTGCCACCGCGGGAACCGCCGCCGGATCCCCAGGCGCCTGCAGCGCCGGCGGCCGAACCGGCCCCGAAGGGGGCCGCACCCGTCGGGCTGCCCGCGCTCGGTGCTCCGCCTGCGGAGCCGGCTGGCGCGTGAAGGTGACTCCGCTCGCCGCCGCCTCCCGGACCGCGGTGCGGGAGGCGCTCATGGCGGGGGGCTTCGAGCGATGGAAGGCCGATGCGGCCGCTCAGGGGACTGAGCCGGCCGCATTGCTTTTGTCCGGGCTGGATGCGGACACCATGGAAAAGCTCGTCGCCTACGCCGGCGGGAAGCTCGGGCTCGATGTCCTGACCCTTTCCGCGGGCGCGGTGGTGAGCGGCAGCCGGGCCCGCCTGCAGGCACTGGCGCGACCGTGGGTCGGCCCGCCGGAACTCGCCGAACTCGCCTTCCAGGTCGGACTGGCGTTGCCCGTCGAGCTTCCCTCCTCCTGGAGCACCGTGTCGGGCATGGTGGATCTCGACCGGCCGGTCGTGGTGGGGATTCTCAACCTCACGCCGGACAGCTTCAGTGACGGCGGGACGCTGCCGACGCTGGACGCCGCGCTGGCGCGGGCGGACGTCCTGCTCGAAGGCGGGGCGGGGATGCTCGATGTCGGTGGCGAGTCCACCCGTCCTGGCCGGCCCGACCCGGTGCCGGCGGACGAGGAGATCGCGCGCGTGGTGCCGGTGATCCGGGCGCTCCGGGCACGGTGGCCGGAGGTGCCGGTCTCGGTGGACACCGTCAAGGCGACGACCGCCCGCGCCGCACTCGACGCCGGGGCGGCGGTCATCAACGACGTCTCGGGGCTCCGGCTCGACCCGGCCATGTCGGCGGTGGTCGCGGCGGCAGGCGCCGGGGTGGTGCTGATGCACTCCCGGGGGGATGTCGGCTCCATGGCGAGCTACGACCATGCCGACTACGAGGGTGATGTCGTCGGCGCCGTGATCGCCGAATTGCGGGAGGCCGTGGACCGCGCCACGCTTGGCGGGATCGGCGCCGACCGCATTGTGCTCGACCCCGGCTTCGGCTTTTCGAAGACGGTCGAACAGACCATGTTGCTCGCCGACCAGCTGACCGCCTTGCACGCGCTCGGACGACCAATCCTCGTCGGTCCATCCCGCAAGCGGTTTCTCGGCGCCATGACCGGCCGGGATGTCGCCGACCGCGACCGCGCCACCGCGGCGCTGTGCGCGCTGGCCTACGCGCGCGGTGCGCGGCTCTTCCGTGTCCACGATCCTGCGGCGGTGCGTGATGCGCTCGCCGTCGCCCACGCCCTCGGAGCGGCCCACTGACGACCGTCGACACCACCCGGCCGCCCTATCTGGCCGCCGCGGGGCTCTTCGCCCTGGTCCTGGCCGGATATGTGCTGACCCTGGCGCCGAGCGTGACCTTCTGGGACGCCGGCGAGTTGATCGCCTCGATCCACAACCTCGGCATTCCACACCCGCCGGGCACCCCGCTCTTCGTCCTGCTGGGCCATGTGTGGGCCGAGCTGCTGCCGGTCGGGGAATATGCGTGGCGCACCAACCTCATGAGCGCGACGTTCAGCGCGCTCGCCGCCGGGTTCTTCTTCCTGGTGGCCCACGAGACCCTGCGCCTCGCCACGCCCGACCTCGCGCCGGGTCCCCGGCGCCTGGTGACCCTTGGCGGCGCGGTGGCGGCGGGCCTGATGTCGGCGTTCACCTTCACGCACTGGCAGAATTCCAACGAGACCGAGGTCTACAGCGTCGCGACCTTCACGATTGCGCTCATCTGCTGGCTGGCGCTGCGGTGGCGGGCCGCACGGGGCACCGAGCGCGGGCTCCGGCTCCTCCTGCTGATCGTCTATCTTGCCGGCCTCTCGATGGGGAACCACCTCCTCGCCCTGCTCGCCGGGCCGGCGGTCGTCGTGTTCCTCGCGGCCACGATGCACGGTGCCCCCGCGGCGTCACCGGAGGAGCGGCGGCGCGAGCGGGCGATGCTTGCCATCCTGGCCGGTCTCTGGGCGCTGCTGATCGGGACCGGGCTCGGGAGCACGCCGCTCATCGTCCTCGGCGGCCTCTGCTTTGTCGCGGCGGCCGCCTTCGCCGCGCGGGCCGGGATCCTGCCGTTTGCGCTTCTCTCGCTCGGCATCGCGGCGATCGGCGTGACCACCTACCTCTTCCTGTATATCCGCGCGGGGCAGTCGCCCATCCCGAACGAGGCGGACCCCTCGACCTGGGATGCGCTCCTCGCCGTCATCCGGCGCGCGCAGTACCCGGTCCGCACGCCGCTCGACGATCCCACCGTCCCGCACGGTCCCGCCAATCCCGGCCGCAGCCTCACGATCATCTGGCTGCAGATCCAGAACTACCTCCAGTACTTCAACTGGCAGTGGGCGCGCGGGGGCGTGGGGAAGGGGACCGGGTTCCTGAACGGCCAGCTGGTTGGCGCCCTCGTGGCCGCCACGCTGGGCATGCGCGGACTGCTGGCGCATCGCCGTGCCGACCGCGCCGGGTGGTGGCTGCTCTTCACCCTGTTCCTGGTGACGGGGTTCGGCCTCGTCGCCTACATGAACTTCAAGCCCGGGGCCTCGATCGGGTATGATCTCTTCACTCAGTCGGGGCAGCATGAGGTGCGCGAGCGCGACTACTTCTTCGTCGTGAGCTTTCTGGTGTGGGGCGTGTGGGCGGGGATCGGGCTTGCCACGGTCGTGGCGAGCGCACTGCAGCGCGCGACGTCGGGCGCGTGGCGCACCGCCGCCGCGCTCCTCTTCCTCGTGGCACTCTATCCGGTGGCGTCCAATCTCACCGCCGCGAGCCGCCGGCACGGCGCCGATGCCCGCCTGGCCGCCGACTTCGCCTACGACCTGCTCAACTCCGTCCCGCCCTACGGCGTGCTCTTCACCTACGGAGACAACGACACCTTTCCGCTCTGGTGGGCGCAGGAAGTGGAGGGCATCCGGCGGGACGTGACCATCGTCTGCCTGGCGCTGGCCAACACCAGCTGGTACGCCCGGCAGCTCCGCGAGACGCCGGTCCGCCCCTTCGACGAGGCGGAGGCGCCGCCGATCTGGCGCGGCCTGAATGCCGTCCGCCCCGAGGGGCCGACCCTGCCGATGTCCGATGAGGCGATCGCCGCCGCCTATCCGCGGCAGTTGAGCGAGGCGGTGACCGTCAACTTCGGCCCCTATCGGCGGACCTACGCCGCGGGGACGATCTTCTACACCAGCGACTTCGTGGCCGCGCGCGTCATCCAGGCCAACCTTGGCCGGCGGTCCGTCGGCTGGTCCGTCACCACCGGTCGCAACTTCCTCTCCCTCGATCCCTACCTGGTGCAGAAGGGGCTCGTGCTCGAGCTGCAACCCACCGAACCCGACTCCCTCGCGCCGGGCATCGACCGGCAGCGACTGGCGGGTGCGCTGCTGGATGTGCCGACGACCGAACGCCTCGTCTGGGAGACCTACCGGTACGGCGCCATGCGCAGCGCGCCCGGTGGCGCGGTGGAGGTCACCAGCCGTTCATTCGCCTCGACGCTGGCGCTCCCGCCGACCCAGCTGGCGTACAGCTACCAGCTCAAGGGCGACCAGGCGCAGATGACACGGAACCTGGAACTGGCGTTCAACCTCTCCCCGAATCCCGCCATCGCCGCCGCGCTGGCCCAGGTCCGTATCGGCCCCCTCGCGCCGGGGCCGGACTCCCCCTAGCGGCTCCCTGCAAAACAGGGCCAACTCGTTGTATTTTTCGCGGTTATGACATTCCCGGACCTGCCCTCCCGGCTGCGCATGGTGCGTGAGCAGATCGCTGCCGCGCAGCGTCGGGCCGGGGTCGATCACCCGGTCAGGATTGTCGCGGTGACGAAGACCTTCGGCCCGGACGCGGTGCGCGCCGCCGTCGAGGCCGGCCTGGACGCCGTTGGGGAAAACCGGGTGCAGGAAGCCCTGGACAAGCAGGACAGCCTGTCCGGCCTCCGGGTGGAGTGGCACCTGATCGGGTCGCTGCAGCAGAACAAGGCCCGTCGCGCTGCTGGCCGGTTCGCGCTGATCCACTCCGTGGATCGCCTTGCCCTGGCGACGGAACTGAATCGGCGTACCGCCGACGGACCCCGACAGGCGGTGCTGGTGCAGGTGAACTGCTCGGGCGAGCCCCAGAAGGGCGGGGTGGAGCCGGCGGAGGCGGCCGCCCTGCTTGATGCGATCCGCACCTGCGAGCGGCTGGAGGTGCGCGGCCTGATGACGATGGCGGCGCTGACAGACGACGCGGCGCGGCAGCGAACGGCGTTCGCGATGCTGCGCCGGCTGCGGGATGCGTTGGTGAGGGACGGCCACGCGTTGCCCGAGCTCTCCATGGGCATGTCGGGAGACTTCGAGGCGGCGGTCGAGGAAGGCGCGACGATGGTCCGGCTGGGAACGATCCTGTTTGGAGGACGCGACGCATGACGACGGACGACAGCTTCCAGCTCACGCCGCACGACATCCGCGGCCACGAATTTCCCCGCTCCTTCCGGGGATGCGATCCGGTGGCGGTCGAGTCGTTCAAGCAGCGGGTCTCAGAGGAGTTCGAGCGCGTGCTCCGGGATCGGGCGCAGATGGAAGAGCGCCTTCGCGGTTTCCAGGAGCAATTGCGGGCCTTCCGGGACCGCGAGCGCGCCATGAACGAGGCCCTCCTCGCGGCGCAGCAGCTGCGGATTGACGCGGAACAGCAGGCTCGCAAGGAGGCGGAGATGATCCTTCGCGAGGCGAAGACCGAGGCGCTGCAGTTCCTCAACGCATCCCAGGGCGAGGAGCGCCAGCTGCGCGAGCGGACCGATGTGGGCAAGCGGCAGTTCGCCGCCTTCCTCGCCAACTTCCGGGCACTGCTCGAGCGGCAGCTCGGCGAGGTCGAGGGACTGCAGGCCTACGCGCAGACCGTCGCCCAGTCCCAGGCCGAACTCGTGTTCAAGAAGCAGGCGTGACCCGGGATCCGGGTCGTCAGTCCTGATGGGATTTCCCGCCTTCCCCGACCTGAGCGCCGACCAGCTCGAGCGCCAGCTGCTCGCGACCTGGAAGTCCGAGGACCTCTTCCGGCAGGGCCTCGAGGCGGGCAGGGGCGGGGAGCCGTTCGTCTTCTATGAGGGGCCGCCGACTGCCAACGGCCGCCCCGGCATCCACCACGTCTTCTCCCGCACCATCAAGGACCTCATCTGCCGCTTCCGGGCGATGCAGGGACGTTCCGTGACGCGGATCGCCGGGTGGGACACCCACGGCCTCCCGGTGGAAATCGAGGTGGAGAAGCAGCTCCAGCTGAAGGGCAAGAAGGAGATCGAGGCCTACGGCGTCGAGCGCTTCAACGCCCTGTGCCGGAGCAGTGTCTTCACCTACAAGTCCGAATGGGAGCGCCTCTCCGACCGGATCGGGTACTGGCTCGACTACGAGCATCCGTACATCACCTTCAGCAACGAATACGTCGAGTCGGTCTGGTGGCTCCTCCGCCGGCTCCACGACCGGGGGCTGCTCTATCGCGGGCACCGG
>JAHECL010000083.1 GCA_024641745.1 Gemmatimonadota bacterium | reverse complement strand
GGATTCCCGGTCAGCATCTCATAGATCACGCTGCCCAGGGAGTAGACATCGCTCCGGGCGGTGATCTCCTTCTCGGCGGTGGCCTGCTCGGGGCTCATGTAGTGCGGCGTGCCGAGCGACATCCCGGTCTCGGTCATCCGCCCGCCCGCGGCGGCGGAGAGGGCCAGCGCGATGCCGAAGTCGGCCACCATCGGGCGGCCGTCGTGCAGCAGGATGTTTTCGGGCTTGATGTCCCGATGGATGACGCCGTGGCGGTGGGCGTAGTCGAGGGCGTCCGCCACCGCGACGGTGAGCTTGACCGCCTCGTCGATGCCGAGCTGGGTCTCGCGGTCGAGCTTTGATCGCAGCGTCTCGCCGTCGATGAACGGCATCACGTAGTAGAGGAAGCCGTCGGCGGTGCCGGAATCAAACAGCGGCAGGATGTGGGGATGCTGGAGGCTCGCGGTGGTCTTGATCTCCACCACGAAGCGCTCGGCGCCGATGACGGCGGCGAGCTCCGGCTTCAGCACCTTGAGCGCGACCTGGCGGTCGTGCTTGAGGTCCTGCGCCAGGTAGACGGTGGCCATGCCGCCCTGGCCCAGCTCCCGCTCGATGGTATAGCGGTCGCTCAGCGCGGCGGTGAGGCGGGAAAGCGGGTCGGTCATTTCCTCCCCTTCAATTCCTCGAGCCAGTTGAACACCATCACCAGCCCGCCGTTGTCGCTCACACCCTGGTCGATCATCAGGAACCGGCCGTCCCGGCCGACGGCGTAGGCGTGGTGGTAGTTGTCGGTCGCCGCATTGGGCATGCTGAAGAGCACGCGGGGCGGCTGCGCCGTGAAGGTGGCGCCCAGGGTCACCTCCGCCGCCATCATCTCGCCGGCGCGGGTCCGGTAGAAGAGTTCCTTGCCGGAGGGCGCCCAGCGCGGCTCCTCGCCGCCGTTGAGCGATACCTGCGTCCGTCCCGCCCCCGGGTCCTCGAGCAGGCGGACGAACACCTCGCCGCGCCCCGACTCGTTGGAGACATACGCGAACCACCGGCCATCGGGCGAGACCGCCGGGGCGAACTCGTCCGCCGGCCCGCTCACCAGCGGCGTCAACGCGGTGTCGCCAACGGTGCCGAGGACGACGTCGCGACTGCGGGTCGAGCTTCCTGTCCGGAGCAGGTAGCGCTTGCCGTCAGGCGTCCACTCGACCTCCTCGACGCTGCGGCCGGTGACGACGAGCGGCTCGCCGTCGGCGCTGCCGTCGGCGCGCTGGATCCAGGCCTGTCGCATGCTGTTGCCCTGCGTGGTCACGAAGGTCACGCGGCGTCCGTCGGGCGTCCACCCCGGCCGGCCGCTCCCGCTGCCATTGAATGTGAGCCGCGACACCGGCCCCGAGGGGAGCGACTTGACCCAGATCTGCTCCCCCTCGCTCCCGATGGACGCCACGGCGAGACGGCGGTTGTCGGGCGACAGTTCGACGGTGCCGAACTGTCCGGCCCAGGAGGAATCCACCGGGGACGCCTTCCCCGACCGATCCACCCAGACCACCCTCGCGTTGCCGGCGCCGGACCCCGCCATGTACACCAGGAGGCCGGATTCGCTCACGTCGAATTGTGCCGAGCCGCTGGTGCCGTCGAGGATGATGCGCTCGGCGATGGCGATGGGTGGCCCGCGCACCTTGCCGCGGGAGAGGTCCACCGGCACCGCGAAGAGCGCCCCGGTGGACGTGACGTAGACCACCTGGCCGTCCGGGATGTACCGCCCATAGAGACCCTGGATGATCGGCGTGGCGATGCCGGTCTTCAAGTCGAGCAGCCCGAGTTCGGCGTCGGCGACGGAGCTGTGCCACAGTTGAACGAGGGCGAGCCTGCCGCCCGGCAGGGCCTGGACCCAGTCGTGTTCGGTCACGCCGCCGGCGGTATCACGGTGGCTCACCGCCTCGGCGAGGCCGCCGCCGGCCGGCACCCGCGCGATGCCGCCGGCTCCACTGGTGAAGAAGATGTTCCCATCCTCGCCCCAGTCGGCGCCCCACGGGAGCGCGGAGTCCGGCACCACCGTCCGCGAGGGCCCGCCGGTGACGGATACGATGCGGATATCCCCGGGGTTGCCGCTGATATAGCCGATCGACTCGCCGTCGGGCGAGAAGAAGGGGGCCAGCGCATTGCCGGTGCCGGGCAGCGGACGCGCCGTCAGCGAGTTCAGGTCCCGCACCCAGAGTCGGGTGCCGCCGCCGCTGTCCGGTCCCAGGTAGGTCAGGCGGGTGCCGTCCCGGGTCAGGGCGAACCGGCGGGTGGCGACGGCACGGATCTGCTCCCCTTCCGGGAAGGCGACCGACAGGCGCACGGTCTTTTTCGGAACCTCGCGCCGCCAGGCCCACACCCCGAAGGCGAGCGCCGCCACCGCCAGCACGCCGGCGCCGATCGCAACCTGCTTCCAGGGGCCGCGGCCTGGTGCGTCCTGCGCTACCATGTGTGCGGTGGTGCGTGCCGTCACGGCGCCGGACAGCGCCGCACCAAACTCCGCCGCGGTCGCGATCCGGTCGGCCGGCAGCTTTTCGAGCCCCGCCAGCACCGCCGCCTCGACGTGCGGCGGGATGCTCTTGCGGTGGACGCTCATGGCGTGGGGCTGGTCGGTCATCACCTTGGCAATGATCGCCTGCACCGTGGGCCCCGTGAACGGCGGCTCTCCCATCAGCATCTCGTACACCACGCAGGCGAGGGCGTAGACGTCGCTCGAGGCGCGGATCTCCCGCTCCCCCATCGCCTGCTCGGGGCTCATGTAGTGCGGGGTGCCGAGGGACATGCCGGTCTCGGTCATCCGGGTGCCGCCCTCGGTCTTGCTGGCGGCGAGCGCGATGCCGAAGTCGGCGACCAGCACGTGGCCGTCGTGCAGCATGATGTTGTCGGGCTTGATGTCGCGGTGGATGACGCCCTGCCGGTGGGCGTAGTCGAGGGCGTCGGCCACCTCGCGCCCGATCTGGATCGCCTCCTCCACCGGGAGCTGCTTGTCGCGGTCGATCCGGGTGCGGAGCGATTCGCCGTCCACGTACGGCATCACGTAGAAGACCAGCCCGTCGGCCTCGCCGCTGTCGTGCAGCGGGAGGATGTGTGGGTGCTGCAGGTTGGCGGTGGTCTTGATCTCCTGCAGGAAGCGCTCGCCGCCGATCACCGCGGCCAGCTCGGGCCGCAGCACCTTGAGCGCCACCTTCCGGTCGTGCTTCACATCGCGGGCCAGGTAGACGGTGGCCATGCCGCCGGCGCCGAGCTCCCGCTCGATGACGTAGCGGTCGGCCAGCGCGGTGTTGAGGCGGGTGAGGACGTCGGTCATCCTACTTCCCCTTCATCTTCGCGTACAGCTCGGTGAACCAGTTGTCCACCATCACCAGCTGCCCGGCGCCCGGCGCCTGGTTGACGGCGGCGAGGCGGACCATGATGAAGCGCTGGTCATCGGGCGTGAGGTCGTAGAGCGGAACGATATTGGAACTGACGAGCCCCGCGGCGAAGGGAAAGAGTCGCCGCGGCATCTCCGTGGCAAAGGTGGGAGTGGTCGTGACCGAGACCGCCATCATGTCGCCGGATGGCGCCTCGAAGAACAGCTCCCGGCCGCTGTGCGCCCAGCGGGCCGCCGCGCCGCCGAGGGTGGAAATCTGCCAGCGGCCCTGTCCGGTATTGGGGAAGGGACGCACGAAGATCTCGTCCCGCCCCGATTCGTTCGAGGTGTACGCCAGCCACTTCCCGTCGGGGGAGAGGGCAGCGCCGGCCTCGCTGAAGGCCTCGGTCAGCAGCGGAACCGGCACGGTGTCCCGGCCAGGCCGGATCGCGTAGATGTCCCTGGACCGGCCGTCGTTCCCGATTCGATAGAGGAGCCACTCCCCGTTCCTCGAAAGGACTGCCTCGCTGATCGGCTGTCCCGGCACTGCCCAGACCCGTTCGGCGGCGGAGCTGCCGTCCGCCCGCTTCTTCCAGACCGCCGGCGGCCCGCTGTCGGTGGCGGCGATATACACGACCGACTGACCGTCGGCGGTCCAGGTGGGCCGGTTTGCCAGGGTGGACTCGAAGGTCAGCCGGGAGAGGGGCCCCGCCGGCAGCTGCTTGATCCAGATGTCGGGAGAGGAGACGCCGATGAGGTCGAGTGCGACCCTCCGGCCGTCGGGGGAGAGATTGAGGGAGCGGTTGGAGGACGGGTTGTAGGTCTGCGGCGGATCGAGGGGGGTCACCGCTCCCTCGCGGCTGACGTACACCAGCTCGGCAATGCCGCCGGCGTCGGTCGCGAGTCCCGGCACGTAGGCCAGGGTGCCGTTCCGGGAAATCGCGATGTCGGCGGACCCGAACGGCTTGGTCATCACCCCCTCGAAGAGGGGAACGGCCGGCCCGGTGAGCTCGAGCTTGTCCTGATCGAACGGTGCCGCCAGCACCGCGCCATCGGCGCGCAGGTAGACCAGGTAGCCCGGTGCGACGTATCGCGCCAGGAGCCCCTTGGTCAGGACATGGCGCTCGCCGCTGCCGAGATCGAGGGCGACGATCTCGAATTCGGCCGCATTCAGGTCGGTGCGCGAGCGGTAGATCAGTCCCTTGCCGTTCGGGAGGGCGTCGGGCCAGGCGTGCCCCTGCTCACCGCTGGCCGAGTCGATCGCCACCGCCCGCTCCTCGGTGCCGCCGTCGGCCCGGATGCGGCTGAGGCCACCGGGAGAGTCGAAGTAGATCCAGCCGTCCGGACCCCAGGCGCCGCCGCCGCCGGACCCCGGCCCGGGCGAGGCCAGGGTGATCGGCGGACCCCCGGTCACCGATACGACCTTCAGCTGGACGTTGAGCGTCGAGGAGAACGCGATCCGTTCTCCGTCCGGGCTGAAGAAGGGATTATGGGCCCCGGCTGTGCCAGGCAGCGGCGTGGCTTCCAGCCGGTCGCGCTCCCGCACCCAGAGCTGGTCACCGCTCTCGCCGGGCCCGACGTAGACCAGGCGGCGGCCGTCCGGGGAGAGGGCCAGGTTGACCCCGAGCGTTCCCTGGCGCATCCCCTGGTCCGGCGGGAGGCCGAGGCTGTACCGGATGACCGGTTTGGGCGGCTCGGGGCGGAGCCATCCCCAGGCCGCCAGCGCGGCAAGCACCACGGACGTCCCGGCGAGGGCAACGACGATCGCCCTCGTCCTCGCGGAGACGCCGCCCTTCCCGCCGCCGGCGGAGGCCATCACCGTCGTGCGCGGGGCGAAGCCGGTATCCGCCAGCGCCGCCGCGAACTCCGCCGCCGTGGCAAAGCGATCCGCCGGCAGCTTCTCCAGCGAGGTCAGCACCGCCGCCTCGACGTGCGGCGGGATGGTGTGCCGCTGGGTGGTCATCGAGCGGGGGCTCTCGGTCACCACCCGCGCCACGATCGCCTGGGCGGTGCTCCCGGTGAACGGCGGGTCGCCGGTGAGCATCTCGTAGAGCACGCAGCCGAGGGCGTACACGTCGGAGCGGGCGGTGATCTCCCGCTCGCCCATCGCCTGCTCGGGGCTCATGTAGTGCGGGGTGCCGAGCGACATCCCAGTCTCGGTCATCCGGGTGCCGGCGGTGCTCACCGCCAGCGCGATGCCGAAGTCGGCCACCAGCGCGCTGCCGTCGTGCAGGAGGATGTTCTCCGGCTTGATGTCGCGGTGGATGACGCCGTGGCGATGGGCGTAGTCGAGCGCACCGGCCACCTCGGTGGCAATCCGGACGGCGTCGTTGACCGGCAGCTGCTTCTCGCGTGCAATGCGGTCGCGGACCGTCTCCCCCTCCACGTACGGCATCACGTAATAGAGGAGGCCGTCGGCGTCGCCCGAGTCGATCAGGCCGAGGATGTGGGGGTGCTGGAGGTTGGCGGTGGTCTTGATCTCGCTCAGGAACCGTTCGGCGCCGATGACGGCACCGAGCTCGGGGCGGAGCACCTTGATGGCGACCCGGCGGTCATGCTTGATGTCCTGCGCCAGGTAGACGGTGGCCATGCCGCCCTGGCCCAGCTCGCCTTCGATGGTGTAACGGTCGGACAAGGTATCGACCAGGCGCCGAGGGGCGTCGCTCATGGGATTCCGTGTGACTGTGTTGGCGAGAAGATGCGATGGACGAACCCCTTAGTTTGCCCCCCAACCGCGGTGACGGCAAGGGGCGAGATTGCCGGACAGGGGGCCTGTCGCCAGATTCCCAAGACGTTGTCCCGCTTCACCTTGCTTCCGGAGTCCAGAATGCCGCGCGCCGCCCTCCTCGGGTCCCTGCTGGTCGTCCTTGCCTCCCCGGTTCCCCGCGTCCCGGCCGCGGTGCTCGCCGCGCAGATCCCCCAGTCCGAATTCGCCGCCCGCCGCGACACCGTGGCCGCCCATCTCGGCGACGGGGTCCTGCTCGCGTTCGGCGCGCCGGAGGCGAATACCGACGAGGCCGACTTCCACCAATACCCTGCGTTCCAATATCTCACGGGGTATGAACGGGTCAACGCGGTATTCGTGATGGCGGTGCGGGACGGCAAGGTGACCTACCAGATGCTCTTTGAGCCGCTGATCGACCCGCGCCGCGCGCTCTACGACGGTTTCGCCCCCGACTCCGCCGACCTCCAGCAGCGCACGGGCCTCGGCCTGCGGGACCGCGACCAGCTCCGCGAGGTGATGGACGCCCTCGCCGGCCGGGGCACCCTCTGGACGGTGACCGACTCGCACAGCCGCGACTACCGCGGTACTGATTCCCTCAGCGCCGGGCGCTCTTTCGTGCAGCGGTTCTGGGCGGCGCACCCCCGCGTGACGGTGCGGAGCGCCGACGTGGTGCTCGACTCGCTGATGGTGATCAAGAGCCCCGCCGAGATCGCCCTGCTGCGAACGGCGATCGACATCTCGGTGGCGGGGCAGGTCGCCGCGATGAAGGCGGTGCGGCCGGGCGTGAACGAGCACCAGATCTTCGCCCTCACCGATTACACCTTCCGGATGGCCGGCGCCTCCGGGCCCTCCTTCCGCCCCATCATCGGGTCCGGTCCCAACTCCACCAGCTATCACTACCGCGCCAACGACCGCGTCATGCAGGCGGGCGAGGTGGTGGTGATGGACATGGGGGCGCTGTACGAGGGGTATGCCGGTGACGTGACCAGGACCATCCCGGTGAGCGGCACCTTCACCGCCGACCAGGCCGCGGTCTATTCCATCGTGCGGCGGGCGCAGCAGGCCGCGGAGCGCGAGGCCCGGCCCGGCGCGCCGGTGCGCGCCGGCGACGACGCCATCCGCGCCCTCATGGCCACCGAGCTCGCCAGGCTCGGCCTGACCGAGGGGTCCGACGCCTCCTTCGATCCGCCCTGGGCCGACGCCGCCCGCTGCCGGCAGGTGCCAGTGGTGTGCAGCCAGGCCTTCCTCTACATGGCGCACGGACCGGGGCACGGCATCGGGCTCGAGGTGCACGACGCCGGCGGGTACTCGTACTCACCGACCGGCCTCTTCCAGCTGAACGAGGTCTTCACCATCGAGCCGGGGGTGTACATCAGCACCGCGCTGCTCGACATGCTGGCCGACACCCCGAAGAACCGCGCCTTCATTGCGAAGGTGCGGCCGGTGGTGGAGCGCTACAACCACATCGGGATCAGGATCGAGGACGACTACCTGGTCACGGCGAGCGGGGTGGAATGGCTCTCGAAGGCACCACGGGAGATCAAGGAGATCGAGGCGGTGATGCAGGCGGCGGCGAAGGGGCGGGGGAAAGGGAAGTAGCCGACAGCCGCGACCCGCTACTGCCAGACGGCGGGCACCACCTCGGGCTTGGTGGCCATGATGGCGGCGCCGGCCTCGAGCTCCGCCGTGATGCGATCACGAATGGCGCGGAGCTCCCGGAACCCGACCAGCTGGCCGGTGTCCTCGTCCCACAGGGTGAGGCGCAGCGTGGAGAGGCTCTTCCACAGCGAGAGGCGCGTCACGTTCCGCAGTTCGGCGTGATTGTCGTAGGCGCGCTGGAGCTCGTAGTTCGGGATCCGGCTGGCGATGTGGTGAATGTGGTGCAGGCCGATGCTGGCGGTGCACCACTGCAGGAACTTCGGCATCGTCAGGTGGCTGGCGCCCTCCAGCCCGGCGGCGAAGTAGTTCCACTTTTCCCGGTAGCGCCAGTAGGTGTCCTCGTACTGGTGCTGCACGTAGAAGAGATAGACGCCGATCGACCCGGCGACGAGGGTGATCGGCGCCTGCACCATCAGGAACGCCTTCCAGCCCAGCATCCACCCCATCAGCAGCACCACGCCGGCGAGCGCCAGGTTGGTGGCCTGCACGCCGATCGCCTCGCGCTTCCACCCCTTGGGGATGTCGAGCGGGAGCCGGTGCTTGAGCACGAACTGCCAGGTGGGGCCGACCAGAAGCAGGACGGCAGGGTGGCGGTAGAGCCGGTACATCACGCGCTTCAGCTTGGAGCGGCTCAGGTATTCGCGCACCGTCAGGGTGTCGATGTCGCCGAGTCCGCGGACGTCGAGGTTGCCACTGGTGGCGTGATGGATGGCGTGGGTGCGGCGCCAGTAGGCGTAGGGGACGAGCGTGAAGACGCCGAGCACGCCACCGACCAGGTTGTTGAGCTTCTGGGAGCGGAAGAAGGAGCCGTGCCCGCAGTCGTGCTGCAGCATGAAGAGGCGGACCACCATCATCGCCGCCGGGACCGCCAGCAGCAGCGTGAGCCAGTAACCGACCTGCAGGCTCAGCGCCGCCGCGGTCCAGAACAGCGCCAGCAGCAGCGCCGTGGAGGCGAGCTGGAACCCGCTCTTCCACCCCACCGGCTGGCGGTAGGGGGCGAGCATGGCATTCCAGTCGATCGAGTCAGTCGGCTCGGCGGCGGAGGCCGCCGTGGTCGGCGCGTCGGTCATGGTATTCCCTCATCGGGCCCGGGGGTGGGCCAAGCAGGAAATATACCGCAAAGGACGGGCCGGGGCAGGCTACTGCTTCAGCACCTCGGCGAAGTTCGGCACCATGTAGATGTCGGTTCGGCTGTCCTCGACCCGTGCGGTCACGTGGAGGCCATCGCTGGAGAATCGATAATATGCCTGGGGCCATGGAGCAGTGCCGAGGCGCACCGGCGTGCCGCCGGTGGCGGGGACCCGGTACCACGCCCGGGTCCAGTCCGATTCCTGCACGCCAAGCACAATGGTGCCGTCGTTCAGCCAGGCCAGATCGGCGAAGTTCTCGGGGCCGAACCGCGCCAGCAGCGTGGCGCTGCCGTCGACGAGGGAGATGCGATGGAAGACCAGGAGGTCGCCAGTCTGGTCGAAGCCGGTCGACGCGAACGCTCGCCCGTCCGGCGAGGGGTCGATGCGGATGATATTGCCGACCTCGACGGGGAGCTCGAAGGTGCTGTCCGGCAGCCCCGGAATCCCGATGCGGCGGAAGCTCGAACGCGTCGGGGTGATGACGAGCCCGCCCCCCGTCGTCGCCTCGAACGAGAAGAAGTCGTTGCTTCCCAGCATCCCGGCCGGCTCGGAACGTCCGGACGGGAGGGCCACGCGCGAGAGCGACACGCTGTCGTTACCGCGGCGGGTGGCGAGCAGGATGGCCTTGCTGTCCTGGGTCGGATCGAAGTCTCTCATCGCTACCGGCGGGCCGAGCGGCTGTTCGGGACCGCTGTCGAAGGGCATGACCGAAAACTGCCTCCGGTCTTCTCCGCCGGGGGCGGGCCGGAGGAGTATTACCTGGGCCCCATCCGGAGTGATGGTGCCACCGAAGAGAGCAGTGGAGGCGGCGAGCCGGCGCTGCTCGAACCGCATGTCGGTCACCTTCGCCCGCTTGAGGGCCCAAACGGAGAATTCCGTCGGACCTGAGGCGTACGTCAACATCCCCGTTTGGCTCAGTGTCGCTCCGAGACCGCTGAGCGACAACTGGTGGGCGACGGTATCCGGTACTGGGTCAATCCGTCCGCGGCCGCTCACCCGGTATCGGAGCAGATCGACTTCCCCCACGGCCCCGGCGCGCGGCACCTGCGCCAGGAGGGCGCGGCCGTCGGGGGTCCAGTGCAGCATGCCCCATTGCTGCTTCAGTTCGAGGGAGTCCAGCGGCGCGCCCTCGCGGGTCGTCACGATGTTGGAACGTGACCGGCCGCGGCGCAGCCCGAGCAGGAGGCGGGTGCCGTCCGGCGACATGGAGGCCGAGATATCCGTCTGGGGGTCCGTTCGAACCGGCAGGCTGTCGTGCACCACGCCGTCAGCAATCGTCACCCAGCGCACCCACCCGATCGAATCACCGAGATCGGGGGAACGCGCAATCAGCACCGTATCGCTGGTAAAGCTGGACCCTCCGAAGCAGCACCCGAGATGACGCGGTGCCCCGCCCAGCGACGGCACACTGTACACCCCCCAGGTTTCGTTCCCGATGGCGCCAAAGATGACGAGATAGCGGGCATCGGCCGACCAGTCGATCCTCCAGACGCCCGTGGCCCCCCGCAACACCGTGGCCGCCCCCGCGCCCCCCACATCCTGCACCACGATGTCCAGGGTGCAGCGCCCCTCCGCGTCGCACTGCCGGGTGCTGTAGGCGATCCGCTGCCCATCCGGCGCCAGCGCGGGGTTCTCGGCGGTGCCGG
>JAHECL010000217.1:377-2833 GCA_024641745.1 Gemmatimonadota bacterium | reverse complement strand
CCGGATCGGCGCGCCACGGCTCCCGGGCCGCAGGTCGAACACCGCCTGCCCCCCATGCTCCCTGGGGCCGCAGCCGCCCATCCGCATCCACCAGCTGCTCGTAGGCGGCCCGGATCGAGAGAAACCGCGGCAGGGCGCGTTCGCCCGCCGTATCAGGGTGGTACGCCTTTGCCAGCCGCCGGTAGGCCGACCTGATCTCGTTCAGGGAGGCACCGGGCGCCACGCCGAGCGTCCGGTACGGGTCTCCCTGGAACGTCATCGTGGCGCCTCCGCGGGACGGTGGAGGTGGGGCACCTGCGCCCCGGCAACAGCCTCCTCAGCCGGTGAGCTCACCCACCGGTGCGAGGTCGAACGAGGCGACGGCCTCGCCCCCGACCCGTCCATGCGGATCCAGGTCCGGCGGACGGTGGTAGCGGGCAAGCACGCGGAGCGCCTGGCCCTCGAGCACTCCGACCTGGCGTAGAGCCTCGACGCTCGCAGCCCAGGTCCCGCGCTCGTGCCCATCACCGTCTTCGATCTTGAGAGCCAATCCGGATGCCGGCGAGCCGGCACCGCGAGCTCCGGACAGGATCCCGACGCCGCGCAGTGCCTCCATGCCGCCCTTGGAGACCAGGCTCCCGGGCGCCGCCTTCATCAGCGAGGTGTCCAGCCGGTCCCGGTTGCCGCCGACCAGCTCCGGATACGCCGTCATCGCGTCCCGGACCGCAAGAAGATGGTGCGCAAGAGGGGCGCGCTTGTCGCCCGACGGGATCGACTCGGGATCGGCCAGGGTCGCGTAGGCGCGCGCCACCTCGCGCAGCGGGAAGGCGTAGGTCAGGAGCCCACAGCCGTCGATGCCGGTCACCAGCCGCTCGGACGCGACACCGAACAGGTCACCGACCGTCTCGCGGTAGGCGGCCTGCGCCGGATGCTCCGCCTGCCAGTACGTCTCCGGCTCCCAGCCACCCAGCTTGGCCAGCAGGATGAACGCGGAGTGCTGCCCCGAGCACATGTGGCGCAGCGGTCCAGGGCGCTCCCCGTCCCTGGCCAGCCGCGCGGCGGTGACGGCATCCAGGGGCATCCCCTCGGTGCCGCAGGTGAGCATCGCCTGCGAGATACCGATCCGGCGATACATCGCCTGGATCGTGCGCACGTGGAGGTCCTCGCCGGAGTGGCTCGACGCCATGACGGCGAGCTCCTCGGCCGTGAGGTCGAACTCCGTGCGCCCACCGGCGCGCAGCAGCGCCACCAGCCCCAGCGGCTTGACCGTCGAGCGCAAGAAGACGACGCGATCCGGGTCGCCCAGGACGTGGAGCATCCGGCCGGTGACGTCCACCTCCACGATGTCCCCGCGGTGGACCGACTCGGTCACGCCGTTGCGCACCTGGCGCACGAGCACCGGCGGCACGGTCCAGCGGGGCGCGCGCGTCGCGCCGGGAGCGCGCGAGGCGGTTCTGGGCGTCGAGGTGGCCATCCGCCGAGCATAGCGCGGCGGGCGCCACATGACCCGTCGCGAGCCAACGTCGTGGCGCGACCGGGCACCGGCCAACCCGGCGGCGCGCTAGGATTGGACCTTGACCGGCAGGCCGTGCCGCCCGGGCGGTTCGCCGCCCGCCCCGATCAGCGTGAGGGATCCCCGTGGCGAACTGGCCAAATCTCCATGTGTCGCAGCACCCGGCGGTCCGCCACAAGCTGGGCATCCTGCGGGACGAGAACACCGAGCCCAAGAAGTTCCGCGAGGTCGTGCGCGAGCTGTCGTGGCTGCTGGGCTACGAGGCCCTTGCGGACGCCCACACCCAAGCGCTCCAGATCCGGACGCCCATCGAGCTGATGGACGCCGATGAGCTGGCGGACCGCATCGGCCTCATCCCCATCCTGCGCGCCGGCCTGGGCATGGTGGACGCGATGCTGGAGCTGATGCCGACGGCACGTGTCTGGCACCTGGGCCTGTTCCGCGACGAGCGGACGCTGCGCCCCGTCGAGTACTACAACAAGCTCCCGGACACGGCCAACGTGGACCTGTGCCTGATCCTGGACCCGATGCTCGCCACCGGTGGCTCGGCGACCGCAGCGATCGAGGTCCTCAAGAAGTGGGGCGCGGTCCGGATCAAGCTCGTCAACCTGATTGCCGCGCCCGAGGGCGTCGAAGCGGTGCTCGCGGCGCATCCCGAGGTCGAGATCTACACGGCCGCCCTGGACCGCCAGCTCAACGACGTCGGCTACATCATCCCCGGGCTGGGCGACGCGGGCGACCGCCAGTTCGGGACGGGCGGGGTCGGCTGATCCGAGCCGCCGGCTGACCAGCGCGCCCCATGCAGATCGAGCTGGTCGCGCCGGAGCTGCGCGGGCCGATGCGCCGGGTGCGCGCGCTCAACGCCGAGTCACGGATCACGCGACGCATCATGCGCGCGGCGATCCGGATCATGCCCGCGGGCAAGGTCGACGGCGTGACGATCGAGAAGCGGCGCGCCGGCTTC
>JAHECL010000217.1:0-367 GCA_024641745.1 Gemmatimonadota bacterium | reverse complement strand
GGATCACGGTCGTCTCGCCGGAGTACCGCAAGGCGCCCGAGCACCCGTATCCCGCACCGCTCGACGACGCGCACGCGGCGTGGACCTGGCTCCAAGGGGCGGCCGATGAACTGGGTGTCAACCGGCGCCGCGTCGTGATCGGCGGCGAGAGTGCCGGCGGCGGTCTGGCTGCGGCGCTGGTGGCGCGCCTCAACGATGAGGGCGCGACTCGCCCACTGGGTCAGTTGCTGTTCTGCCCCATGCTGGACGACCGGACGGCCGCCGATCGCGATCTCGATCGCGTGGACCACTTCGTGTGGAACAACCGCCAGAACCGGTTCGGATGGTGGTCGTATCTCGGCACGGAGCCTGGTGGGAGTGACGTCCC
>JAHECL010000008.1 GCA_024641745.1 Gemmatimonadota bacterium | reverse complement strand
CCCCCCGGATCGCGTCGCCCTGGTCACCGGAGGCACCCGCGGCATCGGGCGGGCCACGGCGATGCTCCTCGCCCGCCACGGCGTGGACGTCGGGATCACCTGGCATACCCGCCGGGCCGACGCGGAGGCGGTCACCCGGGAGATCCGGGCGCTCGGGCGGAAGGCGTTTGCCGGCGGGGGGGACCTGGCCGATCCGGTGGTGGTGGAGCGGATCTTCCGCGAGTTCAAGGCCTGCTTCGGTCGACTCGACTACTTCGTCGCCAATGCCGGAGTGTGGCCCGTGCCCGATGTGGCGCTGCGCGACATGGATCCCGCGCGGTGGCGGTCGGTGCTCGCGGCCAACCTCGACGCCGTCTTCTACACCACGCAGGCGGCGCTGCGCCTCATGGGGCCGGGCGGTCGGGTCGTGATCGTCGGGAGCACGGCGGGACAGCGCGGCGAGGGACACCACGCCGACTACGCCGCGAGCAAGGGCGCCATCATCTCGCTGGTCAAGTCGCTGGCGGTCGAGTGCGCCCCGGCCATCGCCGTCAATTGCGTGGCGCCCGGCTGGGTGGACACGGAGATGGCCGCCGAGCCGTATGCCGACGGCGGTCGTGCGCGCATCGAGCAGACGATCCCGCTGAAGCGGGTGGCGAGCGCCGACGACGTGGCGGGTCCCATCGTCTTCCTGCTGACCGACATGGCACGGCACATCACCGGTGAGGTCCTGAACGTGAATGGCGGCAGCGTCCTGTGCGGCTGACCCCGGGGTCGGAATGATCCACCTGCTCTTCACGGGCGGCACCATCTCGATGCAGCGCTCCTCCGAGGCCGGTGGTGCCGTGCCGGCGCTGGACGGCGCCGCCCTCGTGGGCCTGGCTCCCGGCCTCGCCGCCGCGGGACCGATCACGGTGGAGGACTGGGGGCGCTACCCGGCCTCACACATGGGCCTCGACCGGCTCTGGGCGCTGCGGAACCGGGTGGCGGAGATCGCGGCGACGTCCGGGGTGCGCGGCATCGTGATCACCCACGGCACCGACACGCTCGAGGAGACCGCCTACCTCCTGGCGCGGACCCTGGACCCGACGGTGCCGGTGGTGGTCACCGGCGCGATGCGCACCTCCGAGGAGGAGGAGTGGGACGGCCGGCAGAACCTGGTGGACAGCGCCCTGGTGGCCGGCGCCCGGGACAGCCGCGGACGCGGCACGATGGTGGTGCTGCACGGCACGGTGCTGAGCGGACTCGAGGCGGTGAAGACCGACGCCGGTGAGGTGGACACCTTCCGTGCGCCGCGCGGCATGCCGCTCGGGATCGTGGAGCAGGGGGTCGTCCGGTTTTCGGCGACGGCCCGCCGCGCCGCCCCGCTTCCGACCCTGCCGACCGCACTGACGGCCCGCATCGCGATGCTCCCGGCGGTGGTGGGCGACGGGGGCGCACTGGTGGACGCCGCGCGGGCGGCGTACGACGGGCTGGTGCTCGTCGCGTTCGGCCGGGGCAACATGCAGCCGGCGCTGGCGGCGGCGGCACAACGCTGGTTCGACGAGGGGAAGCCGGTCGTCCTCGCGACCCGCTGCTTCACCGGGGAAGTGCTGCCGATCTACGCCTTCGAAGGGGGTGGCGCCCGCCTGATCCAGGCGGGGGCGATTCCCGCCGGTCCCCGGGCCCCGTCGCAGGCCTGGATGGAACTGGTGGTGAGCCGCTCCGCCGGGATGGCGTATGGCGCGGGGATGGAGGCGTAGCATGGCCTTTCCCGAGAGGATCCCGGTCCCCGACGGGGTGCTGGAGATCGCGCGCACCCTCGAGGCGGCGGGGCACGAGGCGTGGTGCGTCGGCGGTGCCGTCCGGGACACGCTGCTCGGTGATCCCCAGAACGACTTCGACCTGGCCACGTCCGCCACGCCCACCGAGGTGCAGGCGCTCTTCAAGCGCACCGTGGCGGTCGGCGTCAGGTACGGGACGGTCGGCGTGTTCGATCCCGATCGGGTGCTGCACGAGGTGACCACCTTCCGGCATGACGTGCAGACCGACGGACGGCACGCCGAGGTGGCGTACGGCGTCTCGCTCGACGAAGACCTGGCGCGACGGGACTTCACCGTCAACGCCATCGCCTACCATCCGCTTCGCGGCGAGTGGCGCGACCCGTTCGGCGGGGCGGACGACATCGCACGGCGGCGCCTCCGTGCCGTGGGCGACCCGCCGGCCCGCTTCCGTGAGGACTATCTCCGGGTACTGCGGGCGTTGCGGTTCACCGCACGGTTCGAGTTCGCGATCGACCCGGCGACGTGGGAGGCCGTCACGGCCGCGGCGAGCGGACTCGGGCAGCTGTCGGCCGAGCGGGTGCGGGACGAGTGGATCAAGGGGCTGGCGACGACCCGTTCGCTCCGGCGCCTGGTGTCGCTCTGGGACAAGTCGGGCGCCGCCGGGATCTGGCTGCCCCAGCTCTGGTCCGCGGCGGCGGTCGAGGCCTGGCAGGGCGACGACGCCCCCGCCCGTCGCGACCCGGTCGTCCTGTCGGTGCTCTTCCTCGCCGACCCGGTCGCGGTGCTCAGCCGGCTGCGGATGTCCAACGCGGAAATCGCCCGCGCCTCCGCCCTGGTCTCTGGTCCGGCCGAACCCTCCGGCGTGGCCCCGCGGGATGTCCGGCAGTGGATGGCCGCCGTCGGCGATGCCGCCGACGACCTGGCCGAGCTCTGGCGGCTCCGGCACGCGAGGCCGTTCCCGTGGGCCGAGGTGATGGCCGCGGTGCGTGAGGCGGGGAGTCCGCTCCGTCGGGGGGATCTCGCCGTCTCCGGTCAGGAGTTGCTGGCTGCCGGGATCCCGGCCGGCCCGATGGTGGGGCAGGTCCTCGAACGGTTGCTGGCGTCCGTGGTGGACGATCCAACGTTGAACGTGCGGGAGACACTCCTCGCCCGCGCCAAGGAGATAGCGTGCATCCGCTGAGCCTGGGTCTGCTGGCCGCCGCCGGCAACGTGATCGGTGCGGTGGTGGTGGTGCGGCACCTGCAGCGGGGGCTGCAGTTCATCGAGGGACTGATCGCCTTCGGCGCGGGGTTCATGCTGGCGGTGGTGCTGGTGGGCGTGCTGCCCGAGGTCTTCCAGGGCGGGGCCTCGGTGCTGCCGGGGGTGTTTGTCTTTGCCGGCTACTTCGGGGTCCACCTTTCCCAGCATGTCTTCACCCAGCACTTCCACTACGGGGTCGAGACCCACCGGGTCGGCGCCAAGGCCGGCATGAGCGCGCTGCTCGGGCTCTCGATCCACAGCCTCTTCGACGGCGTCGCCATCGCCGCCGGGATGCTGGTCTCGCCCCAGCTCGGCCTGCTGCTCTTCCTCGCCGTCTTCCTCCACAAGCTGCCGGAGGGGGTGACCATCGCGAGCATGATCATGGCGGGGGGACAGGGACCCCGACGCGCCATCGGAGCGGCGGCGGTGCTCGGCCTTGCGACGGTGCTCGGGGTGCTGCTCACCGAGCGGGCGGCGCCGCTGGCCGAATGGGGCCTCGCCCTGGCGGCGGGCGTCACGCTGTATGTGGCCGCCTCCGACCTGGTGCCGGAATTCCAGGCCAAGCGCGGCTGGGGGACGGCGCTGCCCTTCTTCGGCGGGGCGGCGGCGTTCTTCCTGACACACTCGCTGCTCCAGCGGTGGGGCGGCTAGGGTCGGCGGCGTGAACGAGCCGTCCCTCTTCGCACCGGCGGAGCCACTCGCCGCCCGGCTTCGTCCCCGCACCCTCGACGAAGTCGTGGGGCAGGCGCACCTCCTGGCGCCGGGCCGGGCGCTCGGCGATGCGATCCGCCGGGGGGACGTCGGGAGCGTCATCCTCTGGGGGCCGCCGGGCTCCGGGAAGACCACCCTGGCCCGCGTGATTGCCCGTCACACCGAGCGCGAGTTCGTCACCTTCAGCGCGGTCACCGAGGGAGTGCAGCGGGTGCGGGAGATCCTCCGCGAGGCGGAGGACCGGCGCCGGCTCGGGCGGGAGACGATCTTCTTCTGCGATGAGATCCACCGCTTCAACCGCGGGCAGCAGGATGCCTTCCTCCCCGCCGTCGAGTCCGGGCTCATCACCCTCATCGGCGCCACCACCGAGAATCCCAGTTTCGAGCTGAATGCCGCCCTCCTGTCCCGGTCGCGGGTGTATGTGCTGGAGCCGCTCCCGGAGGAGGATCTCGCGGCGCTCCTCCGGCGCGCGGTGACCGAGCGGGAGCGGGGGCTCGGCGCGATGGAGTTGCGGGTGACGGACGAGGCCATCGCGTTCCTGGCCTCCGCCGCGGACGGCGATGCCCGCCGGGCGCTCACGGCGCTCGAGGCCGCGTCGCAGCAGGTGGGGCTGGGCGGGGAAGTCACCCGGGAGATTGCGGCGGATGTCTTCGCCCGCCGGCTGCCGGCCTACGACAAGTCTGGAGAGGGGCACTACAACCTGATCTCCGCGCTGCACAAGGCGGTCCGGGGCAGCGACCCGCAGGCCGCGCTGTACTGGCTGGCGCGGATGATCGAGGGCGGCGAGACGCCGCTCTACCTCGCCCGTCGCATGGTGCGCATGGCGACGGAGGATGTCGGGCTGGCGGACCCGCAGGCGCTGCACGTCGCGCTCGCCGCCAAGGAGGCGTACGATTTTCTCGGCGCTCCGGAAGGCGAACTCGCGCTCGCGGAGGCGATCGTCTACCTGGCGACCGCGCCGAAGTCGAACCGGGTCTACACCGCCTGGGCGGCGGCGCGGGAGGCGGCGCAACGGACCCCGGCGGCCCCGGTGCCGCTGCATCTCCGGAATGCCGTGACCGGGCTCATGAAGGAGCTCGACTACGGGAAAGGGTATCGCTACGCGCACGACGCGCCAGCGGCGTACATTTCCCAGGAGTACCTTCCGGCGGGCCTCGAGGGCGAACGGTTCTACGAGCCGGGTCCGATGGGGCTGGAGAAGCGGATCGCCGAACGGATGGCGTGGTGGGAACGGCAGGGCAGGGGGACAGGCGAGCAGGCCGACCGCGGGTAGTCCTTCCACAGCAGCAGGGGAACCAGGCGCCATCAGAGACCTCATCAATGTTGAGAGCCCGGCCGAGCGGGCCATTCTCGTCGCCGCACCCCGCAAGGGGTCGCCCGACGTCTCGGCGATGCAGGAGCACCTGGACGAGTTGGCGCGCCTGGTGGACACCGCCGGCGCCAGGGTGCTCGACCGGCTGACCCAGCAGGTCGAGTCCCCCCATCCGGGGACGCTCATCGGGGAAGGAAAGGTGGAGGAGCTGGCGGCGCTCGTGGCGGCGACGGGAGCCACGCTCGTGATCTTCGACGACGAGCTGTCGCCGATGCAGGGCGCCAACCTCGAGCGGGAGCTCAAGGTGCGCGTCATGGACCGGGCCGAGGTGATTCTCGACATCTTCTCGACGCGGGCGCGGAGCCACGAGGCCAAGCTGCAGGTGGAGCTGGCCCAGCTCGAATACCTCCTGCCACGCCTGCGCCGGATGTGGACCCACCTCTCCCGCATCCGGGGCGGCATCGGCCTCCGCGGGCCCGGCGAAACGCAGCTCGAGACCGACCGCCGGATGATCCGCCAGAAGATCCAGTGGCTGAAGGGCAAGCTGCGGGACGTCGAGCGTCATCGCGAGACGATCCGGGCAGGCCGCACGCCGATGCTGAGCGTCAGCCTCGTCGGCTACACCAACGCGGGGAAGTCAAGCATCCTGCGGGGCCTCTCGGGGCAGCACGAAATCGTCGTCGAGGACCGGCTCTTCGCCACCCTGGATACGCTGACCCGCGAGGTGGAACTGGGGGAGGGGTACCGGGCGCGGGTGACCGACACGGTGGGCTTCATCCGGAAGCTGCCCCACCATCTCGTCGCCAGCTTCCGCGCCACCCTCGAGGAGGCGCGTTCGGCCGACATGCTGCTGCACGTGGTCGACGCGAGCCACCCGTCGTGGGAAGAGCAGATGCAGGTGGTGGAGGAGGTGCTCCTCGAGCTGGGGCTCCAGGACCGACCGGTGCTGCCGGTGTTCAACAAGATGGACCAGCTGGCCGACCCCGTCGACTTCGGGCGCCGGGTCTCCGCGATCTATCCCGGCGCGGTCCTGACGACGACGATGCGGACCGACGGCCTCGCCACCCTGCGGGCGGCGCTCCGGGAACGGGAGAAGGAGCTGCGACCGCCGACCTGGCTGCGGCTGCCCCTTACCGATGGCGCCCGGCTCGCGGCGCTCTACCGGCTGGGCGAGGTGATGGAGCGGCGGGACTCGGCCGAGGGGTTCGACCTGCTGGTGCGGCTCCCGCCCGAGGACCTGGCGCGCCTCCGGCACGACGGGGTGGAGGTGCTGGGAACCAGCGTGGCGGGTGCCCCGCCGGTCGGCTAGAATACCGTAACCCTCAACCCATCGGCGCCCATGCCCCCAACGCGCGACCCGATCCGAACCCGCAAGATCCGCTTTGCCCTCGTCGGCTGCGGCCGCATCGCCGACCGACACGTCGAGGCGATCGCCAGGCACGAGGCCGGCGCCGAGCTGGTGGCGGTGTGTGACATCAACGCCGACGCGCTGGCCCGCGCCCAGGCGGCGACCGGTGTCCCCGGCTTTCGCTCCCTGACGGAGCTGCTCGCCGGGTCGAGCGCCGACGTGGTCATCCTCGCCACCCCGAGCGGACTCCACGCGTCGCAGGCGATCGAGGCCGCGAAGGCGGGACGGCATGTCGTGACCGAGAAGCCGATGGCCACCCGCTGGTCCGACGGGCAGGCAATGGTGCAGGCGTGCGACGAGGCGGGGGTGCGCCTGTTCGTGGTCAAGCAGAACCGGCGGAACGCCACGGTGCAGCTGCTCAAGCGGGCAGTCGAGAAGCAGCGGTTCGGCCAGGTGTACATGGTCAACGTGAACGTCTTCTGGAACCGTCCGCAGGCGTATTATGACAGCGCGGCATGGCGGGGCACCTGGGAGTTCGACGGTGGGGCCTTCATGAATCAGGCGAGCCATTACGTGGACCTGCTCGACTGGCTGGTCGGTCCGGTGGAGTCGGTGCAGGCCTTCACCGCCACCCTCGCACGGCAGATCGAGGTCGAAGACACCGGGGTGGCCAACATCCGCTGGCGCTCCGGCGCCCTCGGCTCCATCAACGTGACGATGCTGACCTACCCGAAGAACCTCGAGGGCTCGATCACGATCATCGGCGAGCGCGGCACCGCGCGGGTGGGCGGCGTGGCGGTCAACCAGATCGAGCACTGGGAGTTCGCCGACAGCGATCCCGACGATGCCCTCGCGGCGGACGCGAGCTACCAGACGACCTCGGTGTACGGCTTCGGCCATGCCGCATACTACGAGAACGTGATCGCAGCGCTCCGGGGCGAGGCGCCAGCCGACACCGACGGTCGCGAGGGACTGCGTTCGCTCGAGCTGCTGATCGGGCTGTACTTGTCCGCGCGGGACGGCAGGCCGGTGCACCTGCCGCTGGAGTACTAGGAGGCCCGTTCCTGCAGGACTGCCTGCCAGAAGCCCAGCGTCTTCCGGGCGACCGCGTCATCCACGAATTCCGCAATGACCCGACGGCGGCCCTCCGCCGCCAGCCGCTCCCGCAACTCGGGGTCGGCGAGCAACCGGCTGAGCGCCTCGGTCAGGGCGTCGGCGTGTCCGTCCGGGAAGACGAGTCCCGCCCCGCCGACCGTCTCCGGCAGGGCGCCCGCGTCACTCACGACGACGGCCACGCCGTGTCCCATCGCCTCGAGCACCTGCAGCGGGTGGGTCTCGACCCACTCGGACGTGGCGCGTGAGGGCGCCACCAGGCAGTCGAGCCGGGGCCAGAGGGTCACGAGGTCGCGCTGCGGGACGCCCCCCAGCCACGTGATCCGGGACGAGATGCCCAGCCGTTCGGCCAGGGCCTCGAGCGCCTCCTGTTCGGGGCCGGTGCCGGCCACGGTCAGCGTCCACGCCCCGTAGAGCCGGACGCAGGCCTTGAAGAGGACGTCAAGCCCTTTCTCCGGGACGAGCCGCCCGACAAATCCGACGGCGAGAGGTGGGTGTGCTTCCCGCGCGAGGGCGCTCGGGACCGGGAGGCCGAGCTGGGGGATTGACCCACCGAGGAGCGCCGGGAAATCCCCGCAGGCGAGACGGGTGGCAAGGGTGTTGGCGCCCAGGAGCCCGCGCGCCCGGGTCAGGGTGCGACGGCGCCGCAGCCTGGGCAGGAGGGTGTGGCCCCGTTCGAGGCTCTCGGTGGTAAATGCCACGGAGGGGATCTTCAGTTCGCGGGCCAGGCGGGTGACGACGGCGGCGACCCGGGTCGATGGCTCCTCCTCGACCTGCACGATGTCCGGCCGGAAATCGGTGAGCAACCGCCGCAGGGCCGACGGCTGCCACGAGCCGGGTGCACCACCGGGGTCCCCGCCGCGGGTCGCAATCGGCACGATCCGGACGCCGTTGTCCTCCCCGAAGGAGGCGGTGAGCGCCTCGCCCGACCCCGGCGGCTTCCATGCCGCGGGCACGGCGACCGCGAGCGCGGTGCCCTGTCCGGCGAGCGCGTGCAGCTTGCCGCGGGAGGCGGGATTCGCGTAGGTGTGGGAGACGATGACGGCGCGCACGGCGGGAAAGATGGCCGTGACCGGCGTCACATCCAAGGGCGGCGGAACCCGCGTACCTGCCCGTGGTATATTGTGTCATGCGCATTCTTCACCTGTCCCGGTACTACTGGCCGCACTCCGGTGGCCGGGAGCGCGTCGTGCAGGATCTCGCCGAGGGCGCCGCGGCGCTGGGCCACGAGGTGGAGGTGGTCGCCGTCGAGAGCAAGGCCCGCGGGGACCGCCGCTCCCGTCAGCAGTCGCGCATCACGCGGGTCTTCTCGTTCGGGACGCTCGGCTCCCAGGACTTCGCGCCGGGGTACCTCGCGGCGGCGTGGCACCGCGCCGACATCATCCACGTCCACCACCCGCACACCCTGGCCGACGTGGCCGTCATGCTGCGTGCACGCCGGACACCGCTGGTCGTCACCCAGCATGCCGACCAGAAGAAGAGCCCCCAGCGGATCGCATCCCGGATCACGCTCAAGCGCGCCAAGGGCATCGTGGTGCCGAGCCGGGCCCATATCGCGCTTTGCGGCGAGCTTGAAGGCCTGGAAACCAAGGTCGAGGTGATCCCATTCGGCATCGACGAGAGCCGGTGGGCCGACGTGCCGCCCGAGCCGGCAGAGGGGCCGATCCGGGCGCTGTTCATCGGCCGGCTGGTGCGATACAAGGGGGTGGACATCCTCCTCCGGGCGCTGGAGCGGGTGCCCGAGCTGCGGCTGGACATCGTCGGGACGGGTCCCGAGGCTCCGCGCCTGCGGACGCTGGCGCAGGCGCTTGCGGTGACCGACCGGGTGCGGTGGTATGGCCAGTATCCGGACGAGGACATTCCGCGCCGCATGGCCGAGGCCCATTTCCTCGTGTTGCCGTCGGTGACGGTGGAGGAGATGTTCGGCCTGGCGGCGGTGGAGGCGATGGCGGCGGGTCGTCCGGTCATCACCACCGACTTGCCCAGTGGACTGCGCGAGGTTAGTTCTCACGGCGAAACGGGCCTGGTGGTGCCGTTGCGGGACCCCGAGGCGCTGGCACGGGCGATGACCGAGCTGGCGGGCGATCGTGGCATGCGGGCCCGGATGGGCGCGGCGGGGCGTCGGCGAGTGGTGGAGAAGTTCACGCGTCAGCAGATGGCCGAGGCACATATCGCGCTCTACGAGCGCATCCTGGCGGGTCGGCGGTAGCCGACCTGCGATTTCACCCCTTTGGGAGGTTCCTGATGTCCCGCATTCGCACTGCTGCGGCCGTTGCGGCCCTGGTCGGGTTGGCTGCCGTCGCGACGCCCGCCCATGCCCAATACTCCGAGGGCTCGGCGTGGATCACGCCGTTTGCCGGCATGTATTTCGGTGGCTCCCTCAGTCCTGCGAGCAACGACTTCGGGATCACGAAGCTCGACGTGGGGAGCTCCTTCACCTACGGCGCCCGGCTCGGCTACAAGTTCAACAACTCGATCGGGCTGGTCTTCGAGTACGCGCACGCCGATCCGACCCTCACGGTGAGGGGCGGGAACGGCTCCGTGGTGGACCAGGAAATCGACTTCAGCACCAACGTCTACGAAGCCACCTTCAATTTCTACTTTGGCAACACGCCGGAGATGATGGGATACATCGCCATCGGCGGCGGCGCGGACAACTTCCACGCCTCGGGTGTGGACGAAGACGGCACCGAGTACAGTGGCGGCTCCACCCAGTTCGGCACCGTCTTCGGGCTCGGCGGCACCAAGATGTTCAATGAGAAGGTGGGCATGACGCTCGACGGCCGGTACCGCTGGGTCAACGTGAACGGCTCCGACTCCTATTACTGCGGGTGGTACGGCTGCTACGCCTACGACACCTCGTGGTACGGCAGCGGGGAGATCACCCTCGGCGTCGTCTACAAGTTCAAGTAGGTCAGAGGACGGGGGCCCTTAGCTCAGGTGGTTAGAGCAGCGGACTCATAATCCGTAGGTCGCTGGTTCGAATCCAGCAGGGCCCACCAGCGTGCAGGACCAGCTGGGCAACAGGTGACGCAAAGACGGCGACTCCAGGTGGGGTCGCCGTTCTTGCATCGGTCCTCCGGGGCTTCCGCTTCCGGACGATCGGCGTATCATCACAGGAGAAGGATGCTGATTCACCATGCCAACCAGGCCGATGGCCGCCACCCGACCCCCTCATGCCACAGCCGGGATCCCGCCAGAATAAGACCTTCGGCCTTCCCCTTCGGGCCGGAATGATCCTCCTCCTGGCCGGCGGGTCGACCGGGTGTGCCCTGCGCTCGAAGCCCGCCGCCCCGGCGGTGATGTCGAAGACATCGGTCGCCACCCCGGTCGAAGGCGTGCGCTCGGCGGTGCTGGATCGTTCCCGGGAAGCCACCAGCGACATCGAGCGGGCGGCGGACGCCATCGCGGCCGCGTCCGGGTCCCCCGCCGTCCGCCGCCGCGCGCTTGAGTGGAAGGTGGCATCGGTGAGCGATCTGCAGAGCGCCGCGCTGGAGCGGGATCCGGTCGTGGCGCTGGGCGACATGCTCCTGTTCGGCCTGCAGATGCAGGCGTTCCTGACTACGGGGGAGGGCGGCGCGCTCTTCGGCCCGCAGCAGGGCATCGCCGTGGCCGCCGTGGACACCATCCTGACCGACTTGCTGGCGCTCGTGTCGCGCGTCGCGTCGCCCGACGCTCCCCCGCAATGGATCGCCTTCCTCGAGCCGCTCGTGGTGGCCTACCCCATCCAGGCGCCCTATCTCAGCCGGGTCGGCATCACCGATTCCGTCATGGGCATGCTCACCACCGACCGCTCCGCCCTGGCCGCGGTGGGCGACATTGAGCTCACCGCACGCCTCCTCGACCTCCGCATCGAGCAGATCCAGCACTCGCTGCTGAAACAGGCCCGGTGGCAGGCCCAACTGGCGGTGGCGGATGCGGTCCAGCAGCCGGTCGTGGACACCCTGATCGGCGATGTCTCCCGACTGACGACGTCGGTGGAGCGGATCACCGACGTCACCGAGTCGCTTCCCGGCCTGGTGACCGCAGAGCGAATCGAACTGTTGAGGGCACTGACGGCCGAGCGCATGGCACTGCTGGCGGCGCTCGCCGAGGAGCGGGGGCTGGTGCTCGAGGCGCTGCACGAGGAGCGGGTCGGGACGCTCGCCGACGCGGAGAAGTCCGCCGAGCGCCTGATCGACCATGCCTTCGAGCAGCGGCTGACCATGATCATCGACCACGTCCTGTGGCGGCTCTTCCTCGGCGGAGTGCTCCTGCTCGCGCTGGCACTCGGTGTGGGGCTGGTGCTGATCCGGGCGGCTACTCGACGCGGTGGAGGATCGCTACCTGCGCCGTCGCCCCCAGCGCCGCGGGCAGCGTGAGGCGAAGTTCGTCCCCCTTGAGGGCAACACTGTAGGTCAGGTCGTTCTTGCACGCCTCCCGGACGCAGCGGTCCTCCCAGGCGGCCATGTAGTTGCGGTCCTTGGCGACCCCCACGAGGGCGGCGGCGAGGAGCGCCTGGCGCTTGGTGGACCTCCGTTGATGGATATGCATGGAGCGTCGCCCCGAGGCTCAGGAGCCGATACGGGGGCGCCGGAACGGGTCGGAGCACCGGACGGGCTGGTTATGTTGGAGGCGGCGGGCCGGAAGATCGAGGCCGGCGAGGCGCACCGGGAAGGGCGCGGGTGTGGTATCACCATCTGAGGAGGCTTCGGCATGAAGTTCAGGCCCGCAGTCTGGTTCCCGATCGCCACTGTGCTGAGCGCCATCAACATTGCCGCGGTCTGGTTCGCGGCCCGGCCGGGCGAGACATGGCACGCCACGGTGCACGCCGGCCTGGCTGTGGCGTTTGGGCTCTGGGCCCAGCGCCTCCGGACCGCGGTACCCGCGCGCAACGATCTTGAGTCGGGCCTCGACGCGATCGACGAGCTCGACGCGGACGTGGACTCGCTGCGAAACGCACTCGAGGAGACCCGGGAACGTCTCGATTTTGCAGAGCGGATGCTGGCGGAGCGGGTCGAGCGCCGGGAGGCGCCTCCGCCGCGCTAGCAACGCGGGCGTTTCACTCAGGCTCCGGCCCCTTCCCCCAGCACGGTACCAGCCGCACCCCCGGCTTGCCCCCTGAGGACTCACCGTCCAGCGGATCGAGGCGTCCTGTGCGCACCCGTCCCTCTCTGTGCCACCTGCTGCTCCCGGCCGTCCTGGTGGTCACCCCGCTCGCCGCCCAGGTCGAGGTCGGCGCGTTCGGCGGGGTGCTGGCCCCGACCTCCGACTTCGCGATCCCCCCTGACGCATTCAACTCACCCTTCGGTGCCACCACCGCCAAGCGGTCCACCACCTTCACGTATGGTCTGGTCGGGCGGGCCTGGTTCGCTGATCATCTCGGCGCCCAGGCGACCCTCGGGGCGTCCGACGGGTCGCTGGTGGTCCAGTCACCCTCTGGCATCGCGCCTGATTCGTCGTACCCGGCCTCGTCAACCGCGGTGACCGCCGCGCTGCTGTACCGGTTCAACACGCCCACCATTCACAACGTCGTCTGGGTGAGTGCCGGGGTGGTCTGGATGAGCCAGGACAGCCCGCGTTTCGACGACTGGACGGCTTCGACGGGCATCGGACCGACGTTCGGAGCGGGCAGCACCATTCCGGTGGGGCCGCGCTGGCGGGTGAACCTGATGCTCGACACCTTCATCTACTCGTTCAGTCTCGAGGCGCCGGGTGCCGAGCCGCTGAGTTCTTCCCAGTTCGACATTCGGGGCACAGCGGGGATGACCTACCAGCTCGGTTCGTAGGGGACAGGAGACGCCGCCGCCGGGACTCAGGTGCCTCGGATCAGCGCACGGAAACGGGGGTCGTCGCGCAGGACGTCGAGGTCGGGGTCATGTTCAATCCAGTCCCGGTGGGCGAACCCGACCCGGAACGCGCACTGCAGGTGCTTCAGCGCCGCCTCCCGCTCTCCCTCCAGCGCCATCAGGCACGCCAGGTTGTAACAGACCCCGGCATCCTCCTGGTCCACCGCGGCGGCACGCCGGCCCCATTCAAGGGCCCGGGATCGCTCGCCCAGCCGGCTGCAGGTGACGCCCGCCATGGTCATGGCACGTGCGTCGTCGGGATTGAGCTGCAGGTGACGCTCGATCACGGGGAGTGCGGCCCGGCTTGCGGCCAGCGCCTCGCCCTGCCGCCCGAGTGCCGACAGCGTCTGGGCGGCGAAGTAGAGCGCTTCGTGGTCCTCGCGTGCGTTGCTGGCTTCTTCAAACAGGGTGAGGGCCTGCTCGAGTTCGCCCCGCTGAAAGCAGGCCCGGGCGTAGGAATACCGGGCCTCGAACTGGCCGCTGTCCATGGCCATCGCCTGACGGAACTCCGCCTCAGCGTCCGAGAAACGATCCAGGAGCGAGAGCGCAAATCCGCGTGCCGCGTGAGCTTCCGGGAGTTCCGGGTCGAGTTCCAGCGCCTGCCGGCTCGCTTCGTCCGCGCGCCGGAGGTTGTCGGCCGTGGCTTCGTCGTGATAGTGCTGCGCCAGGAACGAACTGGCGTCCGCGATGCCGGCATGCGCGAGCGCGAACCCGGGATCCAGCTCGATGGCCCGTTCGAACATCTGGCGGGCGAAGAGCATCTTCTTTCTGCGGCGCTGATGGAAGAATTGCCGGCCCCGGAGGTAGCAGTCGTACGCGTCTGGGTTGGCCGTCGGCGCCACCCTGGTCGCGCTCTCCCGCAGGACCACCCGGAGGGCACGCGCGATGTTCGCCGCGATATCCTCGTGGATCGCGAAGACATCCTTCCGGTCCCGGTCAAAGCTCCCTGACCAGAGGTGGAAGCCGTCGGCGGTGCCGACCAGCTTGGCTGTCACCCGCACCTTGCTCCCCTCCCGGCGCACGCCACCCTCCAGGATCGCGGCGACGCCGAGCGCCTCGCCGATGGCGCGGATGTCGAGCTGGCTGTCGCGAAAGGTGAAGGCCGACGTGCGCGAAGCGACGTGAAGTCCCTCGATACGGGTGAGGGCCATGATGAGTTCCTCGGCCATCCCGTCGCCAAAGTAGCTGTCCTCCGCGTTGCCGCTGAGGTTGGCAAACGGCAGGACCGCCACCGAGGGGCCTCGCGCGGTGCCGTTCTGGGGGGCCACCAGGGCATCGGAAAACTCGCGCACACTGGGAAAGCGGTCCTCGGGGGACTTGGCCAGTGCCCGGGTCACCGCCGCGCGCACGTGGCGCGGAAGGCCAGGGCGGACGGTGACGAGCGGAGGCGGTGCGTCCACCACGTGGCGCGCGAGGACGGCTCGCGCACCGCCGCCCACGAAGGGAGGGTGGCCCGCGAGCATTTCGTAGAGGACGCAGGCCAGGGCGTACTGGTCGGCCCTGTGGTCCACCGTGCTCTCCCCGCTCGCCTGCTCCGGGCTCATGTACGCTGGCGTACCGAGGGCGATGCCGGCCCCCGTCGCAAACTCCCCGCGGATGTAGGCAAGGGCGTGCGCCATCCCGAAGTCCGCGATCACCGGGTGCTGCTCCTCGAGCAGAATGTTCTCCGGCTTGATATCCCGGTGCACCACGCCGCGCTCATGCGCGTAGGCGAGCGCGTCGGCCACCTCGCGGACCAGCCGCAGCGCCTCCTCCACGGGGAGGCGCGGTTCCCGGTCGAGGTGCTCGCGGAGCGACCCGCCGTCCACGTACGGCATGGTGAAGTAGAGGCGACCCTCCTCGTGGCCCGAATCGTAGAGCGGCAGGATGTTGGGGTGCGTGAGCGTGGCGGTGATGCGGATTTCGTGGAGGAAACGATCCGCCTCGAGGGAGGAGGCGAGTTCCGGCTTGAGGAGCTTCATGGCGACATGGCGATGGTGCTTCAGGTCCTCGGCCAGGCAGACCGTGGCCATCCCTCCTCGACCCAGCTCCTTCAGGATGGAATAGCCTGCGAACACGTCACCATTATGCAGCATCAGGCCGGACATCAGGGTCGCTCCAGGCGATATGGTCCCTTCGCGTGACTGACAATATCAGGGCAGGACAATGCACCCGGACTCATCTTACAAGACGGACACCCCGTCGGAGATTTCCCCTGGCCCGACCGCGGGGGCGCCGCCGCCGTAGGCAGCGAGAGTCGCGGCGGGGTTCCGAGGCAGTCGCTGCTACCCCATGGACACGGATGTTCCCGCCCTGGTGTGCGCCTATCGGTGCCGGATCCGGCGGCCGTGGGCACGGACAGGCAGAAACCCCGCCCAAGCCGTGAAGCTCAAGCGGGGTGCGATGTTGCAGTAAATGGGCGATGAGGGGCTCGAACCCCCGACCTCGCGCATGTGAGGCGCGCGCTCTAACCAGCTGAGCTAATCGCCCGATGATTTGGGAGCGGGAGTCTAATCGGCCATGCCGGGGTGGGCAAGGCCAACCGCCCTAGATCAGCCCGCCCCGCCTGAGCCGTCCGATCTGGTCGAATCGCTCATCGTGCATTGCGAGCAGCTCCTGCGGCGAGACGGTGGCCACCCCCGACTTCCCGACCTCGATCCCCGCCGCGATGTTGGCCAGCTGGGCCGCCTCCCGTACCGTCGCCCCCGCCGCCAGGCAGGTGCCGACCCACGCCGTGACCGTGTCGCCCGCCCCCGACACGTCGTACACCTCGCGCGCCAGGGAAGGAAGGTGCGTCGTCTTGCCGTCCTTGGTGACCAGTACCATGCCGTCGGCGCCAAGCGTCAGGAGGAGGTTGTCCACCTTCAGTCGGACCAATGCCTCGGACAGCGCGTCCTGGTGCTCGAGGTCCACCGCCGCGCCGAGCGCCGCCTCCATCTCGCGCCGGTTGGGCTTGAACACTGTGGCGCCCGCATAGTCGAAGAACTGCCGGAATTTCGGATCCACCACCACCGGGATTCCCCGCGCCTTCGCGATCTCCATCGCCGAGCGGATGAGGGCCGGCGCCAGCAGCCCCTTGTTGTAGTCCTCCAGCAAGAGCGCATCGGCGTCAGCCAGCGCCTCCTCCGCTTTCGCCCGGACCCGGTCGAGCTCCGCGTCGTCCAGCAGCCGGTCCACCTCCTCGTCGATCCGCACTACCTGCTGCCCCCGCGCCAGCACCCGGGTCTTGGAAGTCGTCGGACGGCCCGCCGTGGTCTCCACGAATTCGTCGGTGAGGCGCAGCGTCGCCATCTCGGCCCGCAGTGCCCGGCCGGTCGGGTCGTCCCCGACCACGCCCACCAGCCGGCAGGTGGCGCCCATGGCCGCGACGTTGGCCGCGACGTTGGCGGCCCCGCCGAGGGCCGAGCGATGCTCCCGCACGCTGACGACCGGCACCGGCGCCTCGGGCGAGAGCCGCTCGGTGTCGCCGAGCAGATAGCGGTCGAGGATCAGGTCGCCGATCACCACGATCCGGCTTCCCGCCATCCGGTCGATGAGCTTCAGGACGCGGTCGCGGGGCATCGGGGAGGGAGGTGAGCTGGGTCGCACGGCATCTCCTCAGCGGCGTGGAGGGTCGGGGCTCCCGAAACGTGCCCACCCTGCAGGCAAAGGGGAAGGGGAGCCCCCACCCCCTCCCCGGCGTTGTCCGCTATCTTTGTCCCCCATGCCAGCCTCGCCCTTTCGTGTCGAATCCACCCGCGGCGACCTCGTCGAGTCGGTGCATACCGTGTCGGTGGCCGTCACTGATGCCCGCGGAACCCTGGAGGCCTCCTCTGGCGACCCGGAGCTCGTTACCTATTGGCGCTCGGCCGCCAAGCCGTTCCAGGCGTTCCCGATGGTGGCCGACGGCGGCGCCGACCACTTCGGCCTCGGCCCCGACGCCATCGCGCTGGCCTGCGCCTCCCATTCCAGTGAGCCGGCACAGGTGGCGCTGGCCGGCCGGATGCTCGAGGCGATCGGCTGCACCGAGCAAGATCTGGCCTGCGGGCCGCACACGCCGCTCTCCCCCGCCATCGCCGCGCGGATCCAGCGTGATGGCACCGCGATGACGCCCGCCTGGAGCAACTGCTCCGGCAAGCACACCGGGATGCTCGCCCTCGCCAGGCACCATGGCTGGGCGACCAGCGGCTACGAAGCCGCTGGCCATCCGGTGCAGCAGCGGATTCTCGATGAGGTGGCGCGCTGGACCGGCCTGCCAGCCGCATCGATCGTGCAGGCGGTCGATGGCTGCACCACGGTCTGTTTCGGCCTTCCGCTGCGTGCGATGGCGCTGGCTTACGCGCGGCTTGGTGTCACGACGGAGCCGGCCGCCGTCCGCGTGCGGGAGGCGATGCTGGCGCACCCCGAGCTTGTGGGCGGCGCCGGCCGGCTCTGCACCGACCTGATGCGCGACACGCACGGGCAGGTGCTGGCGAAGGTCGGCGCCGAGGGGGTCTACAGTGCCGCGTGGCCGGCGCTGGGC
Source organism: Gemmatimonadota bacterium (assembly GCA_024641745.1). Lineage (GTDB taxonomy): Bacteria > Gemmatimonadota > Gemmatimonadetes > Gemmatimonadales > GWC2-71-9 > SPDF01. The sequence goes on along the minus strand of JAHECL010000008.1, from coordinate 23,232 downwards.
CTCGGCATCGCCCTGAAGGTGGACGACGGCGACATGCGGAGCGCGCCGGTGGCGCTGCTCGGCGTCCTGCGGCAGCTGGCCAGTCACTGCAACACAGCGCTGCCGCTCGATTCGCTCGCCTCGCACGCCGAGCCGGCGATCCGGAACACCCGCAGGGAAGTGACCGGGGTGCTCCGTGTCGCCGGTGAGCTGCGTTTTCACGCCACCATCGGCGCGCCTGTCGTGCCGCAGTCCAACTGATTCGGGTCTATCCTGATGCCAGCTGACGCGACACTCGACGCTTCGACCCTCGCCCTCGTCCGGATGGCGGCCGCCGTCGCCGGTGGTGACGAGCCCGATATCCGGCAGGCAATGGCATCCGTTATCGACGCCGGCACCGCGCCGGAGTGGGTCGAGGAGTTGCTGCTGCAGTCGGTCCTGATGACGGGATACCCCCGCGCCCTGGTGGCCTTCGGGCTCTGGCGCAAGGCGAGCGGACAGCCTGCCCCTGCCGAGGACGCGGACTCCGAGTATGCCCGGCTCCCCGAGTGGGCGGCGCGGGGCGAAGTCACCTGCACCACGGTGTACGGCGGCAACTACGCCAGCCTCCGACGGAATGTCCGCGGACTGCACCCGGCACTCGATCGATGGATGCTGGTGGAGGGCTACGGCCGCACCTTGAGCCGGCCGGGGCTCGACCTCCTGCGTCGGGAGTTGTGCACCGTGGCCCAGACCGCAGTGCTGCAGACCCATCGACAGCTGCACTCCCACCTGCGCGGTGCCCTCAACGCCGGCGCGAGCTTCGCGCAGGTGGAGGCGGTCCTGGCCCTGGCGAACCCGCTGCTGGGGCACGGGGAGTGGAAGGAAGTGAAGGAACTGTGGGCGGTGGTGCGTGCGGGCTGGACCCAGGAGGACTGATGTTCATCGATCGGGCGGTCGTCAAGGTGATTGCGGGTACCGGCGGGTCGGGTGCCTCGTCCTTCGCGCGCTTCAAGTTCAAGCCGAAGGGCGGTCCGGACGGCGGGGACGGCGGCCACGGCGGCCACATCTTCATCAGGGGCGACCGCAACCTCTCCACCCTCCTCGACTACAGCTACAAGACCATCTGGAAGGCGGCGCGCGGCGCCCACGGCAAGGGGAAGAACTGGACCGGCGCCTCCGCCGACGACATCTACATGCCGGTGCCCCCGGGCACCGTGGTGCGGGACGTGGAGACCGGTGAGGTGCTCGCCGAGATCCTGCACGACGGAGACCTCTTCCAGGTGGCCCGCGGCGGTCGGGGCGGGCGGGGCAATGCCCGGTTCACCAGCCCGACGCACCAGGCGCCGCGCGAGTGGGAGCCCGGCGAAGAGGGCCAGGAGCGGGACATCGAACTCGTCCTCAAGCTGATTGCCGACGTCGGGCTGGTCGGCGAGCCGAACGCCGGCAAGAGCACCCTCCTCTCGGTACTGAGCGCGGCGCGCCCCAAGATTGCCGACTATCCCTTCACCACGCTGGAGCCGAACCTCGGCGTCGTGCAGCTCAGCGGGTCGCGCACCTTCGTGATCGCCGACATCCCGGGCATCATCGAGGGCGCCCACGAGGGGAAGGGGCTGGGACTCAAGTTCCTGCAGCATATCGAGCGCACCCGCGTCATCGCGTTCATGGTTCCCCTGGACGCCGAGGACCCACAGGCGGTGTACGACCAGTTGCGGGCCGAGGTCGGCGCCTACTCGAGCGCGCTGGCCGAACGCCCCCATGTCGTGGTGCTGACCAAACGGGACCTCCTTCCGGAGGGAGACGCGGTGCCGGTGCTCGACGCCCCCGGGGCGGCGGGCCAGATGGCGATCTCCAGCGCCTCGGGCAGCGGCCTGGAGGAGATCAAGGAGTACCTCTGGCGCTTCGTGTCGGAAGCGAAGGCGGCCGAGCCCGCTCCCGCCGACGAGGAGTGGGCTGACGAGTGAACGCGCCGGGTGTGTCGGACCAGGAGCGTGCCGCCCAGGTCGCGCTCGCACTGGTGAACGGGGTCGGGCATGCCCGACGTACCGCGCTCTTCCAGGCCTGCTCCACCGCATACGGCGCCCTCTCGGCGCCGTTTGAGTTTTTGTGCGCCATCCCCGGGATTTCTCGCGCCTGCGCCACCGCCATCAAGGCCGCCTCCGTCGCCCACGGCGAACGGGTATTGCGACAGGTCACGGAGCATGGAGGGATCTGCCTCGTCCCGGGCGACGTCGCCTATCCCGCAATTCTCAAGGACATCACCGAACCTCCGGCCGCGCTCTTCGCCCTCGGGCGGCTGGAGCTGCTCGAACGACTCGCCGTGGCGGTCGTCGGCAGCCGGAACCACTCCCGCTACGGTGCCGACGCCTGCCGGCTGGTGGTGGGGGCGGCCGTCGGCAGCGGCCTTTGCGTCGTCAGCGGCATGGCGCGCGGGCTCGATGCCGTTGCCCACCTCGCGGCGCTCGACGCCGGCGGCGACACGATCGGCGTACTGGGAAACGGGTTCGGCATCATCTACCCGTCGGCCAACCGGATCCTCTACGAGCGGATGCGACGGGAGGGGCTGCTCCTGACCGAGTTCCCGCCAGGAAACCGACCCCACGCCGGCAGTTTCCAGCGCCGCAATCGTCTGATCAGCGGTCTTGCCCGGGTGACGGTCGTGGTGGAGGCGGCGTCGGGGTCCGGCACGCTGATCACCGTCGATGCCGCACTCTCGCAGGGGCGGGACGTGATGGTGGTGCCCGGCGCCATCACCAGCCCCACGTCGGTAGGCACCAACCGGCTGGTGCGCGACGGTGCCACGCCGTTCCTCGAGGCCGCCGACCTGCTCGCCGCCTACCCGGAGGTGCGTCCACGCCGCCGCGCCCGGACCGACCTGCCCGAGCCCGACGCACCTCCGCCCGCGCTGCCCCTCACGCCCTTCGAACGGATGGTGTTCCAGACCCTGGACCGCACGCCGCAGCACCTCGACACCCTCATCGAGGTGGTGGGGGTTTCCGCCGCCGAGCTGCTGCCGGCGCTCTCCTCCCTCGAGCTCTACGGCGTTGCCCGGCAGGAACCGGGGCGGCGATTTCTCCGCGCCTGACTTTCATCGGCTTGCGCCGGGCTGTACCCTTCCACCGGTGAACCTGTACATCCACGTCCCCTTCTGCGCCCGACGCTGCAGCTACTGCGATTTCTCGATCGCCGTCCGCCGGAGCGTGCCCTCCGCGGGATTTGCCGAGTCGGTTCTCACCGAGTGGCGCGGCGTGCAGGCCGACCCGGGGTGGCAATCGAGTCCTGCGGTCGACACGATCTACTTCGGGGGCGGGACGCCCTCCCGGCTGGAGCCCGCCGCGCTGGCGGCGATCGTGGGCGGCGTGCGGGACGCCCGGCCCCTCGCTCCCGACGCCGAGATCACCATCGAGGTGAACCCGGACGATGTTTCGCCCGCGGCGGCCGACGGGTGGCGTGCCGCCGGCATCGCCCGCGCCTCGCTGGGCGTGCAGTCGTTCTCCCCCGATGTCCTGGCGTGGATGCATCGCACCCATACCGCGGAACAGGCCCGTGCGGCGGTCGGAATCCTGCGTGCCGCCGGCTTCACCGACCTCTCCCTCGACCTCATCTACGGCCTGCCCGCCGAGCGCGACCGCGACTGGCGGGCCGATGTCGAGGAGGCTTTCGCGCTCGACCCCGACCACCTCTCCTGCTACGGCCTGACGGTGGAGGCGCACACCCCGCTCGGGCACTGGACCGCGCGGGGGCAGTCCGGCGCCGTGGACGAATCGCGATATGCGGATGAGTTCCTGCTGTTGAGCCGCGCCCTCGATGAGCGTGGCTGGGAGCACTACGAGGTCTCCAACGCCGCCCGTCCCGGGCATCGGGCACGGCACAACAGCGGCTACTGGACCGGGACCCCCTACCTCGGACTCGGTCCCTCGGCGCACAGCAGCACCGCCGGGGAGCGTCGGTGGAACATCCGGGAATACGCGGCGTGGGAGGCCGCCATCGCCTCGGGGTCCGGGACGGTGGCCGGGCGGGAACGGCTCGATGCGCCGCAACGCCGGCTGGAGGCGCTCTACCTTGGTCTCCGGACCGCAGCGGGTGTCGCCGCCGACCTGGTGGCCCCGGCGGTGATCGGCCGCTGGGTGGACGCCGGGTGGGCCTCCGTGGCAGCAGGGCGGCTCTCCCTCTCCCCCGAGGGGTGGCTCCGGCTGGATGCGTTGGTGGCCGACGCCTCCTGATTAGATTCACCCCATGGCATCCGCCGACCACCTGACCCAGCGCCAGCTCCACGTCCTCGAGGCGGTCATCCAGACCTACATCGAGACGGCGGAGCCTGCCGGCAGCCGGACCGTGTCCCAGCGGTTCGGGCTGGGGGTGTCACCTGCCACCGTGCGGAGCATCATGAGCGAACTCGAGGAGCAGGGGATGCTGTACCATCCCCACACCTCCGCGGGCCGCATCCCCACCGACCTGGCCTACCGGGTGTACGTGGACAGCCTGATGCGACTTTCTCCCCTCAGCGACGAAGACCGCCAGACCCTCCAGGCGGAACTGCCGGGCTCGCGCAACGCGATGGACCGGCTCCTGCGCCGGACGGCGCAGGTGCTGGGCGTGCTGACCCAGGAACTGGGCGTCGCCGTGACGCCGGCGTTCAACCACATCGTCCTCGACCGCCTTGAACTCGTCCAGGTGTCGAGCGAGCGGATCCTGATGGTGCTGACCCTGCGGAGCGGCGCCGTCCGCACCGTGTTTGTCGAGGTCCGGGGGAGCATCGCGAAGCCGGCGCTCGACCGGGTGACGCAGGTGCTCAACGAGCGGCTGGCCGGGTTGTCCGTCGAGGAAATCCGGACCTCCCTGGCCGACCGCCTGCGCGACGCCGCCACCGAGCCGGAGAGCCACGAGTTGCTCAACATCTTCGTGGCCGAGCGCGACGAGCTCTTCGACCTGTCGGGTGACGGACGGGAGGTCGTCCTCGGTGGCGCGGAGCTGCTCGCCGACCAGCCCGAATTCGCCTCCAACACCAAGATGCGCGACCTCCTCGCCCTGACCCAGCGCCGCGACCTGTTGCGGTCGACGCTCCAGCGCCGCGGGGACGGGCTCACCATCACGATCGGCGGCGAGAACCTCGATCCGCGGCTGAACGATTTCACCCTGATCACCGCGTCCTACCGCGCCGGCGAACTCCGCGGCGTCATCGGCGTCCTGGGACCGACCCGGATGCCCTACGACAAGATCATCGGGCTGGTCGAGCACACGAGCCAGCTCGTCGAAGGATTGCTGACGTGAGCGATTTCTACACCCTGCTGGGCGTCGAGCGCGGCGCGAGCGAAGCCGAGATCAAGAAGGCCTACCGCAAACAGGCGATGGACCTGCATCCCGACCGGAACTCCTCCCACGACGCGGAGAGCCGGTTCAAGGAGGTCACCGAGGCGTACGAAGTCCTCCGGGATCCGCAGAAGCGCGCCGCCTACGACCGCTACGGCAAGGCGGGGCTGGGCAATCGAGGCGGCGGGGGCTTCGAGTATCACCACGTCGACCTGACCGAGGCGCTGAACATCTTCATGCGCGACTTCGGGGGGCTCGGCGGGTTCGAGTCGCTCTTTGGTGGCGGCGGAGGCGGTGGTCGCGCCGCGGCCGAGGCGCGGCGCGGGCAGGACATCCGCGTCACGGTCAAGATGACGCTGGCCGAGGTCATGACCGGCGTCCGGCGCACCATCAAGCTCAAGACGCTCGACACCTGCGCCCAGTGCGACGGCAGCGGCGCCCAGAAGGGCACCAGCGCGGCGGCGTGCGGCACCTGCAGCGGGAGCGGTGAGGTGCGCCGCGCGGCCCGCAGCATGTTCGGCCAGTTCGTGCAGGTCGCCGCCTGTCCGACCTGCGGCGGCGAGGGCACCGTCATCCGGACGCCCTGCGAGGTCTGCCGCGGCGAGGGACGGATCCGCTCCGAGCGGACGGTCCAGGCTGACATTCCGGCCGGCGTCTCCACCAACAACTACCTGACGATGCGGGGTCAGGGGGCGGCGGGGCCCCGGAACGGCGGGAAGGGCGACCTCCTCCTCCTCATCGAAGTTGAGGAAGACGACCGGTTCGAACGACAGGGCGAGCATCTGGCCACCGACCTCCCGCTCTCCTTCTCGCAGGCGGCGCTCGGCGGCACCTTTCCCGTCCCGACCCCGTGGGGTGAGGAAGAGGCCATCGTGCCGTCGGGAACGCAGACCGCCACCGTCCTCCGCCTCAAGGGCAAGGGCCTCCCGCGGCTGGGCCAGTCGGGGCGGGGCGACCTCCATATCCGGATCAACGTCTGGACGCCGGAGCGGCTGAACGACGAGCAGGAGCGGCTCTTCCGGGAGCTCGCCGTGCACGAGGGGGACCCACCGGGGCACGGGAAGGGCTTCTGGTCCCGCATCCGCGAGGCGCTCGGCTGATGGGCTGGTGGGCCGTGGATGTCACTCCGTCGGCCCCACCGACAACCGGGGCGGCGCTTGCCGCCTGGCTGGTGGCCCGCACCGGGCAGGCCATCGAGGAGCGGGACGACGGCACTCTCGTCACCTTTGCCGAGGATGAAGCGGCGGCGGAGGCGCTGATCCGCGATCTCGCTGCCAGCGTCGATCCGGCCGCCACGGCGCGGCTGCGCCCGCTTGACGTGGTCGACTGGAGCACCCGGTGGCGCGACGGACTCGGGCCGCGGCGATTCGGACGGCTGATCGTCACGCCGTCCTGGGTGGACGCCCCGTCCGGCCCCGACGACGTGGTGGTGGTCCTCGATCCGGAAATGGCGTTCGGGAGCGGGGAACATGGCTCCACCCGCGCCGCCCTCACCCTGCTCGTCCGACACCTGCATCCCGGCCAATCGGTACTGGACCTCGGCAGCGGCAGCGGCATCCTCTCCATCGCCGCGGTCCGGCTTGGCGCCACGCGCGCCACCGGCATCGAGATCGACGCCGAGTCGAACGAAGTCGCGGTACGCAACGCCGAACGGAACGGGGTGGCGGGTGCCTGCCGATTTCTCGACGGCGATGCGGCGCAGCTCGCGCCGCTGCTCGGTCCCGTGGACCTGCTCCTCTCCAACATCCTGCGCAACGTCAACGTGACGCTCCTGCCCGCCATCCGCGCGGCCCTTGCGCCAGACGGCGTCGCGATCTTCGCAGGGATGGAAGCGGCGGAGGCTCCGCTCTTCCGTCCCGAACTCGAGGCCGCCGGTTTCGCCATCGCCGAGGAGGCGCTGGACGGCGGGTGGTGGGCGGTCGCGGCGAGATGGTTGCCGTGAACGTCCTCGTGCCGGCCGGCAGCCTGGTCTCGGGCGCGCGCATCGCCCTCGACCCGGTGGAGGCGCATCACCTCCGTGTGCGCCGCGCCGGCGCCGGGGACGCGGTCCGGTTGCTCGATGGCGTGGGAGGGGTGGCGGAGGGCATCATCGAACTCGGCCGGAAGGACGCAGCGGTCACCGTCGGTGCGGTCACCCGTGTGGAAGCCTCGCATCCGCTCGTCCTGGCGATCGGGGCGGGGGAGCGGGATCGATTCGCCTGGGTGGTGGAGAAGGCGGCGGAGCTCGGCGTGACCGAGATCGTCCCGCTCGAGACGGAGCACACCCGGGGAGTCGCGTCGCGGATCCGGGGGGCGCAGGTGGAACGGTTCCGCCGGCGCGCGCGTGAGGCGATCAAGCAGTGCGGTGCCTCGTGGGCGCCGGCGGTGCGTGAGCCGGTGGGGCTGGAGGCGTTTGCCGCGGAGCCGCACGAGGGTCTCCGGTGGCTGGCGGCGCTCGACGGGGGACTCCCGCCGGCCGGGGTGGGCCCGTCGCCGGTCACGGTGGCGATCGGTCCCGAGGGCGGATTCACGGTGGAGGAGCGTCGGCGGCTCGAAGCGGCAGGGTTCGCGCCGGTCCGGTTCGGTGATCATATCCTGAGGTTCGAGACGGCGGCGCTGGCGGCCGCCGTGTACACCAGCATCGCACGGAAGCGAGGCCTCGATGGCTGACTGCATCTTCTGTCGGATCGCCGCGGGCGAGATCCCGGCGCAGGTCGTGGGACGCACGGCGGAGGTCGTCGCCTTCCGCGACCTGAATCCCCAGGCCCCGGTGCACGTCCTGGTGATCCCCGTCCGGCACCATGCCGCCGCCCGGGACGCGACGGGACCGGAGGGGGAGCGACTGCTGGGGCGGCTGGTGGCGTTCGCCACGGACGTGGCGGCCCAGCTGGGTCTCGACGCGGGGGGCTACCGGCTGGTCACCAACACGGGGAAGGACGGGGGGCAGAGTGTGGACCACCTCCACCTCCATCTGCTGGGGGGCCGGGCGCTCGGATGGCCCCCTGGCTGACCGGTCTTGCTCACTGGGCACGGACCGTCTATGTTTAAGGACTGCATAACATTACCGCCCTGACACGGGCTCGAGAGGGGTGATTTGCTGATGTCCGAAGTCGTCATTCACGATGACGAAAGCTTCGAGCGGGCGCTGAAGCGCTTCAAGAAGAAGTGCGAAAAGGCCGGGATCCTCTCCGACCTGAGAAAGCACCGGCACTATGAAAAGCCGAGCGAGAAGCGGAAGCGGAAGATGAATGCCGCCGCGCGGAAGGTGCGCCGTGGTCCCCGGAAGCCGCGTGTCTAATCTGGCAGACGACCTGCAGGCCGCCTTGACGGCGGCCCGCAAGTCCAGGAACAAGGACCGTACCCAGCTGCTGGGGACGGTCCTTGCGGCTCTCAAGAACCGTGCGTTGGAGCAGAACCGCCCGCCCACCAATGACGACGTGCTCGAGATTCTCCAGAAGGGCGTCAAGATGCGGCGTGAATCCGTCGAGCAGTACATGGCAGGTGGGCGAGAGGACCTGGCCGGGCAGGAGCGGGCGGAAATCCGGATCATCGAGGAGTTCCTCCCGCCCGCCGCCGATCCGGAGGAGATCCGCGCCGCGGTGCGGGCGGCCATCGCGGACGGGGCCGCCGACATCGGCAAGGTGATGGGACGCGTCGTCCCGCAGTTCAAGGGACGGGCGGACGGCAAGGTGATTCAACAGATCGTGCGGACGGAGCTCTCGCTGGGATGATGGCGACCGAACCGGTTCGACTGAGCGACGGGGTGCAGGGGTCCACGGACCCGGGCACCCCGTCCTCTTTGCCGGGGGCACGGATGAGCGCGGCGCTCGAGACGCTCGAGTTCACGCGGGCGCTCGAGGCGGTCGCCGGGTTTGCCGCCGGACCCCTCGGCGTCGGCCGGATCCTGGCCCGCCGGCCGACCGCCGACCTCGCCTGGATCCGGGACGAGCTGACGCGGGTCGAGGAAGTCGCGGCCCTCTGCCGCCGGAAGACGCCAATCGTGGTGGAACCGGTGCCCGAGACCGGGAGCGCGCTGGCGCGGTTGCGGGTCGAGGGGAGCGTGCTGGACGGCCCCGAACTGGTCCGGGTGCGAGGACTCCTGCGCGCGGCACGACTGAATGCCGCCGAACTGCGGCGCGTCGCGGACGAGGCCCCGCTGGCGGCGGAACTCGTGGTGCTGATCCCGGACAAGGCCCTCGACCGTCGCCTCGAGTCCGCGCTGGACGACGACGGCCAGCTGCTCGACGGCGCCAGTCCGGCGCTTGCCGGCGCGCGCCGGGCCGTCCAGTCGGCACGCGCGCGCCTGATCAGGAAGCTGGAGACCATCCTTCGCGCCGCTGAAGGTGCGGGAGACGCCGGCGTGACGGTGCGGGGAGGGAGGTACGTCATTCCCGTGCGCCGCGACGCCCGTCAGCGCCCGGCAGGGATTGTCCACGACGAGTCCGCCAGCCACGGCACCCTCTTCCTGGAGCCGACGGCCGCCATCGAACTCGGGAACGCCCTGCGCGAGGCGGAAGCGGCGGAGGAGCAGGAGCGGACGCGAGTGCTCCGCGAGCTGACGGCGCTTCTTCGGCCATGCTGGGAGGATCTTCGCGCCGGCGCGGAGATGTGCGTGCGGCTGGACGACCTGGTGGCCAGGGCGCGCTACGCCGCGGCCGTCGAGGGGTTCCGCCCGGAGATGCTCGCAGCGCCCGCTCCCCTGGTCATCCTGAACGGCCGCCACCCGCTTCTCCTCGCCGCCGGCGAGACGGTGATTCCCTTCGATCTGTCGCTCGGCTCGGCGGAACGGACGCTCGTCGTCAGCGGGCCGAACACCGGCGGCAAGACGGTGCTGCTCAAGGCGGTCGGCCTGCTGGGCGCACTCGCGCAGAGCGGCATCATCCCGCCGGTCGGCGCCGGCGGCCAGCTCCCGGTGTTCACGCAGTTCTTCGCCGACATCGGCGATCACCAGTCGCTGGCGGCCAACCTCTCGACCTTCTCGGCCCACCTCGCCGCGCTGCGCGGGATCCTCACGCAGGCCGACGACGCCACGCTGGTGCTGCTCGACGAGATCGGCAGCGGGACCGACCCGGCGGAGGGGGCGGCGCTCGCGGGCGCCGCGCTGCTTTCGCTCACGCGGCGCGGGACCACCACCCTGGCTACCACGCACCTCGGCACCCTGAAGACCCTGCCCGAGCGTCACCCCGGCGTCGTGAACGCCTCGCTCCAGTTCGATGCGGAGACGATCCGGCCGACCTACCGGTTCGAGAAGGGGGTGCCGGGACGGTCCTACGGCCTGGCCATCGCCCGCCGCCTGGGGATCGACGACGGGGTCATTGCGGAGGCGGAAGCCGACGTCCCGCGGGCCGCGCGGACGCTCGATGCGCTGCTCGCCGACGCCGAACGCCGGGCCCGCACACTGGAGGCGGGGGAAGCGGCACTCGCGGCCCGGGATGCGGAGAGCGAGGCGCTGGCCGCCCGCCTGACAGCCGCACGCGCCGAGGTGGAGGCGCGGGAAGGGGAACTGCGTCGGCGGGAACGCGACGCCGAACGTCGCGCACGCGAGCAGGCGCGGACGCACCTGCTGGAGGCGCGGCAGCTGGTCGAGGATGCCCTGGGGGCGGCGCGTTCGGCCGTCGATGAGGGCGCAGCGCGCGATGCCCGTCGCCTGCTGGAAGAGGGCATCACCGCCGAGGCGCGTGCGGTGGCGGCGGTGGAGGATGAGGAGCGGGGGACCGGGGCGTCGGTCGCCGTGGGGAGCCGGGTCCGGACCGGGGCCACCGGGATCGGTGAGGTGGTGGAGCTGCGCGGCGACGGGCGGGCGGTGGTGATGGTCGGCGGGCTGCGCGTCGTGGTCGACACCCGCCAGGTGGAGGTGCTGGCCGGCACGGGCCCGAGGCCGCCGGCGGCCGATCCGGTGCGGCTCGCGCACCATCCGACTGTCGAGGCCCCGCTGGAGGTCGACCTGCGCGGGATGACGGGGGACGAGGCGGAAATGGCGGCGCTCGCCGCGCTCGACGCGGCGGTGCTGGCGGACCGGCCCTACCTCCGGATCATCCACGGCAAGGGGACGGGGGTGGTGCGGGCACGGGTGCAGCAGCTGCTGAACCGCGATCCCCGTGTGCAGAGCCACGGCTTCGCGCCCTCCAACCAGGGCGGCACCGGCGCCACCGTCGCGGAGCTGAGGCCGTGAGCGGCATCCCCGACGACGTGATCGAACAGGTGCGCGACACCGCCGACATCGTGTCGATCGTCGGTGACTCGGTGGACCTGAAGCGGACCGGCTCCGACTATCGCGGCGCCTGTCCCTTCCACGGCGGCACGCACCGCAACCTCGCGGTGATCCCGAAGAAGGCGATGTTCTACTGCTATGTCTGCCACGAAGCGGGCGACGTCTTCAGCTTCTTCATGAAGCGCTTTGGCATGGACTACCCGACCGCCGTCCGCGAGGTGGCGCGCAAGGTCGGCATCGTCATCCCCGAGCGAAGCGAGCGCCAGGGGCCCGACCCGAACGAGCCGTACTTCTCGGCCGCCGCGGTGGCGCACGACTGGTTCGCCCGGCAGCTGCGCGAGTCGCCCGAGGCGGCCGGCGCGCGGAGCTACCTCGAAGGGCGGGGCTTCCCGGCCGAGGTCGCGGCGGAACTCGGGCTCGGCTTCGCCCCGCGGCGCGGCGAATTCCAGGCGGCCATGGCGGAGCTGGGGGTCAAGGAAGACGATCTGGTCACCGCGGGCCTCGTCGTCCGGCGGGAGGACGGCAGCGTGGGACCGAGGTTCCGGAACCGGCTCCTCTTCCCGATCCACGACCTGCGGGGCAGGGTGGTGGCGTTCGGCGGTCGGCTGCTCGGCCCCGGCGAGCCGAAGTACCTCAACTCGCCGGAAACGCCGATCTTCCACAAGGGAAAGTCGCTCTACAACATGCACGTCGCGCGCAACGCGATCCGCCGCGAGGAGGACGCACTGGTGGTCGAGGGCTACTTCGACGTGCTCCGCCTGGTGCAGGCCGGCCTCGAGCATGTCGTGGCCCCGCTGGGCACCGCGCTGACCGGTGAGCAGGCGGACCTGCTCAAGCGGTACACCAAGACGGTGACGCTCCTGTATGACAGCGACGCCGCCGGGCTCCGGGCCACCTTTCGCGCGGGCGACGAACTCCTCCGGCACGACGTCCGGGTGCGCGTGGCGACGCTCCCGGCAGGCGAGGACCCCGACACCCTGGTGCAGAAGGGGGGCGCCGCGGCGCTGCAGGCGGTGCTCGACGACGCCGTTGACGTGCTCGAGCGAAAGATCCAGATCCTGGAACGAAAGGGGTGGTTCGACGGGGTGGAGCATCGCCGGGGCGCCCTCGACCGGCTCCTGCCGACCATCCGTGCCGCCAGCAACGCCATCACGCGGGAGCTGTACCTCTCCCGGGTGGCGGAGCGATCGGGCGTGAGCAAGGACGTGCTGCTGGCGGAGGTGGAGTCGATGCCCGCGCCGCGCAGCCATCTTTCCCACGCGTCAGCGCCCGAGGCGGCCCGCCGCGCATCCCCGCCTGCCCGGAGCGCCCCGCGGCGCGGGCGGATGGGCAGCGTGGCGGAGACCGAGCTGCTGCGCGTCCTGGTCGCCAGCGACGACTATCGAGCCCGCGCTGCGCAGGAAGTGCAGGCGGAGTGGTTCGAGGAGCCGACGCATCGGATGCTCTTCGACGCCCTGGCGGCGGCCGCCGGCGTGCCGGCGGCGGAGCTGGCCGCCCGGCTCCCCGACGCGGTCCAGGGGCTCTGGAGCGAACTGCGGGAGTCGGGCGTGACGCTCACCGAGGCGGTGCTCGACGACCACTACGCCAGCGCCTCGGAGGCGCTCGAGTTCCGGCCGCTCTGGCGCGAATACCAGCAGTTGAGTCCCGCGGAGAAATTGATACGAAAGAAGGAGCTGGATGCGAAGTACTCCCGCGCCTTCCGCAAGGCGATGCACTGGCAAAACCCACGGTCGCGGGCGCCGAAGTGACGGTGCCCAGGCCACGACCTTCAGCAAGGAAGACAGGATGAACCCCGATCTGGAAAAGCTGCTCGACCTGCAGGAAAAGGACATGACACTGCTCGAAGTGGACCAGCGGCTCGACGAGGTGCTGCAGGAGGAACAGGCACTCGACGAGGCCGTCGTCGCCGCGGAGGCCAGCATCGGCGTCGCCCAGCGCGCCGTCGCCGAGGCGGTGAGGCGCCGGATCGAAGTCGAGGGGCGTGTCGAGACCTATCGCAAGCTGCAGGAAGGCCGGCGGAAGCGGATCGAGGTTTCCCGCCCTGGCAAGGAGACCAGCCAGCTGATGGCGGAACTCGATTTGGCGCGCCAGGTACTGGCCCGCGAGGAGTCCGACTGGTTCCGGGCCCAGGAGGCGGTGCAGGCCCAGGAGGCGCGGGTGGCCGACGCGGAGGCGCAGGTCGAGGCGCTGATCGCCGAGCAGGTCGAGCCGCGCGAGGCGCTCGCGAGCCGCAAGACCGAGCTCGAGGCGGAACGGGCCACGGCCCTGGCCGCGCGGGATGAGAGCGCGGAGGCGGTCGCCAAGCCGCTCCGTTCGCGGTACGAGCGGCTGCGCGGCTCGCGCGCGCCGGTGGCGGTGGTCGCCCTGACCGGCGACGCCTGCGGGGCCTGCTATACGGCGGTGCCGATGAATCGCCGGTCCCAGATGCGGATGTCGGGCATGGTGGACTCCTGCGAGGGATGCGGCGTGATGCTGTACTACCTCGAAGTCTCCACGGCGTAACTGCCCGATGCTGCCCGCGGCGGGACCGCGCGCGGTCCGCCTGGTGCTCGGGCCCCCGCCCGACAAGAACGCGGTGGCCGACCTTGCGGAGGCGCTGTCCGTGCCGGGGGCGCTGGCGACGCTGCTGATCCAGCGGGGGTTTGCCGACGCGGCCTCCGCCAGGAAATTCCTTGCGCCCTCCCTGGACGATCTCGGCGACCCGATGGGCCTGGGCGGGATGGCGCAGGCCGTCGACACCATCGCCACGGCGGTTCGGGACGGCCGGACCATCCTGGTGCACGGCGACTACGATGTGGACGGCCAGTGCGCCACGGCGGTGCTCACCCGTGCCCTGCGGCACGCCGGGGCCACGGTCGTTCCGTTCGTTCCCCACCGGATGCGGGACGGCTACGACTTCGGCGAGGCGGGCCTGGCCCGCGCGCGGGAAGTCGACGCGGGGCTGATCGTGACCTGCGATTGCGGCATCACGGCCGTGCACGCGGTGCGGACCGCGCGTGACGAGGGCAGGGCGGTGGTCGTCACCGACCATCACCTTCCGGGCACGGAACTCCCGCCGGCCACGGCCATCGTCGATCCGCAGCTCGACGGCCCGGACTCCCCGTACGCCATGCTCTGCGGCACCGGTGTCGCCTTCAAGTTGGTGCAGGCGCTGATGCCGGTCCTCGGTCTCTCCCCCGAGATCCCCAATCACCTGCTCGACTACGTGGCGCTCGCCACGGTGGCGGATGTCGTTCCGCTGACCGGCGAGAATCGCATCCTGGTGCGGTACGGCCTCGAGCGGCTCGGCTCCTTCGTCGAGCGGAACGGCACGCGGGAACTGGTCCTGAGCCGGTGGCCCGGATTGCGGGCGCTCATCCGGGTGGCAGGCCTCGACAAGGGCGCGATGCGGGCGGGGCAGCTCGGCTTCGTGCTCGGTCCCCGGCTGAACGCGGTGGGCCGGATCGACGATGCGATGGATGGTGTCCGCCTCCTCCTGGCCGACACGATGGCCGAGGCGGCACCCATCGCGAACCGGCTGGAAGCGCTGAATGCCGAACGGCAGGCGCTCGACCAGCGGATCCTCGAGCAAGCGATCGCCCAGGTGGAGGCGCAGGCGCGCCTCGACGAGGAGGCGGCGCTCGTGCTGTCCGCGGACGAATGGCACGCCGGGGTGATCGGGATCGTGGCGTCCCGCATCGTCGAGCGCTATGGACGGCCGACCTTCCTGGTCGCCTTCGAGGGCGCCGACGGGAGCGTCGGAAAGGGAAGCGGACGGAGCATCTCCCGCTTTCACCTGCGGGAGGCGCTCGCCGAGTGCGGTGACCTGCTCGAGCGCTTCGGGGGGCACCGGATGGCGGCGGGGCTGACGATCCGCCGCGACCGGTTCGGGGCATTCCGGCAGCGATTCATCGCCGAGGCAAACCGGGTGCTGCGTCCGGACGACCTCGTCCCCGAGCAGCGGGTCGACGTTTCGCTGCGGCTGGACGAGGTCAGCGACGATCTCGAGGTCCTCTGCCGACAGCTCGAGCCGTGCGGGATGGGAAATCCGGGGCCGGTGTTCGCCGTACGCGGCGTCTGCCTCGACGGGGCGCGGGTGGTGGGGAACGGCCACCTCAAGGCGACGCTGCGGGATGGAGCGACGGCGCTCGACGCCATCGGCTTCGGGATGGCGGATCGGGCGCCGGGGGAGGGCGAGGTGGTGGACGTCGCGTTCAAGCTGGAGCAGAACACTTTCCGGGGGCGGGAGTCGCTGCAGGCCCGCCTGATGGCGATCGCCCCGGCCACGGGGGAAGGATAGTGCGGATCGTCGCCGGGGAATTTGGCGGACGCCGGCTCGTGATGCCGAAGGACGCGCGGGTCCGTCCCACCTCCGATCGGGTGCGCGAGGCGTGGATGAGCATCCTCGGCGCGGCGATTCCAGGCTCCCGGGTGCTCGACCTCTACGCCGGGTCGGGGGCGCTGGGGCTCGAGGCGCTCTCTCGCGGCGCGGTGACGGCGGATTTCGTGGAACTGGGCGCGGCCTCGATCAGGGCGCTGGACGCGAACATCACGGCTCTCGGCGTGACGGACCGCTGCAGCGTGCAGAAAGGCGATGCGATGCGCATCGCCGAGGCGCTCGCGCCTGGCGCCTACGACCTGGTGCTGGCCGACCCGCCGTACGATCACGACGCGGCAGCGCGACTGGTCCACCTCTTCCGCCGGACGCCATTTGCCCGCATTCTTTCGGTGGAGCACCGCGCCACCCTGGCGCTGCCGGGCGACGACACCCGGCGATACGGCGACACCGCCCTCACCTTCTGTCACGCGCCATGACTCGCATCGCGATCTACCCCGGCTCCTTCGACCCGCCGACCCGCGGGCATGAGGACCTCATCCGTCGGAGCCTCCTGCTCACCGACCGGCTCATCGTGGCCGTGGCGGTCAACGTCGCGAAGCAGCCGCTGTTCAGCGTCGAGGAGCGGCTGGCGATGCTGCGCGCCGCGATCGGCGACGACGCCCGGGTCGAGTTCGTGGCGTTCGAGGGGCTGCTGGCCGAGTTCGCGCGGCAGCAGGGTGCGTCCGTCGTGATCCGCGGGCTCCGTGCCGTCAGCGACTTCGAGTACGAATTCCAGATGGCCCTCATGAACCGGCAACTGCACCCAGCTTTGGAAACGGTCTTCCTCGTTCCGGCGCTGGACCTGACCTACCTCAGCTCCAGCCTGGTTCGGGAGGTCGCCCGGTTCGGCGGTGAGGTTTCGGCGCTGGTGCACCCCGTGGTGGCGGAGGCGCTCCGGGCCCGGTTCGCGAAGTGAGCTTTCGTCACGATCTCCTCCGGCGGGCGGCCGCCCGTGAGGCGCGCGTGGTGCTCCCGGAAGGGGAGGACCCCCGTGTGCAGGCGGCCGCCGATCGGCTCCGGCACGAGGGCATTGCCGAGCCCATCCTGCTGGGAAAGGGCCACCTCGACCCGGCCACCGACGTCCGCCTGGGACGGATTGCCGAGGCGCTGCGGGCGCGCCGCCCCGATCGGGTACGGGACGGGGTGCATGCCCTCGACCTGGCCGCCGATCCGGTCCGCTTCGGGGCCGGCCTCGTGGCGCTCGGCGAGGCGGAGGCGTGCGTGGCGGGCGCGGTTCATCCGACAGCCGACGTCCTTCGCGCCGCCCTCTGGGCCATCGGCCTCGCCCCCGGTGCTCCGGTGCTGAGTTCCGCGTTCTACCTGGTCCTGGGCGACGGGCGGGTCCTGACGTTCACCGACTGCGCGGTGGTGCCGGCGCCGACGGCGGACGAACTGGCCCACATCGCGCTGGCCGCGGTGGCCGACCGCCGGCGCCTGGTCGGCGATGCGCCGCGGGTGGCGTTCCTCAGCTACAGCACGCGCGGCAGCGCCGGGGGGGACGCGGTGGACCGGGTGCAGGAGGCGGTCGCGCGGTTTCGGACGCTGGCGCCCGGCGTGCCGGTCGATGGCGACATCCAGGTGGACGCCGCACTGGTGCCCGAGGTGGCCGAGGCGAAGGCGCCCGGTTCGGCGATCGGGGGCCGGGCGAATGTCCTCGTCTTCCCCAATCTCGACGCCGGCAACATCGGCTACAAGCTGGTGCAGCGCCTCGCCGGCGCCGTCGCGCTCGGTCCGATGCTCCAGGGACTGGCCCGGCCGATGGCGGACCTGTCGCGCGGGGCCACGAGCGATGATATTGTCGAGGTGGCCGCACTCGCGGTCCTGCAGGCTGATCCAGGCTCCTGAGGGAGGGAAGCGTTCATGGCCTTTACCGCATCCAGGCACCCGTCCGGCGTCCTCGTCGTCGAAGTCGAGGGGCAGCTCATCGTGGGCAACCGGCAGGAGCTGAAGGCCACGATCCAGCAGGCCCTCGACCACGGGGAGCGGAAGCTGCTGATCGACTTCGCCAAGACCGGGTACATCGATTCATCGGGACTCGGCGCGCTGGTGTCGATCTCCAAGAAGGTCCGCGAGGAGGGCGGCGACCTCCGGCTCAGCGGGCTCAACGAGGACCTGCGCTCCCTCTTCGAGCTGACCAAGCTCGACACCCTCTTCGCCATCTCGGACGACGCGGCGCAGGCGCTGGCCGGGTTCTGATCGCGCCGTGACCTCGCCGCTCCGCCTCTGCGTCCGCCGCGCCGACACGCCGCTGCCCGGTGGCATCTGCGCGGAGGTCGCGCTGCGGATCCCGAGCGACGTTGCCATCATCGAGGAGGCGGTCGAGCTGGTGGCCCGGCACTGCTTCGCGACCTGGGATGCACCGCGGCGGGTCCACTTTCGCCTGCGCGTGGCCCTGACCGAGGCGCTGGCCAACGCCATCCTCTATGGCAACGGCGAGGTGGAGGCGCGCATGGTGGAAGTGCGCGCCGAATGCCGGCCCGATGCGGTGCACGTGCATGTCACCGACGAGGGCCCCGGGTTCGACCCCGCCACCGTGCACGACCCCGTCACGCCCGACGATCTCGAGGTGCCGCGCGGCCGCGGCCTCTTCCTCATCCGCAACCTGATGGACGACGTCCGATTCAATCCTCCCGGGAATTCGATCTGCATGACCCTGCGCCGGGCGTAGACCGGACGAGTCTCGTCCTCGAGGCGCTGGGCGGCCTCGTGGGCGGCCGGCTCCGTGCCTGGCGATTCGACGGGCGCCGGGTGCGCAGCATCGGCGGCGACGATCCCGGATGGTCGCCGGTCATCCCGCGCACGGCGGGACCGGTCCCCACCCCGACCGGGAGCGCCTGGCTCGACGCGGTGCCCGGCATCGCCGGCCTCTGGTTCAGCCTCGAGGGGCTGGAGGGGGACGCCGCGCGCGCCGCCTCCCTGCGGCTGCAACCGGTGCTGGGCGGCCTCTTCCACGCCGAGCGGCGCACCGTCGAGATCGGCGCGGAACTGGCGAACCGCTATGAGGAGATCGACCTCCTCTACGCCATCAGCGAAATCCTCGGACAGACGATCCACCTCGACGAAGCCGCGCGGACCATCCTCCGCGAGGTGAGTTCCGTGGTGGCGGCGCGCCGCTCCTCGATCATGGTCTTCGACGAGACGCTCGGCCGGCTGCGGATCGTGGCGACCCGCGGATTCCCCGCACCCACCGAGGCCAGCGTGGAGCCGACCGACCCCGAGTCGGTGGCGGCGCGCGCCTACCGCGAGCGCAGGCTGGTGGAAAACGCGCCGGGTGCCGGCGGGGCGGGCGGACCCCGCGGGTACAGGGGCGGGGCGTATCTCTCGGTGCCGATCATCTATGCCGCGCCCGGGGGCGTCTCCCGGTGCGTCGGCGTCATCAACCTGACCGACCGGCTGGGCGCCGACAGCTTCGAGCCGGGACACCGGAAGCTGGTGACGGCGGTCGCCAACCAGGTGGGCGCCGCGATCGAGAACGCGCGGCTCGTCGTCCGCGACCTGCAGCAGCAGCGGCTGCGGCGGGAACTCGAGCTGGCCCACGACCTCCAGCTGAAGCTGATGCCGTCGCCCGCCGAGCTGGCGGGAGACGCCGAAGTCGCGGCGCGATGCGTGCCGGCGGAATCGGTCGGCGGCGACTTCTACACCTTCAACCGGTTCGGTCACGGACGGGTCGGCGTCATGCTCGGCGACGTCTCCTCCCATGGTTTCGGCGCGGCGCTCGTGATGGCGATGGTGATCGCCGCCGCCGGCATCCACGCCGGCGGCTCCGCCACGCCCAACGAGACGCTGGAACGCCTGTTCGACAGCATCGAGGAGGATCTCGCCAGCACGGAGATGTACCTGACCGTCTTCTATGGCGTGCTCGACCCGCGGGCGAGGCAGCTCTCCTACGCCAGCGCGGGGCATCCGCATGCGTGGCGGGTTCCGACGAGTGGGGAGCCGGTCCGACTCGCCGCCACGGCGCCGCCGCTCGGGCTGGCGGCCCACGGGGGCATCGATCTCTGCCAGGTGCCCTGGGAAATGGAGCAGGACCTGCTCTGCCTCTGCAGCGACGGACTCCTCGATGCGCGCGACGCCGACGGTGAGTCGTTCGGCGAGGCGCGCCTCCTTCGGGGCGTCGCCGCGCGACGGCAGCAGCCGGCGGAGGAGATCGTCTCCGCGCTCATCGCCGAGGTGAAGGCCTGGGCCCCGCATCCCGCCGACGACATCACCCTCCTGGTCCTGCGGATCTGAGGGATGTCCAGGCCCAAGCGCCGGCTCGGCCAGCACTTCCTCCACGATCCGCGAATCCTCAACCGTCTCGCCGACGCGCTGGGCGCCACGGCCGACGACACGGTGCTCGAGATCGGGCCCGGACCCGGCGGGCTGACGGCGGCGTTGCTGCGGCGCGCCGGCCGGGTCGTCGCCATCGAGAAGGATCCCGACATGATCGCCGGGCTGCGCGGCCTGGTGCCCGCGGCGACCATCGTCGAAGGGGACGCGCTCGAGCTCGACTGGGTGGCGTTGGCGGGCGGCCCCGGCGGACTCATCACCGGGAACATTCCCTACAACATCACCTCGCTCCTCCTGGACAAGGCGCTCACGCCGCCCCGTCCCCGCCGGATCGTCTTCCTGGTGCAGAAGGAGGTCGCCCTGCGGGTCGGGGCCGCGCCCGGCAGCAAGGACTACGGGGCGTTGACCGTCGGCATCCAGGCGGTGGCCAGGACCGAGGTACTCTTTACCGTGCCGGCGGGTGCGTTCCAGCCGGTGCCGAAGGTGGACAGCGCCGCCCTGCGGCTGGAGCCGCTCGCCACGCCGCTGGTCGCCGATGCCCAGGTCAGGAGCTTCCGCTCCGCGGTGGTCGGTCTGTTCGGGTTTCGTCGCAAGCAACTGGCGAGGGCAGTCCGTGAACTGACCGGGTGGGGCGCGGTCGAGGGGAAGGCGGTGGTGGAGCAGGCGGAACTGGAAGGGACGATCCGGCCGGAGATGCTCTCGCCCGCCGATTTCCTCCGCCTGCACGCGGCGCTCGTTGACGGTGGATGGCGACCTGCTTAGGTTTGTGAAACATTTCACAATCCTAGGTCAATGCGCAAAATCGCCGACAGCACCGTCCGCCGCCTCTCGCTGTACCTCCGCTTCCTCGAAGAGTTCGAGGGGCAGGGTGTCGAGACCGTCAGCTCCGGCGCCCTCGCGGGGCGCGGAGGCACGACCTCCGCCCAGGTGCGCAAGGACCTCTCCTTCTTCGGGTCGTTCGGCAAGCGCGGTCTCGGCTACTCGGTGCCCGAGCTGGTCGAGGCGCTGCGCCAGATCCTCGGTCTCACGCGGCACTACCGGGTCGCGCTGATCGGCGCGGGCAAGATCGGCAGCGGCCTGGTGCAGAACCGCGGATTCCGTCGCCGCGGGTTCGATTTCGTCGCCATCTTCGATCGCGACCCCGCCAAGATCGGGCATCAGCTCGCGGGGGTCCGGGTGGAGGACGTGGCGCAGCTCGAGGCCAGCCTGGGCAAGTCCCCCGTCGATATCGCCGTGCTCGTCACGCCGCCGGACGTGGCGCAGGAGGTGGCGGACCGCCTCGTTCGCCTTGGGGTCAAGTCGATCCTCAATTTCGCCCCGCTGCAGCTCGCGGTCCCCGCCGACGTCACGGTCAAGACGGTCAATCTCGCGCTCGAGCTCGAGGCCCTCGCCTACCATCTCGCCCATCCCAACTGAGTGCACGGACTCTCCGCCCACCCGACCTCCACGCTGGCTGAGCGCGCGCTGACGCTGCTCGCCGCGGGACCGGTGGAGGCGACCGTGCTCGCGCGGGATGTCATGGGGCTGGCCGCCGCACCGCCGGCGGTCGCCGCGCGCCTCGCCATCGCCCTGCTGGGCGCCGATCCCCGGGTCCGTCAGCTGGGCGACGGTCGATGGGCACTGGCCGGCGGGGCGCATGGATCTCCGCTCCTGACGGCCTGCACCTTTGCGGTGGTGGACGTCGAGACCACCGGCATGCGTGCCGCCGGAGACGACCGGATCACCGACATCGCCGTGGTCCTGGTGCAGGGCGGGCGGACCGAGATGGTCTACGAGTCCCTGATCAATCCCGGGGTGCCGATTTCGCCCCAGATCACCGCGCTGACCGGCATCACCGATGCGATGGTGGCCGAGGCGCCGACCTTCGACCTCGCCGCCGACGCCATCCTTGGCGCCCTGGCGGGGCGCGTCTTTGTCGCGCACAACGTCCGGTTCGACTGGAGCTTCGTGGACGCCGAGCTGCGGCGGAATCGCGGGCTGGCGCTGGACGGACCCCGGCTCTGCACCGTCCGGATGTCCCGCCGCCTCGTCCAGGGGCTGACCTCGCACGCGCTCGACCAGGTGACCGCACACTTCAACCTCGACAACGGGGCGCGGCACCGCGCCTCGGGCGACGCGCTGGTGACCGCCGAGATCCTGCGGCGGCTGCTGGGGCTCGCGGAGGAGCGGGGGGCAAAGACCTTGGAGGACCTGGAGGCGTTGCTGGCGAACAGGAAGCGGGGAGACAGGGGGTCAGGGAGTCAGCAGGCCTGAGAGCCTGACTCCCCGTCTCCCTGACTCCCCTGTATCTTCCCCTCCCATGCCCCTCACCCACTCCTTCTCCGTCGGTGCGCTCCGCTGCCACACCCTCGAGGCCGGCCTGCAGCGGCTCGATGGCGGGGCGATGTTTGGCGTCGTGCCCCGGACGCTCTGGACCAGGAGGATCGAGCCGGATGAGCGGAACCGGATTCCCCTGGCGATGCGTTGTGTCCTCGTGGAGCATCCCGACGGGCTGGCGCTCATCGACACCGGGCTCGGCAACAAGGAGGAGCGGAAGTTCCTCGACATCTACGGCGTCGAGAACCGCGCGTCGCCCGGCCCCACCCAGCTCGAGGCGGCGTTGCGCGAGCTTGGCCATCGTCCCCGTGACATCCGGTGGGTGATCAATACCCACCTGCATTTCGACCACGCCGGCGGCAACACGACGGCCGAGGCAGTGCCGGGTGGCGGCCGGGACGTGCGTCCCACCTTCCCGAACGCGACCTATGTGGTGCAGGAGCGGGAGCTGGAGTTCGCCCGGAACACCAACGAGCGGACCCGGGCCAGCTACCTCCCGCCGAACTTCGAACCGGTCGACGATCAGGACCAGTGGAGGCTGATCTCCGGCGACGTCGAGATCCTGCCGGGCATTCATTCCCGCCTCACGCCGGGTCATGTGCCGTGGCACCAGTCCATCGTGATCTCTTCGGGCCCCGACACCGCCGTCTTCCTCGGCGACCTGATCCCCACCAGCCACCACATGCCGCTGGCCTGGATCATGGGGTACGATGTCGAGCCGCTCCGGACGCTGGAATCCCGCCGCGCGCTCCTCCGGGAGGCGGTGGCCGGCGGCTGGACGCTCATTTTCGAGCACGACCACCGGATCATCAGCGGGCGGGCGGTGCAGGGG
>JAHECL010000216.1:2429-2842 GCA_024641745.1 Gemmatimonadota bacterium | reverse complement strand
ATCCGCCGGGCGCGCCTGGACCCGCCCGGGCGCGGATCCTCGTGCCTCCAAGCCGGCCCGTTCTGCTAGCATCGTGCGGCCGTGGCACGCCGCGGCGTCGTGATGCCCACCCTTCCCGTCCGAGGGCCGCCCGCGTGACGATCTTCACCATCTGGTTCCAGAACTTCCCGAACAACATGGTCATCTTCCTGGCCGCGGTGACGTTGGCCGGGGGTTTCGTGTACGTCTTCGCGCGCTCCGCGATGGTGGCCGAGGGTGGCCGCCCGGGCTGGACCCGCCGTGTCACGGGACCGAACTCCAAGCTGCTGTTTGCGGCCCTGTTCGTCGTTTGGGCCGTGGTCTTCGGCATCGGACTCCAGCTGGTCCCCCACGAGGGCGCCAGCTCTCCGTACGGCGGCCTGGGCCTGATCGCG
>JAHECL010000216.1:0-2419 GCA_024641745.1 Gemmatimonadota bacterium | reverse complement strand
CAGCGGGTTCTTCATCATGATGGGCCTGATCTGGAGCGTGATCGGCGACTAGCCGGACACCCGGCTGCCACCCACCCCGAGGCCCGGCCTGGTGCCGGGCTTCGCGATTCCGGGGTGGACCGACGGGAGGCGAATCGTGCCGTCACCCTGGACCGTCGAGCGCGGGCAACGATGAACCCGGCCGGGTGGCCCGGCCGGGTTCGTGATCCCAGGCTACGGGCGGCCGAGCCGCCCGCGGGTCAGGGCAGCTGCTCGAGGATCGAGGCCGCCACCTTCTCGTCTGCGAGCAGGATGAGGTACATGGTGTCGTCCTTCGGGTAGACGAAGGCGCCGAAGCCACCGGTCGCCTCGCCGTAGACCGTCTTGCCACCGAGCGTGGTCTGGGGCATAGAGCTCATGCCCCCGCTGATGCTGTCGGCAAACTCGGTTGCGGCGACGCCCTTGACCTGGATCGCATAGATCATGGCCGTCGCGCCGGTCGAGCTCGATGTTGCGATGGCGAAGTTGACGTCGCTGAGCGTCTTGCCCTGGGCCTTGAGGATCGGATCGAGGTCGGTGCTGCTGAGGCCCGCGGCAGCCCCGAGGATGCCCAGCTGGCTGCCGTCGTAACCGGCCCGGTCGAATGTCACGCCGCCGGCCGTCTCCGGGAGCGTCGCGGCGAGGCTGTTGAGGGCGCCGACGCTGCCGCCGTCATCGGTGGCAGCAGGCTCCTCGGAGACCTGCGGCTCCTCGGTCATCTCGGGCGTGGCCGCGGGCTCGGAAGTTGGGGCGTCGGTAGCAGCGGCCGTGGCCGCCGGCTCCGTGGTCGCCGTGGAGGTGCCGCCGCACGCGGCGAGCACCAGGGTGAGGCCGAGCGCGCCGATGAGCAGGCGCCGGTCGATCGTCATCGGGCAGTTCCTTGTGCGCCGAGGGACGTGAGTGCCGCCCGGACCCCGGGTCCCGGATGCGGCGGGCGCACTCTACGAGCGTCGCGGGTCGCGGTCAAGACACCTAGCGGTCCCGAGGACCGGCCGTTCGGTGGCCCCAACGCTGTCACGCCCACGGGACGTGTATCGTCCCAGCACGTACCAGCATCCAGGGATCTCCCGATGCGTGTGAATGTCGTCGCCGGGCTGCTCGTCATCGCCGTGATCGTCGCCGGCTGCGATGCGTTGGCCGGGCCGTCAGACCGGACAGCCCCGGGCTCCGGGCCCATGGCCTCCCCCATGCCGGCCGCGTCGCCGACGCCACCCGCCGCCTCGGGGCTGCCGCTTGCGACCGCATCGCCGGTGGCTGCCTCCTCGCCGCCGCCAACGCCATCCGCGTCCCTGGCCGTGGCCCCAGTCTCGCTGCCACGGGCGGCGATGATGGAGAAGGACGGTGTCCGCGTCCGGATGGAGCTCCAACGGAACCCGCTTCGGGCCGGCGAGCCGAGCTGGGTCCGGACCACGGTCCGCAACCTGGGAACCGATGACGTGACCTGGTTCCACGATGGCTGCGCGATCAGCGTGGGCGTGCATGGCACGTCCCTGGTTGACTGGCCGCCCGGCATCGACCAGACGGGCCAGGCGCTGTCGTTCAAGAACCGCCTGCTGAACGTGTACGTCACCACCGATCGCCCGCGCCCCGCCGGGCTCAACTTCGTCCCCAAGTCGATGCTGGCGGCCGGGTCGTACGGCTGCGCCGACATCGGCATCTCCGAGACCATCCCGCCCGGGAAGGTGATCCGGCGGACGCTGTGGTGGTCCGGGTACGCCGACGTGAGGCGCGGCCTCCCGCCCACCGGGTCGGCGATCATCACCGGCTCCGCCGGTTTCTACTGGCGCGGGCACAAGGAGCCCGACCGCATCATCGACCACCGGATGGAGCTCGAGCTGGATGCATGGATCATCGAAGGCCTGCAGGGCGACCGTCTCACGCCGCCCGAGGTCATCGATGCGGCCTTGGCCGATCCGTCGTTCGTCGCGTACCTGGAGACGCAGGACCTGGGGAACGGGCGCGAGGAGATCCTGTGGTACGACCCGGGGGCCGACGTGTGGGAGGTGGGGGTGATGCCGTGGTACGAGACCAAGCCGCCCCGGATCCATGGCGTCCTGGTGGATCCCGTGACGGGCGCGATCCGCGGCCCGCTCGACCGCCCCTGGAACGAGGAGGCCGACGGGTACCCGTAGACGCACCGTAGACGCTCCACGGCGCCTCCGCTATGATCGCGGTTCATTCAGGATGCATAGGATTTATGCGTTCGACCGGTGGCGGGACACCCGCCGGGAAGCGGGCATCGGGAGGTTCGGCAGGTGGCGGAGCAGGCGCAGGGTTCAGGCAGCGTGACGGCCGTCGAGGCGGCGCCCTTCGTGAACCAGCGCGATCCGGCCAAGCGGCTGGGTCCGGACGGCAAGCCCGCGGTCAGCCGCCGCGCCCCGATCTGGGAGGACGTCCCGGA
>JAHECL010000215.1 GCA_024641745.1 Gemmatimonadota bacterium | reverse complement strand
ACCCCCGCTGCGCGGGGGAATACGGTCGGTTCCGGCGACTGATGACGGCCGAGGCGAACGCCGCGGTCGAGGCCGCGCTGGACGCGGGGGCGACGCGCGTGGTGGTCAATGACAGCCACTGGCTGATGCGCAACCTGCTGGCGGAAGCGCTGCATCCCGCCGCCGAGCTGACCAGCGGCTCGACCAAGCCCCGCTCCATGCTCGAAGGGATCGAGGAGGGGTTCGAGGCCGCCTGCTTCATCGGATACCACGCCAGGGCGGGAACGCCGCGCGCCATCCTTGACCACACCTACACCGATCGGATCTTCGAGGTGCGCCTCAACGGGGCGCCCGTCGGTGAACTCGGCCTCAATGCGGCCCTGGCCGGTCGTTTCGGGGTGCCCGTTGCCGCCGTGTCGGGCGACCAGTCGCTCGCGGCGGAGTGTCAGGCCCTGCTGGGCGCCGGGACACGGGCGGTCGTGGTCAAGCACGCCGTGGCCCGGCACGGCGCGCGGTCACTGTCTCCCCAGGCCGCCTGCCGGTTGATACGCGACGCCGTCGCCGCCGGGGTGCGGACGCCGCCGCCACCGTGGACGGTGGCTTCGCCGAGCACCATCGAGGTGGAGTTCTGCTCCACCCATCACGCCGACATGGCCGAACTGGTCCCCGGAAGCACGCGCATCGGGGGACGGACGGTGCAGGTGACCCAGGCGGACTACGCCGAGGCCTTCAGCGCGTTCCGGGCGCTCTACAACCTCGCTTCCGTGCCCTGATCGCCCGATGGACCGCCTGGAGTGCAATCCGCCCCGGCCGGTTCCGAGGCCTGCAACAGACGCCGGGTGGATCGCCGCGAGAGGTTCCACACGGCGGTCGCCCCCCCCTTCGCGGTCCCCGTGCCATGCCGTTCCTGCAGGAGTTGCGACAGCGCGCAACGGTCCGGCGTGGGAAGCGACGGCGCCACGGCGAGGATCTCCGGCACGGCGTCGGCGCTCAGGCTCGCGACGTAGGACACGTCGAGCGGCGCGCCGGCGGCGGCGCGTCGGAGATTGACCCCGGCGATCACTCCGTCGGGGTTCCCGATATTCAGCAGCAGGAGCAGGCCGTAGGCGCCGGCGAGTGCGCCGGGCACGAACCGGGAGCGCTGGCCCCTGAGCACGGTGATCGCGAACCAGGCGAAGACCACCCCGAGCCATCCCATGAACGCCAGCGCGTAGAACCGGTCGCTCGTCAGGCCGTAGTAGGACACGTAGAGGACCATGCGGTGGACCGCGCTGGCGAGTACCGGGGCCAGCAGCACGAGGGCCGCCGCGGTGATCCGTCGGAAGCGGCGGATCTCGGCTGGATCTCCCCTGGCGAGCAGCCAGTCGGCGCCGAGCAGCAGCGGCAGGGTGAGGATCGCCACCCAGAGCAGCTCGAAGAATCCGCCGCGCGCATACTCGGCGATCGTGACGCCGGTCAGCGTCTGGAACTGCGCCGAGTCGAGGAAGAGCTCCCGGGCCTGGAATCCGACGAAGAGGGCGAACAGCGCGGCGATCCCCCCGACGAATCCCACCAGCAGCCCGGCAGGCACCTGGCCCCCGGCACCGAGGTCCCGGGCTGGCCCCCGGCCTTCCCGCCAGAACGCTCCCCGGAGCGCGCCAGCGGCGATCCACGCGACGAATCCGATGAAGAGCAGGTGCTCCGGGTCGAACCCGAATACCTGGTCGATGGCCTGCCTGAAGAGCGGGTCCGCCTCGCCGAAGAGTGCGCCGAACACGACAAGCACCGGGATGGCCGCCGCGAATCCCGCAAGGACTCCGCCGATTCTCCTCGTGCGCGAGGTGAGCGGCAGCTCCGCCCACGCAACGTCGCGTACCACGGCGGAGAGCGGCCCCCCCACCGTCTCGGCCCCCAGGAGCACCGAACCCCGGGCAAGCTGCAATACGCCGAGCCGGTCGATCGACCGCATGGCGGTGCCCGGCGCCCCGATGGCGAGCAGCCCGACGAGCCCGAGGAGGTTGAGCCCGAACAGCGCGGGCGCATCCCGCCAGATCAGCGAGGAAACCAGGAGCCACGCCATGGCCGAGAGCCACGCCGCTTGCGGGGGCTCGGGCAGCGCCCTGGCGCGGACCAGCACGGCGGCGGTCACCAGGAACAGTGTCACCCAGAGTGCGACGTCGAGACGCCCAGGCACCCAGCTCCGGAGGAGATCGCCCGAGACCCCGAGCACGATGGCCACGCCGAGCAGCGCCAGGGCGCGTTCAGTCTTCGCGCGCATGCCGACCTACTCGATGGAGAGGGTGGTCTTGCCGGCGGCCAGCCGGTTGGCCGGGCCGAGCAGCAGCGCCTCCGGAATGTCCGGATAGATGACGCGGAGCGAGTAGGGCGCCTTGTCCAGCGGGACCACGAGCGACAGGGTATCGAGCTGGGCTGTACCGGCCGGGATCGGATCGGGAAAAAGCTTCCCGTCCTGGTCGGGCACAAGCAGGTTGCCCTCCCGGTCAACGACGCGAAACTGGAGGTACCTGGGGTGCTCCAACTCCTGTCTGGCGTCGTTCCTGGCCCGCACGACGATCCCGATCCGGTCATCCTCCGCATCCGTCTCCACGATCGAGATGTGCAGGTGACAGTCGAAGCCGCAGAATGACAGCTCGCTTCCATGCGGGAGGACCTGCCGCGGCGCCAGCGCCACCGACAGGACGATCCCCAGCAGGTAGAGCGCCAGGTACGCGAGGGTACCAAGGCCGGCGCGGCGCGTCAGGAGCCGGTCGCCGCGGGCGAGCCCGAAGAGCGTCACCCCGAGGCCGACGACCACCAGGAGGGCGGACCCGATCAGGGCGAGGACGCCGAGGAAATGAGCGAGCATCACAGGGTTCTCCGGGGT
>JAHECL010000214.1 GCA_024641745.1 Gemmatimonadota bacterium | reverse complement strand
GTGGAGCTGCCCGTCCCGAACCTCACCGGACCACGGGTCGCCGGGCCACGTCGCCGGGTCGCCGGCCGGCACGACGTCCACGTGTCCGGACAGGATCAGCCGGACCCCGCCCGGCCTGCCCACCCGGCCGATCACCACGGGCAGCGATGTCCGCGACACCTCCTCGCCCGGCCAGGCCGGGTCCGCGCGGATCGCCGCGGGGTCGGGATGGAAGACCTCCACGGCCAGGCCCAGCGCCTCCAGGCGGTCGGCGAGCTGCGCCTGGACGGCATCCTCCGCCCCGGTGACGCTCGGGATGTGGACGAGGGCCGCCAGGTCTTCCACGAGGATCGCGGGATCAACGGCCTCCGCCGCGGCGCGGGCCGCCGGGGACAGCCCCGCGTCCCTCACGAGCGCAGCACGGGACGGGTGAGGCAGGTGACGCCGCCCGACCCGTTCCCCCCGACCTCACCCAGCGGGATCGCGTGGACCTCGCAACCGGCCGTCTCCAGGCGCCGGCGGGTCACGTCGTTGCCCTCGGCCACGACCACCACGCCGGGCCGGACCGCGAGCACGTTGCAGCCGAGCGTCTCGTACTCCTCGTCCGGGACGTCCACGAGCCGCACGCCCAGGTCGGCCAGCAGCGCGAACAGGCCCACCGGCAGCAGCGGCCGGTAGACGACGGCCACGTCGTCGGCCACGGGCGAGATCACCGACAGCAGGTGGACCAGCTCTGCCGGTCCCTTCCAGTACGGCAGGTCGAAGACCCGCGCGTCGCCACCAACGATCTCCGCCAGCTGGCGGGCGCCGGCGTCGTTCGTGCGGAGTGATCGTCCGATGCACAGCAGGTCGGGTCGGAGCCAGAACGTGTCGCCGCCCTCGAGCGTCCCGGGGGCCTCGATCCGGCCCAGGGTCGGGATGCCGCGGGCACGGGTCCAGGCCTCGAGGACGTCCGGCTCGCCCGCGCGGTTGGGCTTGCCTGGGCGGAGCGGGATGGCCCCGTCGTCCGCGATCAGGAGCGGATCGAACACGTAGACGAGGTCGGGGTCGTCCGTCTCGGCATCCAGGACGTGGACAGTCGTGCCCAGGCGATCCAGCACCCCGATGAGGCCGTCGTGCTCCCGTCGCGCACGATCCAGGTCCACCGGCCGGAGGAAGCCCGTGGCCGGGTCCTCGAAGGCCCGCGAGAACGCCGGACCCGGCGCTTTCACCAGGACCTCGCGCAGCGGCGCCGTCATGCTCTGCGCGCCCCAGGCGCGATCCCCTGTCTGCATCATCCCGGGAGCATACGGCGGCCGACGGTGGCTGGGCGCACGCGGTTGCGCTGGCCGGATGGGCGCCGGTCGCTGAGCCGCCGGCGAACGCCCGTCGGACCCCCGGGGTCGACAGGATCGGCGGCAGACGGCAGGATGGCGGCCTACCGGGGGCCCTGGGTCCGCGTCCGCCCCGCCGGATGAACGCCGACCGCGCCCGACCCGCCGATCCCAGCAAGCAGGCAGGCCGATGAACCGTCCCACACCGCTCCGCCACCTCCCCACCGCCCGCGCCGCGATCCTTGGCGGGATCCTGCTCGCGGGGGTGCTCCCCGGACCAGTGGGCGCCGCGTCATCGCCGACGCGGCTCGTGGACGGGTCGACCGGCCTGGCCGCCCCCACCCCCTCCACCGTCCGCCTGGTCAAGGTGGCCGACGTGGCCAACCCGGTCCAGGTCACGAGCCCGCGCGACGGCACCGGCCGCGTGTTCATCGTCTCCAAGAACGGCCGGATCCGGATCGTCAAGAGCGGGTCGCTGCTTGCCGGGTCCTTCCTCAACCTCTCGAGCTATGTCTCCAAGGGCGGCGAGCAGGGGCTGCTCGGGCTCGCGTTCCACCCCTCGTTCAAGACCAATCGCAAGCTCTACGTCAACTTCACGAACGCCAGCGGCAACACCGTCATCCGCGAGTACAAGGCGTCAGCGTCCAACCCGAACGTCGTGGCCCGTGGCTCCGGCCGGACGATCCTCAAGATCAAGCAGCCGTACTCCAACCACAACGGCGGCATGCTCGCCTTCGGGAAGGACGGCTACCTGTACATCGGGACGGGCGACGGGGGCAGTGGCGGCGACCCGGGCAACCGCGCCCAGAGCAAGAAGAGCCTGCTGGGCAAGATGCTGCGGATCAACGTGAACGGCCGGACGGCGACGAGGGCCTACAAGATCCCTTCGTCAAACCCGTACGTGGGACGCGCCGGCCGCAACGAGATCTGGCAGCGCGGCCTGCGGAACCCGTGGCGCTTCTCCTTCGATCGGGCGAACGGCAACCTGTGGATCGGTGACGTCGGGCAGAACAAGTACGAGGAGGTCGACAGGGCGGCACGCACGCGCTCCGGCCCCGGGCGCGCGGTCAACTGGGGCTGGCGCGTGATGGAGGGCCGCCACTGCTACAACCCGTCAAGCGGGTGCAACACGAGCGGCAAGCGCACGCCGCTGGTCGAGTACTCGCATGCGTCGAACGGGCGATGCGCGGTCACCGGCGGCAACGTCTACCGGGGCTCGGCCATCCCGGCGCTCCGCGGCTGGTACGTCTACGGCGACTACTGCAGCGGCGAGGTCTGGGCGGTGTCGTCGACGGCATCGAAGCCTGCCAAGTGGGTCACCCTGCTGGGTGCCGGTTCCGGACGCCTGGTCAGCGGGTTCGGCGAGAACGACGCCGGCGAGCTGTTCCTGGCCGACCTCAACGGGTCCGTGTACCGGTTCGCGTCCAACTAGAGCTCGGCCGGGGGGGCGGTCGCCGGGCCCGGGGGCCTGTGCCCGCAGGACGCGGCGCGACCGCTACCGGCCGGTCGTGATGTCCCGCAGCTCGGCCACCAGCCGGTCCACCTCGGCCGCCGTGTTGTAG
>JAHECL010000213.1 GCA_024641745.1 Gemmatimonadota bacterium | reverse complement strand
GCGGCTGGCCCCTCCCAGCTCGGCGCGCGCGTCAAGCTCTTCAAACTCGGGAATGATCTGTACCTCGGCCAGAATGAGTATTACACCCCGTTCGATATCTCACCGGACGACAGGCGGTTCATCATGTCCCGCCAGGTGACCGCCGGCACCGAGGAAGCGGCCACCTTTATCGTGGTCGAGAACTGGTTCGACGAGGTCCAGGCGAAAGTCGGAGGAAAATAGGATGCCCGACGCCCCGATCCGCCTCTCCGAGGCGCTGTCCGACAAGTACAAGATCGAGCGCGAGCTCGGCCAGGGTGGCATGGCCACCGTCTACCTGGCCCAGGACATCCGGCACAACCGCCGGGTGGCGGTCAAGGTCCTCCGGCCCGAGCTGGCGGCGGTCATCGGCGCCGAGCGGTTCCTCTCCGAAATCACCACCACTGCCAACCTCCAGCACCCGCACATCCTGCCGCTCTTCGACAGCGGGGAGAGCGACGGCTTCCTCTTCTACGTGATGCCGTATGTGGAAGGCGAGACGGTCCGCGACCGCATTGCACGCGAGAAGCAGCTCCCGGTGGCCGACGCGGTGCGGATCGCCACCGAGGTGGCCGCAGCATTGGACTATGCGCATCGCCACGGGGTGATTCATCGGGACATCAAGCCGGAGAACATCCTGCTGCACGACGGCAGCGCGCTGGTGGCCGACTTCGGCATCGCGCTGGCGGTGAGCACCGCCGGCACCCGGATGACCGAGACCGGCATGTCGCTGGGCACCCCGCACTACATGAGCCCCGAGCAGGCGATGGGCGAGCGGGAGATTACCGCACGCTCGGACGTGTACGCGCTCGGCTGCGTGCTCTACGAAATGCTGACGGGTGATCCGCCGTTTACCGGCAGCACCGCGCAGGCCATCGTCGCGCGCGTGGTCACCGAGAATCCCCGCCCCATGGTGCCGCAGCGGCAGACCATTCCCGCCCACATCGAGGCGGCGGTCCTCACCTCGCTGCAGAAGCTCCCCGCCGACCGCTTCAAGACCGCCGCGGAGTTCGCCAGTGCGCTGAGCGACCGACAGTACACCTCGTCGGCCACCGTCGCGATGCCGACTGTCGCCAGGCGTCGGGGCGCGCTGGCGACGTTCGGTCCCTGGGTGCTCGCCGCCCTTGCGCTGGCTGCCGGCCTCGGCATCGGCGCCAAGGTGCTCGCCCACCCGACCCCGGTGCCGCCGCTCCGGCTCTCGGTCCCCGTTCCGGCGGAATCGCCGCCGGTCGCCCTCCGCCTCTCCCCCGATGGCCAGACACTCGCCTACGTCATCGGGCAGGGCGACCGACTCGCGGTCTACACCCGGCGGCTCGACGGCCTTCAGGCCCGTCGACTCGAAGGCACCGAGGACGGCTTCACCATCAGCTTCTCACCCGATGGCCAGACCATCGCCTTCATCGGCACCAACGGCGGCGCGCGAAAGATCCCCGTCGCCGGCGGCGCCTCCGTCGCCATTCCGCTCGAGAGCGGGGCCGGCCTGACCGGGCTCGAATACGCCGGCCCGGACAACTTCATCGTGACCACCCAGGGCGCCCTCGCCACCCTCGCCCCCAACGGCCAACTGACGCGATTCGCCGTACCCGACTCCTTCACCGGCAACACCGCCTGGGCGCTCGACCAGGTGCTCCCCGACGGCTGGGCCCTCGCGCGGTACTGGCAGTCGGCGCCCGCCGGACCCGTGGTGGCGGTGGATCCCGTGACGGGGAAGCGGGTGAAGATTCTCGACGGCCTGATTTCCTGGGCCGGCTACGCCGATGGGATGCTCACCTGGGTCCTGACCGATGGGACCCTCTTCGCCGCCCCCTGGGATCTCGACGACAAGCAGCCGGTGGGATCCGGCATGCCACTCGGGGCGACGGTGCTCTCGATCCTCGGCTTCCTCCCGCCCATCACGGTGGGGCCGGGCGGGCTGGCCTACGTCCCGACCCAGCCCCGTGCGCTCACCCGAGTGTCGCGATCCGGTCAGTCCACCGTGCTGCTCGGCACCGACCGGACCTACCACAACCCACGGGTGTCCCCCGACGGCCGCCGGATCTCGCTGGACTTCACCGACCAGGAGCGGGATGTCTGGCTCTTCGACATCGCCGACTCCATCCTCACCCGCTTCGGGTTCGACTCCACCGCCCACGACGCCGAGTGGTGGCCCGACGGAGGCGGGCTGATGTTCGCGGTGGTCCGCGGGGGGAAGACCGGCGAGTACAGCCGAAAGTTCGACAAGGGGGGCCGGGCGGATTCGGTCTTCATGGGGCCCGAGCAGGTCTCGATCCATTCCGTCACCCGCGACCAGCGCACCGGCATCGGCGTGGTCGTCGAGGGCTCGGCCTTCGATATCGTTTCGGTTCCACTCGACGGGGCGGGGACGTTCGACACCCTCCTGGGAACGCGCTATTCCGAGGGGTGGCCGGCGCTCTCCCCCGATGAACGGTGGTTCGCCTACCAGTCGGACGAATCGGGCCGGATGGAGGTGTACCTCCGCGCCTGGCCGGGGCTCGGCTCCAAGGTGCAGGTGTCACAGAACGGCGGGACCGAACCGGCCTGGTCACGGGACGGGCGGGAGCTCTTCTACCGGTCGGGAGGCGGCGCCGAACCGAAGCTGGTCTCGGCGACCATCGTAGGGGGACGGGCCCAGTCCCGGACCGAGCTCTTCAGCGTCGGCCGCTACGAGTTCTCCACCCCGCACCGCAACTACGACGTCTTCCCCGACGGCAAGTCCTTCGTGTTTGTGCGGCAAGGGACACCCGGCCAGCAGTCGGAGGTGGTGTACCTCCAGAACCTGCGGGCCCTGATGACCCAGCGGTAACCTCGCCGCCCCGCCCCTCTAGCCCTCCCCCCTGAATTCCTCTATTCTCAGG
>JAHECL010000082.1 GCA_024641745.1 Gemmatimonadota bacterium | reverse complement strand
CGGCGTGTGAATCGCCAGGTCGTTGATGTCCGCGAGGATCTGGAGGGCCAGCTCGCGGGTCGGGCTGAGAATGAGGACGCGGGTGGTCCCCCGCTTGGTGTCGATGAGGCGATGCAGGATGGGCAGGACGAAGGCGGCGGTTTTTCCGCTGCCGGTCATGGCGCAGGCCAGCAGGTCACGGCCGGCGAGTGCCGGGGGGATCGATTCGGCCTGGATCGGGGTGGGACGGGAGAATCCGAGTTCCTTGATGCCTTTGAGCAGGTTCGGATGGAGGTTCAGGGAGGTGAAAGGCACGGCGTTCCTTGCTGAAAAGCGCAACCGCTGCGGGGGCCTTTCCAGAAATGGGGGCTGCCGGTGCGGGCGACGGTAGTGGGGCGAGCCGGAGGGTTCGCCGGGGGGAAGTCTAGGCCCTTGGCGGGGTGGGGACAACTCGGGGCTGGCGCTTTGGGGGGGGCCTGGTTACCTTCAGGGCAATCGACATAGCCTTCGGGCCCCGGGGTAGCAGAGCAGACCGGGTGATCAAACTGCCAAGAACCATCGACCCGGCCGGTGACCACACACTGGACGGGCGTTGTGTTTTCAGGACCCTCCGCTGTCCCCCTGCCTCGGCGGACTCTGCCAGATCACCTGGGTGATCATCCACCGCCCGTCGATCTTCGCCAGGTGCAGGAAGTCCGTCCCCCACCACGCCACCACCTTCGCCGCCGCCACCTGATCGAGCACGTCGAGCGCCGACACCTGCCGCGGCGCGCTGGCCGGCGGCGTCCGTCCGCTCGCCTTCACCTGCCGCACATAGGCGAGCATCTCGGCGTAGCTCATCCCCGTGCCGTGGTAGGTCGAGTCGCCGCGCGGGATGAAGTAGCCGAACTTGACCACCGCGGGGCTGATGCTCCGGACGATCTTGGTCGAATCCCCCTCATAGAACGCCTCGAGGTAATCCCTCGCCGCGCGCGTCACCCCCTCGGCATCGATGGTCATCGCGACGCCGGCCTGGGCGTCGGCGGCGCCGGGCGATCCGAGGAGCGCGGCGGCGAGGAATGCAGCGGCCATCGGGGTGTGGGTACCCATGCAGGCTCCAGGTCAGGGAAGGGCGGGCGTGGCGGGCTCCAGTCTCTACGGGGATTCCGCCGCAGAAGCTTCAGGGAGCTGGAGCGGAAGTCCGCGGGAGCACCACGCCCTCGAGGAAGAAGGCGGCGAGTTCCGCCCGGCCACCGAGCCCGGCCTTCTGGTAGGCGGCGGCGGCGTGCTGGCGGACGGTGCGCTCGCTCCGGCCGGTCCGTACCGCGATCTCCTTGTGTCCGTGCCCCTTGAGCACCAGCAGGGCCACCTCCCGCTCGGCGGGAGTCAGTCCCCAGGCGGTGAACTGCGTGTCGATGGCGGCGCCAAGGCCGGCCAGTGCCTGCTCGGCGCTGGCGCGCCACGCGTCGCGTTCCGCCTTGCGTTCCTGCAGGCTCACCCGGAGTTCCCGGTTGGTGGCGGCGGCGCTGTCCCAGCCCCGCGCCAGCCACACCGCGGTGGCGAGGGAACCGAGCACCACCCCGAGTTCATAGAGCACATGGAAGGAGACCCAGCGGGCCGGCCGGTCCAGGGCGAGGTCCAGGGCCCCGGCCGTGGCGATCACGACCAGCAGGACGGTGACCGTCCGCCGCAGGGGGGTCCCGTCGTCCTCATCCCGTTCGTGCATCTCCTGCCTCCGTCATCTGTCGGATACCGGCGACGTGCCGGTGGGTCGGTCAATTGTCGGATTGTGGGCAGCCGCGGTCGTCCGTACCGTGTCGGTCAACCCTGTTTCCGGAGGCCGTCCATGCTGCCCGATCCACTCCATCCTGCCGTGGTCCACTTTCCCATCGTCCTCATGGCGTTCCTGCCGCTCGCGGCCCTCGGAGGCCTCTGGGCCATCCGCCGCGGCGTCTCGCCGCGCAGGGCCTGGGTGGCGCCCGCGGCCCTGGCCGGCCTGCTCACCTTGAGCGCCTGGGCGGCGCTCCAGACCGGCCAGTCCCAGGAGGAGCGCGCCGAGGACATCGTGGGGGAACAGCGTCTCGAGATCCATGAGGAGGGGGCCGAACGCTTTCTGCTCCTCTCGGGGATCGTCTTTGCGCTCAGTGCCGCCGGGCTGGTCCGCGGCCTCCCGGGACGCGGCGCCCGAGCCGTCGCCACCGTGGCCACCCTCGGCCTGCTCGTTGCGGGGTACCAGGTCGGCCACTCCGGCGGCACGCTGGTGTACGGCGAGGGTGGGTCGGTCGGCGTGTCCCAGCTCTCGAATGCCGACGGTGAAGTCCGGGGGGAGGCCGGCCGCGACGCGGACGACGACTAGCGGCGAACGACGCCGAGCACCCGGCCGGTGTTGCACTCGAGCCGGAGCAGCTGATCGTCCCGCAGCCCGTACGATCCGCTCGGCGCCTGATAGTCGCCCAGCCCGCTCTCGGAGCGGACCAGGACGATCCGGACGCCCGTGACCGGGTCCGCGAGCGGACTCAGGCATCCGTCACCCGCCAGCGTATCGGCGGGTGCGATGCGGTCGGCGGAACTGGTCGGCGCGAACGACGGCGGGGCCGTGACCGGAGCCGGTTCCTGGATGACCGACTGCATGCTTCCGCCGCCGGTGGCGCAGGCGGCGAGAGCTGCGAGGAAGACCGACCACGACGGCGTGCGGAGGCGGTGAGGCATGTCGTGCGCTCCTTATCCCGGCAAACGTTCCTGGTCCCGCCGTTGCGCCAGGAGTCGTTCCGTGAAGTCGAGCCGCTCCTGGACCTCGGCCAGTTCATGACGCATCTGGTCCATCTCGCCGCGCAGCTGGTCGAGCTCCGCCAGGGTTCCCCCTGGAACGACCCCGGACCGGACCCGCGCCTCTTCGAGACGAAGGGCCATCACCTTCTTCAGCCCGCTCATGACGATGGCGGCGATCGCGATCCCCATCGCCGTGATGGGAACCAGGAAGACCATTGCTTGGGGGTCCATGTCGCCTCCCGGTCTGTCAGGGGAACGGGCGGTCGATCGCTGGCGCCTGCTGCGCAAAGAACTTCGGCCCCGACTCCGTGACGTAAATGCAGTCCTCCAGCCGGATCCCGAACTCCCCGTAGATGGAGATGTTCGGTTCGTCGCTGAAGCACATCCCTGGCTGGATGACGACCTCGCTGCCCTTGACGAAGTTCGGCGCCTCATGGCCGTCCATGCCGATCCCGTGCCCGGTGCGGTGCGGCAGGCCCGGCAGCGCGTACCCGGGCCCGAAGCCGGCGTCGGTGATCACCTTGCGCGCGGCGGCATCGACCGAGCCGCAGGTGGCCCCCGGTTGTGCGGCGGCGAAGGCGGCGTCCTGCGCCCGGCGCTCGAGGTTCCAGATCTCGGTTTGCCGCGCGGTGGGCGTGCCGAACACCGTCGTGCGGGTGATGTCGGACTGGTAGCCCTGGACGCTGCAGCCGGAATCGAGCAGGACGATCTCGCCCTCCTTCAGCTGCTGCGGTCGCCGGGTGCCGTGCGGGAACGCCGACGCCTCGCCGAAGCCCACCAGCGCCCACGGTGCCGAGCCGCCGAGCCGCCGCATCGCCATCGTCATGTTCTCGGACAGGTCGTACTGGCTCATCCCCTCCCGGAGCGTGGCGAAGGCGGCGCCGAATGCGGTCACCGTGATGTCGCTGGCCCGCTGCATCAGCGCCAGCTCCGCCGCCGACTTGATCGAGCGGCAGCCGACGGTGACCGGGTCGGCATTCCGGAAGGCGGCCCGCGGTGCGGCCTGCCGCACCCCATCCGAAATGAAATAGCGGGTCTCGGCTTCGATGCCGACGGTGCCGGTGGCAAGGCCGCGGTCCCGGAGGATGCCGGCGATGACGTCATACGGGCTCTCGTCTTCCTGCCAGACCCGGACCTCTGCCCCGGCCGGCGTCATTTCACGCGCCCGCGCCTCCTCGAAGCCGGGGCACACGAACGCCATCTCGCCCCGGGCCGGGAGCACCGCGACGAAGGGCCGCTCCGAGTTGCCCCAGCGGACGGTGGTGTAGTAGGAGAGGTTGGTGCCCGGTTCCATCAGGATGGCCCCGAACCCTCCCGCCGCCATCAGTTCCCGCGCCCGCTCGATGCGCGCGGCCCGTTCCTCCGGCGTGATCGGGACCACGCCCTCGAGCATCGGTGTCAGCGCGGCGACGGGTGCCGGAGGATGGCAGGGATCGGCGTTCGGGGCGGGCGTCAGCGGTGTGGCGTGCGCCGGGCGGTCCGGACGGATCGCCGTGCCGGCCAGCATCCCTGCCAGCAACCCGGTGAACTGACGGCGGTCGATCGACATGGGCAGAGGACTCCGGCTGGGGAGTGGCGGGTCATCGGGGCTGTGAGAGAATACTGCGGAGGTCGGCCGGGGGGGAGTCCCCTGCTGGGGACTCCCGGTCCGGCCCGGGGGAGGGGTCAGCTGGCCTGGCGGCCCTCGCTCGGTCCCCACCAGTTGTCACGGCGCAGCCTGCGCGGACGGGGGGCGGCATCGGCCGCCGGCTCCGGGGCCTCGTCCTCGTCGGTGAAGGCGTGTTCTTCGGCCCAGATGCGGAGCTTCTCGTCCGTCTCCTCTACCTGCTGGTCGGGGAGCCTTGGCATGACCGCCCACCGCCGACCCGCGCGCATCAGGTACCACATCTCCGGCTCCGCCTCGGCGTCGCGCCGGGGGTCGGCGGGATGGGCCTCATACGACACGAAATGGAACTTCCGGTCGCGGACGGTGATATGGCGCTGCTGTGGCTTGTAAAGCGGCATGCAGTCCCCCGGCGAGGTTGGGCGGACGGACCGGAGGCAGGACGGGCATTGGGACACCACCGGCCACTGAAATGGTGGCGAGGGTGAATGATAGTCGATTGCACCCGAAATCGCCGGACGATGGTGCTGGATGAGCAGCGCGCCTAGGGGCCGACGAGGTTGATGTAGGCGGTGATGATGAGCGCGTTGGTGAAGTCGATGAAGAAGGCGCCAACCATCGGCAGGACCAGGAACGCCCGTGGCGCCCCGCCGAATCGCTCCACCAGCGATTCCATGTTGGCCACCGCGTTCGGCGTCGCGCCGAGCCCGAATCCGCAGTGCCCGGCGGCCATGACCGCCGCGTCGTAGTCCCGCCCCATCACGCGGAAGGTGACCCAGGTGGCGAACGCCGCCATGACCGCGACCTGCACGATGACGATGACCAGCATCGGTCCCGCCAGGTCGAGGAGCTCCCACAGCTTCAGCGACATCAGCGCCATGGTCAGGAAGAGCGAGAGGGCGATGGTGCCGAGGTCGTCCACCACCCGTTCCTCGATCCGGAGCCGGCCGCTGGCGTCGGCCAGGTTCCGGACGACGGCCGCCACCATCATGGCCCCGATATACCCGGGGAGGGTGATGTACCGCCCGAGCCACGCCGAGAGCATCCCGCCCACCCACATGCAGGCCAGGATGATGGTGAGGGTGTGGAGCAGCAGGTACGCCGTGGGCGGCCGGCCCGCCGGCTCGACGTCGATCTCCTCATCCAGCGAGGACGGGGTCGCCCGGGGAGCGGCGGCAGGCGCCGCGCCCCGGGCGGGACGGAGCCGGAAGCGGTCGATGAGGCGGGTGCCCACGGGGCCGCCGAGAATGCCGCCGGCCACGAGGCCGAAGGTGGCGGCCGCCATCGCGAGCGTGACGGCGCCGGGAAAGTGATACTGCTCCTCCAGCAGCTTGCCGAATGCCGCGCCGGTGCCGTGGCCCCCGGTCATCGTGATCGACCCCGTGATGAGTCCCAGCAGCGGGTTGACCCCCATCAGTTCGGCGAGCCCGACGCCGATCCCGTTCTGCAGCGCCGCCAGCAGCGAGGCGATGCCCCAGAAGACCAGGACCTGGCGGCCGCCGACCTTGAGGAGACCCAGGCTGGCGCCGAGCCCGATCGCGGTGAAGAACGCCACCATGAACGGACCCTGCAGGCGGGTGTCGAAGGCGAACTGCAGCGTGCCGGCCTGCCGGAGGACCAGGGCCACCGCGGCGAAGAGGAACCCGCCCACCACCGGCGCCGGGATGTTGAACCGGTCGAGGACGCCGACCCGCCGGCGGATGCCGTAGCCGGTGAAGAGGACAAGGGCGGCGAGCGCGACCGTCTGCATCATGTCGAGCGAAACGATCGCGTCTGTGGCCAGGTCTGCGGAGTCGGGAGGGATGCGACCGCCTACGACTTGGGTGGCTTGGGAGGGAGGGAAGCAGCGTACGAGGCGCCACGGGTGACCCAGCCGGCCAGCATCGCGTCGGTCGCGATCGCCGGCGGGTCCACGAACACCATCCCGGTCATCGGCCGGCCGGTCAGGTCCATGGGACGCACGTGCGGCTGGGCCAGCGCGGCATCGTGCCCCTCCGCACCCACCCGCACCATCA
The DNA here is from genome assembly GCA_024641745.1 of Gemmatimonadota bacterium. Classification (GTDB taxonomy): domain Bacteria; phylum Gemmatimonadota; class Gemmatimonadetes; order Gemmatimonadales; family GWC2-71-9; genus SPDF01. The sequence goes on along the minus strand of JAHECL010000082.1, from coordinate 4,342 downwards.
GCGTGCTGCCGACGAGACCCGCGCACATGTGGCCGCGGATGAGGAAGCAGAGGCCGCCGAACATCTTCAATTCGGTCAGTCCCGGCGTGCCGTCCAGTGCCCGCCGGACGCGGTCGGCCAGCGCCTCGTCAATGGCCATCGGGTCTTCCTGTGTGAGGACTCAGGGAATGATCGGGGCCGAAACGCCCCGTGCCTGCCGGAAGGCGTGCGACACCGCCTCCAGTCCAATGGACACGACCAGGCCGACGAAGAGCACCCCGAAGAGGGAGATCGCCACCGTCATCCATCGGGTGCGGCGCTCGGTGGGGTGCAGGGTGCCGGCGCCGAGCGACGTGGCGCAGACCAGGGCGTAGTAGACCGAATCGGCGAAATGCCACCCTTCCAGGTAACCGATCCGGAGGCCGAGCACCACGATGATCCCGAGCAGGGCGCCGAACAGCGGCAGGAGGAAGTACACCCCCTGGGAGTAGATCGTGATGAAGTCGAGCAGAAATTTCACGGTGCCTGCTTCCCTTCGGTGGTTGGGCGCAACCGAGCCAGATATCTACGGCCCCGCCGCCGGCACGGGAAGGGACGGCACCAGGGCGTTGTGCGCCCGCAGGATCTCGAGAACCTCGCCGATCGGCAGCGCCTCGGCGGTGTGCCCGTTGCCGGTGACGGTGGTGGCGGCGAAGAGCGCGTTGTCGATCGCCTCCTCCGTCGCCTCGATGACCCCGGCGAAGAGCGGACTCATGACATCGTTGCCGAGTTGCGGCGAGGAAGCGGTCGTGCTGCCGGCCGTCCGGCGCACCGCGGCATTGGTGGAGAAGGCCAGGACGTAGTCGCCCGAGCCGTTGCCGGCGGTGCCGCCGGTGCGGCCGAGGCCGATCGTGGCGCGCGAGGCGAGCCGCTCGAGGTTGCGGTCGGAGAGGGGCGCGTCGGTCGCGACGACGATCATGATCGAGCCGGTCGGTCCCGTCGGCGCCTCCGGCCCGGAGAGCCCGTCGCGGCCCAGCAGGCGACCGACCGGCACGCCCTGGAGGAGGAGTCCGCCGATGCCGCCGAAGTTCGTCTGGACCAGCACGCCGACGGTCCAGGTGCTGTCGCCGACTGGCACCCGTCGGGAGGAGGTGCCGATGCCGCCCTTCCACCCGAGCGTCGTGGTGCCGGTGCCGGCGCCGACGCTGCCCTCGGCCACCGGACCGGGGCGCGCGCCCGTCAGCGCCGCCACGACATCGGTGCTGGACGTCGGGCGCGACCGAATGTCGTTCAGGAAGGCGTCGTTCGTCTCGCCCACCACCGGGTTGATGGACCGCACCGACTCCATGCCCGGCTGGGCGAGGAGGTGGGCCACCATCGCGTCGGCCGCCTGCCAGACGCAGAGGGTGCAGGTCAGGAGGATGGGCGTCTCGAGCTCGCCGAGTTCGTGCAGCTGGGTGGTGCCGAGCAGCTTCCCGAAGCCGTTGATGACGAAGACGGCGGCGGGAACCCGGTCCCGGTAGAGGTTGCCGCCGTGCGGCAGGATCGCGGTGACGCCGGTCCGGGTCGCGTCGCCGCGGGTCACCGTCGCCTGCCCCACCAGGACTCCGGGCACGTCGGTGATGGCGTTCCACGGCCCGGGGGGCAGGACGCCCGGGGCGACGCCGACGTCACGCGCGCGCGGCCGCTGGGCCACGACGGCCTCGACCGCGAAGCTCAGGAGAAGGCCGGGGACCACCAGCGACGTGGTCAGGCTCCGGTGCCAGGGGCGCATCGATCCTCCAGGAGGGCGTTTGACAGCGAGCGGGGCCGCGGTGTAATTCCACTGCATCTCGTCCCATCGGGGCGGATCGCCCCGCGCCCTGACACCCGATTTTCCGGAGGATGCGACATGAAGCTCACCCTGATGCCGGCGCTGCTGCTGGCGGCCGCTGTGCCGGCCTGCGCCCCGCCGGCTGACACGGCGACCGACGCCGGCGCCGGAAACGCGGCGGTGGCTGCCGTGATCCCGCGGTTCAACGATCTCGGCGGCTGGCTGGTCCAGACCGTGGAGCAGGTGCCGGACAGCCTGTACGGCTACAAGCCGAACCCCGCGGTCCGCAGCATGGCCGAGATCATCGGGCACGTGGCGAACGCCCATTACCTCTTCTGTTCCGGCGCGCTCGGCGTCGCGGAACCGGAGCACCCCGACTACGAGAAGCTCACCGACAAGGCGACGCTCCTCGAGGGGATGCAGGCGTCGGTGGCCTACTGCAACGGCGCCTACCAGATGACGGACGCCGAGGCGATGCAGCCGACCCAGTTCTTCGGGTCGACGATGTCGCGGCTGGCCGTCCTCGTCTGGAATGCGACGCATGACGGCGAGCACTACGGCAACCTGGTGGTCTACATGCGGGCCAACGGCCTCGTTCCCCCGTCGAGCCAGGGCGGCAACTAGCAGCCGTGCATCCTGGGCGTCCCGCGCCGTGGGGGACGCTCAGGGCCCTCCGCCCCAGCGGTACTGCCATCCCACCCCGAACGCATCGAAATCCGAGCCGGTCCGGGTCGAGACCCCGGTGCTGGCGTACGCCTTGAGGGAGTTGTGGGCGCCGACCGGGAAGACCAGCGTGAGTCCCAGCCGCGAGTTCTGCTGTCGCTGCGTGGCCTCCACGCCGTCGGTCGTCAGCCGTCCGCCGCCATAAAGCGTCCAGCCCAGTGCCGCCCAGATGCCGGAGCGCATCGTGTACACCCCGTTGAGCTGCCCCGAGAAGAGCGGGGCCTGTTGCTGGACCTGCCCCCCGAAGAAATCGCTGTTGGTCGTGTAGAAGGTCGCGGAGGCGAGCAGCTCCACCGTCAGCCGCCCGAGCGCCTTCGACACGCCCAGTTCCGGCTTGAACGACCAGCGGTTGGTCCCGATGTTCACCAGCTTGCTGTCGTCGTACTGGCCAAGCGGCATGGTCACCTTCAGGCTGGCGCCGACCAGGACGTCCTGGCGGTACCTCGCGAAGGCCGGGAGGCGCAGGGCGGGGGCGCCGATGAAGTTGACCGACGCGTGGACCGCGGGGTCCGAAAGCCCGCAGACATTGCGGGTATTCACGACCCCGTTCAACTCCCCCTGCCCGTCCACGCAGACGAACCCGGCCCCGAGGTCGGCCTTGCCGGAGAGCCCCCAGAAATCGAGCGAGCGGGCCGCACCGAGGATGGGCCCGGTGACGGTCAGGTCACCGTTCGTGATCGGCACCGACGGGTCGAAGAGCACGCTCCCGTGGGAATAGGCGTAGGCCCCGACGATGAAGTTCATCCCGACCGGCGTGTTCACGTACGAGCGCGGGTCGAGGCTCTGGCCCGGCAGCGGCGCCGCGGCGAAGAGGAGCAGGAACGGGAGCAGTCGCCTCATATGGCCTGGTCCGCGGTCGGTCCGTAGATCGGGGGAAGCGGGACGTCCAGGAGCCGCAGGTACACGGTGAGCTGTCCCCGGTGATGGATCATGTGGCTGATCATGTAGCTCCGCAGCACGCTCGCCCGCGGCATCGAGAAGAGCGCCTTGCCCTGGGCCTTCAGCGTCCAGGGCACCAGGAGCGCCGCGTCCGACGCCCCCGCGAGGGCGTCCCGGGTCGCCTGGACGCCGGCGTCGAAGGCGGCGAGGAGCGCCCCGGTGCCGGTGAACGGGACCGGCGCGTGGGGCGGCCCGCCCGGCGGGCTCACATCGCGCTCCTCCAGGTGGACGATCATCGCGCCGAAACCGACCAGGTTGGCGATATGCTGGGCGAGGGTGCCGAGGGGCGTCGACCTGGGATGCGGTTTCCAGTCGGCCTGCGCCTCGGGCACCCTGGCCAGGACGTCGCGTGTGGTCTGCATCTCGTGGTCGAACTGGGAGAGCAGGATCTCGGAGAGCATCAGGGCGCATCTCCAGCGGGAGGGGCGACGGAAACCTCGGCCATCAGCGCGCGCGGGGTGCCATCACCCAAAAATACACCGTCCCGCTCCCGCGGCAAAAACCCGCGATGCTCACCTCCCCGGCTCCCCGATGGCAGAGACCACCGCGGTGCGGGCCCTGTTGTGCCCGGGATTGACCAGTTGACCCAGCCGGTCCCCGAGGTAGTACACCGGGGGAACGTAGCGATAGGCGTACTGCGCCACGATCACGCCGGTGGCGTCGTGCCGCTGCCCGCTCACGGCGCTCGAGGATGCGATGACGAGGAGCATCTCGGTCGCGGGGGCCGTGACCCCGACGGCGCGCGCGGCCGTCATGACGAGGGAGAGGAGCCACGGGAAGAGGAACAACCGCTGGTGGCTGACGGGAAGGGACATCCCGGACGCGAGCTGGTCCGCACGGACCACCGCCACACAGTGATCGTCGTAGGTCAGGAACCCGGCGCTGAACACCGCTGCGTCACGCCGGGAC
>JAHECL010000212.1 GCA_024641745.1 Gemmatimonadota bacterium | reverse complement strand
GCAGCGCCCTGGTGGCCGACTTCGGCATTGCGCTGGCGGTCAGCACCGCCGGCTCGCGCATGACCGAGACCGGGATGTCGCTCGGCACCCCGCACTACATGAGCCCCGAGCAGGCGATGGGGGAGCGGGAGATTACCGCCACCTCCGATGTATACGCCCTGGGCTGCGTGCTCTACGAGATGCTGGTCGGGGAGCCGCCCTTCACCGGTCCCACCGCGCAGGCCATCATCGCCCGCGTGGTGACGGAAGAGCCGCGCTCACTCAGCATCCAGCGGAAGACCATCCCGCCGCAGGTCGAGGGAGCGGTCCGGCAGGCGCTCCAGAAGCTGCCGGCGGACCGGTTCAAGACCGCCGCGGATCTTGCCGATGCGCTGCAGGGTCGCGGCAGCATCGCCTCGTTCGCCGGCACCGCTGTGCACGGCGCCTTGGCAGGAGGTGTCAGCGGCGGCGGATGGCGCGCCCGACTGCGAGATCCGATCGTCCTTGTCCCCGCGCTGATTGCGGTCGCAGCACTCGCGGTGGCATCCTCGGTGGCGAAGCGGGCAGTGCCGGCCGCGATCCCAACCATTCGGTACGTGCTCGCTGCATCGGACAGCACACAACCCGTCCCGGCCTATCCGTGGCCGGCGGCGATCTCTCCCGATGGGGGGACGGTCGTTTATTCCGTGGCGCAGGACGCCAACACCGTGGCGTTGTACGCGCTCCGCACCGATCAGCTGGAGCCGCATCCGATTCCCGGGACGACAGACGCTTTCGAGCCACATTTCTCTCCCGACGGCAAGTGGCTGGCGTTCGGTCAGGACGGCAAGGAACGGAAGGTCCGGCTCGACGGGAGCGCGCCGGTGACGATCGCGACGGCGGGCGCCGCCAACGGAGCGGCCTGGACGACCCGTGACCAGATCGTGCTGGGGTCCTACGGGGCGACCCACGGGCTCTCCCATGTCAGTGCCGCCGGTGGCGCGCCCGTCGCGCTCACGGAGCCAGATACGGCGAACGGCAAGACTGACCACATCTGGCCCATCGCCCTGCCGGACGGCAAGAGCGTCGTCTTCGTCATCTGGTCCGGGAGTCTCTCCACCTCCGAACTCGCCATCACCTTTCTCGATGATGGCAAGGTGGCGCCGCTCGGCATCCAGGGGATTCGCCCGCTGGCGGTCCTCGACGGCATGCTGGTGTACCTGCAGGCGGACGGTACCATCATGGCAGTCAAGCTGGATCCACGGGGACGGAAGCTCGCCGGGAGACCCATACCGGTGCACGACCCCGTCGCCGTGGCATCCGCGAACAACGGCAATTCCGGCGTCTTCCTGTCGCCGGGTGGCGCGCTGGTCACCTCGCGCGGTGGCGCGCGCGGGTTGCTCGGCTGGGTCTCTCCCGATGGGCGGACCGAGCCACTGCTGAAGCAGCCGGGGGCATACGAGCAGCCACGCCTGTCGCCGGACGGACAGCGGGTGGCGGTCGTCGTGTACGACGGGCGGCAGAGCGATGTGTGGATCTATGACCGCACCCTGTCCACCTTCTCGAAACTGACAACGTCCGGGACGGTGACCTCGGTCAGCTGGAGTGCGGACGGACGGCACATCCTGTTTACGGCCTCGGGTGAGGAGGCGCGTGGCGCCGTCTGGTGGCAGCTCGCCGCGGGCGGGTCCCCCGCCGAAAAGCTCACGCAGAACATCTACCTCACGCCGGACGCGGCCGTCTCTCCCGACGAGAAGTCACTGCTGGTGACCAGCCTCCGGGAGACCTCCTGGGACCTCCTGCGCGTGCCGCTGGACTCCGGGGGCGTCGCCCGGAGCTACCTCAATTCTCCCGCCCTCGAGGGTTCGGCCCGGTTCTCCCCTGATGGGAAATGGGTAGCGCTCATGTCGAACGAGTCAGGCCGGTTTGAGGTGTACGTCCGTTCCTTCCCCGATCCGTCATCCAAGGTCCAGGTGTCGGTGGCCGGTGGGGCCGAGCCGAGCTGGTCCCCAGATGGGCAGCGCCTCTACTACCGGTCGGGTTCGGCCCTGCTGGCAGCGCGGGTGCATCTCACCCCGACATTCGCCTTGCTCGGAAGGGACACCATCCTCCGCAATACGAGCATCGCGGGCACCTCCTTCTTCGGGGCCAACTACGACATGACGCGGGACGGGAAGCGCGTCCTCGCTGTCCTCGCAGGTGCAGACGACTTTCAGCTGGTCGTCTCGCCCAACTGGATCACCGAGTTTCGGCAGCGCGTCGCCGAGAGCGGTGGAGGATCACGATGAGCGACGCCCCCCTCCGCCTCACCGAAGCGCTGTCCGACCGCTACAAGATCGAGAGCGAGCTCGGCCAGGGCGGCATGGCCACCGTCTACCTGGCCCAGGATATCCGGCACAACCGCCGGGTGGCGGTCAAGGTCCTCCGGCCCGAGCTGGCCGCCGTCATCGGCGCCGAGCGGTTCCTCTCGGAGATCACCACCACCGCCAACCTCCAGCATCCGCACATCCTGCCGCTCTTCGACAGCGGCGAGAGTGACGGCTTCCTCTTCTACGTGATGCCCTACGTGGAGGGAGAGACGGTCCGCGACCGCATCAGCCGCGAAAAGCAGCTGCCGGTCGATGACGCGGTCCGCATCGCCACCGAAGTTGCCTCGGCGCTCGACTACGCGCATCGCCACGGCGTGATTCATCGGGACATCAAGCCGGAAAACATCCTCCTGCACGACGGCTCGGCCCTGGTGGCCGACTTCGGCATCGCGCTGGCGGTGAGCACCGCCGGCACCCGGATGACCGAGACCGGGATGAGCCTCGGCACGCCGCACTACATGAGCCCCGAGCAGGCGATGGGCGAGCGGGAGATCACCGCGCGCTCGGATGTGTACGCCCTGGGATGCGTCCTCTACGAAATGCTGACGGGTGATCCGCCGTTC
>JAHECL010000081.1 GCA_024641745.1 Gemmatimonadota bacterium | reverse complement strand
CTGCCGAGCAGGACGATGTCGCCCGCATGGACGATCCATGGTTCACCGGCGACGGTGACATCCACGCCGCGCTCGGCCCCGCCGCGGTAGGTCAGGCGCAGCCGGCGGGTGATTCCCACCGGACCGAGCAACGGCCCGCTGTCGCTCACCTGGGCCCGCGCCACCGGCCCGCCGTATCGCCACGGCATCCCGCGACGCTCGAGCGCACGATTCAGCGCCCCGACTTCGGCGAGGTCCGCGGGAGGCGTCACGACCGAGGGGCCCGAACCGAGCCATCCCAGCGTGACCCGGGTCCCGGTGCGCAGTCGACCGCCCTCACGCAACGTCGAGGCGGCGGCGGCGAGGTATCGATCGGTGGGATCCCACTGCGCCTCGGCCACGGGGAGGACCCGCACGATCGTCTGGCGGCGATCGTCCATCCGGAACTCGTCGGGATCGAGTGCGGCGGTGACCGGCCACCATCCCGGCGTGGGGAGCGGCACCGTGGCCTCGGCCGGGGCTCCGACCTGTCCCAGCTGGGGCCGGCCCGGGCGATCACCCCCGGAGACGGTAAGCGTCGCACTGCGTCCCGAATCACCGAGCAGCTGGATGCGCACCCGGTTGTCTCCCGGCGACCAGGGCTGCGGGCCGGGGTCGATGCCGGCGACACCGAGATTTGGCGGCGCGGGAACGTCGGTGGTCCCGATCAGGAGGGGAACCGCCAGCTGCGCGCCGGAGAGCGCTGTCGCCTGCAGGTCGGACAGCAGGATGATCTCGGCGGCCCGCTCCTGGCTGGCCAGGACATCATTGGCCTGGGTGAGGGCGGCACCGAGATCCATCCGGACCTCGGAGGGGGCGAGGGAATCGACGGTCGCCGAAAGCACCGCGCCCGGCGCGCGCCGGGCGACGCCATCGGCGGTGAGGAGCCAGACCGCGTCGTCCGATGTGGCCTTGGCGAGCACCTCCTGAGCGGCACCGCGCAGCCGCTCCAGCAGCGGGGTGCCTCCGGTGACGGCCCCGCTGCTCGGGGAGTTGTCGAGGACCAGCACCAGCGCCGCCGGCGCATGGCCGGCCAGCCCGTCGCGAGCCACGGTGGGCCCGGCGGCGGCGAGCACCAGCGCCAGCACGAGGAGCGTGCGGACGAGCAGCAGGAGCCAGTGCTCCAGCTTGAGCCGGCGCTGGTGCTCCTGGGTGACCTGCTGCAGGTAGCGGACGGCGGGAAAGGGCAGCGTAGGCGGCTGGCGCCGCGCCACGAGATGCAGGATGAGGGGAAGCGCGGCGGCCGGCAGGGCCCAGAGCCAGGCAGGGGAGAGGAAACCGATCACGCGAGCCCACCAGGGCGCACCAGCGCCTCGCGGAGCGCCTGTCCGAACGGCAGGTCGGTCCGGATGGCGTGGTACCGGGCCCCCTGGCTGCGCAACGCCAGTCGCCATCCCGCCACCACGTCGCGGACGGTCCGGCGATACACCTCCGCCCAGTCCCTCGGCCGCAGCACGACCGCCGACGCCGACTCGGGATCCTCGAAGCGCACCTCGGCGGGTCCGTCGAGTTCCAGTTCGGCCGGATCGAGCAGGTGCAGCACCAGTACGGCGTGTCCCCGGTGCCGCAGGAACTTCAGCGCGTGCAGGGTCGGCGCCTGGTCGAGCAGGAGGTCGGAGATCAGCACCACCAGTCCCCGACGGCGCAGGCGCTCGACCACCCCCTGCAGGGCGGGCGCGGCCGCGGTCAGCTTCCCGGGCGTGCTGCCGGCGAGAGTGGTGAGCAGTCGCATCCAGTGGGCGCGACTGACACGGGGCGGCAGGGTCGCGCGCACGGCCTCGTCGAACACCACGAGCCCGGTCGCATCGCGCTGCCGGAGGAGCACGAGCGCCAGCGCGGCGGCGAGGCGGCGGGCGTATTCGAACTTGGTGAGGCGGGTCTCGGCGGCGCCCGACCAGTCCATCGACCGGCTGGCGTCGAGCACGATCATCGCGCGGAGGTTGGTTTCTTCCTCGAACTGCTTCACGTACAGGCGGTCCTTCCGCCCGAGGAGCTTCCAGTCGATGTAGCGGAGTTCGTCGCCGGGCTGGTACATCCGGTGCTCGGCGAATTCGACGGAGAACCCCCGCCGGGGAGAGCGGTGGAGGCCGGCCAGGAACCCCTCGACGAGGCCTTCAGTCACGACCTCGATGCCGCCGAGGCGGGACACCTCGAAGGGGTCGAGCAGGTCGAGCCGGGGGGCGGACTGGGCGGTGGCCATGCGGGCGGCAACGTACCGGGGAATGACGCGGGAAGTCAACGCGACGCCGGCCTGTACCCTGCCGAGGACGGGACGGGGCACGGCCGGGACTGGCAGGTTCGCCGCAACACATTGTATGGCATTGGGTTATGAAACAATTGCTGAGTGGCACAAGCCCTGCTGACTCATGCAGGTCTCAACGGAGTTGTCCCCCAGGAGGTTTCGTGCTGTTGCCGCTGCTGGTGCTCTCCCTGACCACCATCCAGACCCCGACGCCCAGTCCGGCTCCGGAGCGGCCTCGACCCGCGCAGGTTCAGGAACCCTCGCAGCCGAAGCCGGGCGCCAAGCCATCGACGAAATCCGGCGCCACTCCCCAGGCGAAGCCGTCGGCGAAGCAGGCCCCCGGGCAGGCCAGGCGTCCGCCCTCCCCGCGGGCCACCCCGAAGCCGCCCACCCGGGGGTCGGCCGCCCGCCCCCAGTCCCCGCGTCCCGGCGTCGGCACACCGAAGCCGGCCCCCCGCGCCACTGGGGAACCGAAGCTGAAGCGACGCGGCCCCTGAAACTCCCGGAAGGGTCCGGCCGTAGCGACACGGGGCCCGGCATGCACCTGGTTGCCTGCCGGGCCGACCCATATTCCTGATCCACTCAGCCCGAGAGACGCATGCGACACCTGCTCACCCTCGCCCTCTTCGCCGCCACCCCGCTCGCCGCCCAAGCCCCTGCCACCGTCGTCCCGCCGCCCTCCTCGGCGGTGCAGAAGGCCGCCGCGACGATCACCGCCGCGGACGTGGGAAAGCGCATCAACATCATCGCCGACGACTCGATGATGGGCCGCGACACGCCGAGCCCCGGGCTGGAAATGACCGCGCAGTATGTCGCCGATCAGTTCAAGTCGTTCGGCCTCAAGCCGGGCGGTGAGAACGGCACATGGTTCCAGCGCTACGAGATCATCCAGACCCAGTTCGATCCGGCCGCCTCCCACGTCGGGTTCATCGCAGGCGGCAAGCATGTGCACGCCGATTTCAGCGCCGACGCACGCTTCCTGTTCGGCACGCCCGCCGACAAGGAGGTCGGCGGGTCGGCGATCGTCCTCGGCGGCACGGCCGATCCCGCGGCGCTCGAGGGTCTGGACGCCAAGGGCAAGGTGGTCGTGCTGGTGCTCGACTACAGCAAGGGCCAGCTCGCCGGGGGATGGAACCGGGTGTTCGGGGCGGTCTTCGGCCTCGAGCCCGTCGGGATCATCATCCTGTCCAACCGCGACTCGGCGGCCTGGGCCACCCGCATGAAGCCCCCGTACCGGAAGGGCCTGCGGGTCGGTGGCGATGCGGGCCGCGCCCCGCTGGTGGACGTGAACGACGCCGCCCTGGCCAGCGTGCTGGCCGCCGGCGGCGTCGACGTGGCGAAGATCCGGGCCGACACCGGGATGGTGGTCCTGCCCGCACCGGGCCTCAAGGTCATGTTCGACCTCAAGGAGACGGAGCTGAGCAAGACCACGGCGCCGAACACCATCGGCATCCTCGAGGGGACCGACCCGAAGCTGAAGCACGAATACCTGGTCTACTCGGGCCACATGGATCACGTCGGGATTTCCAGCGGCAAGGCCGACAGCATCAACAACGGCGCCGACGACGACGCCTCCGGCACGGTCGGCGTGGTGGAACTCGCCGAGGCGTTCAGCCGGCCCGGCGCCCGCCCGAAGCGCTCCGTGCTCTTCATCACGGTGAGCGGCGAGGAGAAGGGGCTGTGGGGGAGCGACTACTTCACGTCAAATCCCACGGTGCCGATCAAGGACATGGTCGCCGACATCAACATCGACATGATCGGGCGCAACTGGCCGGACACCATCGTCGCCATCGGCCGCGAGCACTCCGACCTCGGCCAGACGCTGGCCGCGGTGAACGCCCAGCATCCCGAGCTCGGCATGGCGGCCATCGACGACCGCTGGCCGGAGGAGAACTTCTACGGCCGGTCCGATCACTTCAATTTTGCCAAGAACGGCGTGCCGATCCTGTTCTTCTTCAACGGCGTCCATGAGGACTACCACAAGCCCTCGGACTCCCCGGACAAGATCGACGCCGACAAGGAGTCCCGGATCCTGCAGCTGCTCTTCTACCTCGGGCAGGCCATCGCCAACAACCCTGAGCGTCCGCAGTGGGACCCGGACAGTTACGCGAAGATCGTCCAGCCGCCGAAGCCCGCCACGTGAGGGCGGCCTTCGCCCTGACGCTCGCCGCCCTGCTGGCCGGGGCGGCGGCGCCGCTCGCCGCCCAGTCGAAGGACGTGAAGAAGGCCGCGGCGTCGATCACGGAAAAGGACGTCCGCAGACGCATCAACCTCATCGCCGACGACTCGATGATGGGGCGGGACACGCCGAGCCCGGGACTCGAGACGGCGGCGCAGTACATCGCCGACGAGTTCAAGTCGTTCGGCCTCCGGCCCGGCGGGGACAGCGGCGGCTACATGCAGCGCTACCCCCTGGTGCTGCAGCAGCTGCAGGCGGAGAAATCGTTCGTCGAGTTCAGCAGCGCCGACCTGCAGGGTTTCATCCTCCTGCCGTTCACCACCGCGGTGGTGCGGCATGTCGGCGAATCGAACGGCACACAGGTGTCCGGCGAGATCGTGATGATCGGCGGCCCTCCCGACCCCGACAGTTTCCCCGCCGCGGAGTTGGTCAAGGGGAAGTTCCTCATCTGGGTGGTGGATTGGGCCTCGGTGCCGAAGTACGGCAACGCCATGATCATCAAGGCGATGACGGCAGGGGCGGCGGGAATCTTCGCGGCCAGTGACCGGGACACTGCGGTCGTGGCAGCCGCTGCGGCGCAGGCCACGCGGGTCAAGGTCTCGCAGCCGGAACCCGATGCCGCGGGAGAACGCCTCGTCCCCCTGGTGCTCGAGTTCTCGCAGGCGGCGGTCACGGCGCGGTACCCGCAAGCGGCGCAGATCTTCGACCAGCTGAACTCGGCAACCACCATGACGGTCCTCCCGGTCCCCGACTGGACCGCCACGGTCCGCATCGTCGACTCGACCCTCGGGACGGCCTCCGCCCCGAACGTGGTGGGCATCCTCGAGGGGACCGATCCGGTGCTCAGAAACGAGTACGTGGTCTTCTCGGCCCACATGGACCACATCGGCGTCGACGCGAGCAAGCCGGACAGCATCAACAACGGCGCCGATGACGATGGCTCCGGCACCGTGGGCATCCTCGAGCTGGCGGAGGCGTTTACCAGGAAGAAGGCCGCCACGAAGCGGTCGCTGATCTTCCTGACCGTGAGCGGCGAGGAGAAGGGCCTCTGGGGCAGCGCCTGGTTCACGGCGCACCCGCCGGTGCCCATCGACAGCATCGTGACCAACCTCAACATGGACATGATCGGGCGGAACTGGCCCGACACCGTCGAGACCATCGGTCCCACCTATTCCAGCCTCGGCCCCACCCTCGACTCGGTGACCGCGGCCCATCGCGACCTGAACATGCTGCCCGTGGGCGACCTGGCCCCGGACGAGCGCCGGTTCTTCCGCTCCGATCACTACAACTTCGCCCGGGCCGGCGTGCCGATCATCTACTTCTCGAGCGGCCACCACCCCGACTACCACGAGCCCAGCGACTCGCCCGACAAGATCAACGCCGAGAAGGAGTCCCGGCTGCTGCAGCTGATCTTCTGGCTGGGCCAGGCGGTGGGGAACGGGGCGACCAGGCCGACCTGGAATCCCGGCGCCCTCGAGGAGCTGCAGCAGGCGCGGTGATGCTCGCCGGGGTGAATGACGGTATATGATTCAGGGGGTTCCTTCGGGACCCCCTGACTCGTTTCCACACCCTCCCCACCCCGGACCTCCCATGGCCGCCACCGACCCGACCTCGCTCGCCGAATTCCGCGCCTTTCGCGAGGAGATGAACGCGAAAATCCTCGGTGCGGGCAACCTCACCATCAACCGGTTCTTCGCCCTCGACGGCCGAGCCTATGAGGCGGGCGCACTGGGCGTCAAGACCAAGGAAATGCTCGGCCTGGTCTCGAGCATGGTCCTCCGCTGCGACGACTGCATCACCTATCACGTCGTCCGGTGCCGGGAGGAGGGGGTGACCCACGAGGAGTTCCTCGAGCTCTTCAGCGTGGCGCTCATCGTGGGCGGCAGCATCGTGATTCCGCACCTGCGGCGGGCCCTGGCGCGACTGGAGGAACTGGCCGACTCGGCGTGACCGGGGCTCCGTTATATTTGCGCCCATGTCCCAATCCCGCATCCGGAATTTCTGCATCGTGGCGCATATCGACCACGGGAAGTCCACCCTGGCCGACCGCCTGATCGAGACGACGGGCGCGGTCCAGAAGCGCCAGATGCGACAGCAGCTGCTCGACACGATGGACCTCGAGCGGGAACGGGGCATCACCATCAAGCTGAACGCCGTCCGGATGAGCTACACCGGCCGGGACGGCGTCGAGTACGAACTCAACCTGATCGACACCCCCGGACACGTGGACTTCACCTATGAGGTGTCCCGATCGCTCGCCGCCTGCGAGGGCGCCATCCTGGTGGTCGACGCCTCCCAGGGCATCCAGGCCCAGACGCTGAGCAACCTCTTCCTCGCGCTCGACGCCGGCCTCGAGATCATCCCGGTGCTCAACAAGATCGACCTCCCCGGCGCCGAGCCGGAGAAGCGGGCCCAGGAAATCATCGACCTGATCGGTGCCCGGCGGGAGGAGATCCTCAGCGTCTCGGCCAAGGAAGGCACCGGTGTGCCCGAACTGCTCGAGGAGATCGTGGCCAAGGTCCCGCCGCCGCGGGGCCGGGAGGACGCACCGCTTCGGGCGCTCATCTTCGATTCCTACTATGACCGGTACCGGGGCGCGATCCCGAGCATCCGGGTGGTCGATGGGTCGGTGCGCAAGGGAATGACCATCGCGTTCGGGTCGCACCCCGCGGACGAGTATCGCGTCGAAGAAGTCGGCTACCTGCAGCTGGGCCAGCGGGAGGCCCCGGCCCTCGAGGCCGGCGAGGTGGGGTACCTCGTGGCGAGCCTGCGGGACGTGCGCGACGCGCGGGTCGGCGACACCATCCTCGACGCGGAGACGCCGGCGACCGAACTGCTCCCCGGCTACCGCATCGTGAAGTCCATGGTCTTTGCGGGGGTGTATCCAACCGACTCGGACCAGTACGAAAACCTGCGCGACGCCCTCGAAAAGCTGCGGATGAACGACGCCTCGCTGAACTACGAGCCCGAGGTGTCCACCGCGCTCGGGTTCGGGTTCCGGTGCGGCTTCCTCGGGCTGCTGCACCTCGAAATCGTGCAGGAACGGCTCCAGCGGGAGTTCAATCTCGACCTGATCACGACGGTGCCGACCGTCGAATACCACGTCTATACCACCGATGGCGCCATGATGGTCCTGTCGAATCCCACGAACCTTCCCGACCCGGCGTCCATCGACCGGATCGACGAGCCGTACGTGAAGGCGCGGATCATGGCGCCGGCCGACTACATCGGCGCCATCATGAAGCTCGGGCAGGACCGGCGCGGGATCTACAACGGCATGCACTACCTCGACACCTCGCGCGTCGAGTTCGACTTCGAGTTCCCGCTCGGCGAGATCGTCCTCGACTTCTATGACCGGTTGAAGTCGATCAGCCGCGGCTACGCCTCGCTCGACTACGAGATGGCCGACTTCCGCGTGTCGGATCTGGTCAAGCTCGACCTGCTGCTCAACGGCGACCAGATCGACGCCTTCAGCGTGATCATCCATCGCGACAAGGCCTACGAGTTCGGCCGCAAGATGGCGGAGAAGCTGAAGGAGCTGATCCCGCGGCAGCTCTACGCGGTGGCCATCCAGGCCGCCATCGGGCAGAAGGTGATCGCCCGGGAGTCCATCAGCGCCTTCCGGAAGGACGTCCTTGCCAAGTGCTACGGCGGCGACATCACCCGGAAGCGCAAGCTCCTGGAGAAGCAGAAGGAAGGCAAGAAGCGGATGAAGCAGATCGGCGCGGTGGAAATCCCCCAGGAAGCCTTCCTGGCCGTGCTCAAGGTCGACTAGCCCTCTCACCCCCCATGCCCATGCGCCCAGGACCCGTCCTCGTCATCCAGACCGCCTTTCTCGGCGACGTCGTGCTGACCACGCCGCTCCTCACCCGGCTCGCCGCCCGGCACGGCCCGGTGGACGTGGTGACGGCACCCACCGCCGCCGAGCTCCTCGAATCGCACCCGGCGGTCCGGCGGGTCATCGCGTACGACAAGCGCGGCGCGGACCGCGGGCTCGCCGGGTTTCGCCGGCTGACCGAGCGGCTCGCCGCCGAACGATACGACGCGGCCTACCTGCCGCACCGCTCGTGGCGCTCGGCGGCGCTCGCCCTCTGCGCCCACATCCCCGAGCGGATCGGGTTTGACGACAGCCCCGCCGCCCTCCTCTACAGCAGGCGGGTGCCGCGGTCCCGCGCCGGGCATGAGAGCGCCCGACTGCTGCCGCTGGCCGGCCCCGCGCAACCGGCGGCCACCGACGCGGACATGCAGGTGGCGCTGACCGAGGGGGATCGGGCAGCCGCCGACGCCTGGTTGAACGGGCACGGGATCTCGGAGCCGTTCGTGGCCGTGGCACCCGGCTCGATCTGGGGCACCAAGCGCTGGCCGGGGTATGCGGAACTGGTTGCGAATCTCGCCCAGCCGGTGGTGGTGCTCGGGAGCGCGGCCGACGCCCCGCTCGCCGCCGACGTCGCCGCCGCGGCACCGGGCCGGGCCCATTCGGCGGCGGGCGCGATGACCCTGCGGGAGTCTGCGGCACTCATCGAGCGGGCGCAGCTGCTGGTCACCAACGATTCCGCGCCGCTCCATCTGGCGGGCGGCGTCGGCACCCCCGTCGTGGCGGTGTTCGGGCCGACCACGCCGGCGCAGGGCTTCGGGCCGCGTCCGGGTCGGGGCGTGGTGGTCCAGCGCTCCGGGCTCTGGTGCCGCCCCTGTTCCCCGCACGGGCCGCAGCACTGTCCCCTCGGACACCACGCCTGCATGCAGCAGATCCCCGTCGCGCGTGTCCTCGAGGCCATCAGGGCCCTGCCGGGCGGCCAGGGCTGACATGGCATTCATCCTGGGGATCGATGTCGGCGGCACCAACCTCGTGGCCGGCTGCGTGGCCGATGACGGCAACCGTCTCGTCGGGCTGCTCAGCGAGCCGACCCGGGCGGAGGAGGGGGCGGACGGCGTCGTCGCCCGGATGGTCGCGCTCGCGCGGCGCTCGATGGCGATCCTGCAGGACGAGGTGCCGAGGGCCTCGATCTCCGGCGTGGGCGTCGGCGCTCCCGGGCCCCTCGACACCCACCGCGGCATCGTGCTGCTCACCCCGAACCTCGGCTGGGTCAACTTCCCCCTCCGCGACCGGGTGGCTGACGCCCTGCAGCTGCCGGCGACGCTCGACAACGACGCCAACTGCGCCGTCCTCGGCGAGCACTGGCGCGGCGCCGCGCAGGGTACCCGGCAGGCGCTGGGCATGACGATCGGCACCGGCATCGGCGGCGGGCTGATCCTCGACGGTCGGCTGTACCACGGCGCCTCTGACTGCGCGGGGGAGATTGGCCATACCACGATCGAGATCAACGGCCGCAAGTGCGCCTGCGGCAACTACGGCTGCCTCGAGGCCTACGCCTCGGGACCCGCCATCGCGCGGCGCGCGGTCGAAGCGGTGGAACGAGGCGCCGAGAGCTCGCTGCGGGAGCTGGTGGAGGCCGATCCGGCCTCGGTCACGGCCCAGGCCGTCTACCAGGCGGCCACCGCCGGCGATGCCCTCGCCCAGGAGGTCGTGCAGGACACGGCACGGATCCTCGGCGCCGCCATCGCCAACCTGGTCAACGTGTTCAATCCCGAGGTGGTGGTGGTCTGCGGCGGGGTGACGCTCGCGGGGGAGCGCCTCTTCGCGCCGATCCGTCGCGAGGTGGTCCGGCGCGCCTTCCGTCCCGCGGTGGAAGTGTGCCGCATCGTGCCTGGCGCACTGACCGGATCGGCCGGCGTGTACGGCGCGGTGCGCTCCTTCCTCGACGCCCGGGCCCGCTGAACGATGCGCCGCGTGGGGGTCGTCGGCACGATGGTCTGGGATGTCATCCATGGCCGGGACCCGGTGGGGCCGCCGACGGAAGAGTGGGGCGGGATTGCCTACGCGCTCGCCGGCATGGACGCCGCGCTCGCCGAGGACTGGGAAATCGTCCCGCTGATCCGGGTCGGGCGCGACCTCGCCCCGCAAGCCGGGGAGTTCCTCCGCGGCCTGACCCGGCTGGCGCCCGGCGCCCGATGCATCGAGGTCCCGGCACCCAACAACCGTGTGGTGCTGCGGTACCAGTCGGCCGAACGGCGCTGCGAGCGGATGGAGGGCGGGGTGCCGGGGTGGACCTGGCCCGAACTGGGTCCGCTGGTGGCCGACCTCGACGCCCTCTACGTGAACTTCATCTCCGGCTACGAGATGTGCCTCGGAACCGCCCAGGCATTGCGCCACGGCTTCCAAGGCCCCATCTATGCGGACCTCCACAGCCTCTTTCTCGGCATGCAGCGCGACGGCATCCGGATGCTCCAGCCGCTGCCGGACGCACCATCGTGGTTCGGGTGCTTCGACGCCATCCAGGTCAACGAGGAC
>JAHECL010000080.1 GCA_024641745.1 Gemmatimonadota bacterium | reverse complement strand
CCCGCCGCTACGGAGCGTCGAACGCCAACGCCTGGCACGCCTGGCAGCTGCTCCTGACCACGGCGTACCGGTCACCGGCGCAGACCGGCAACTTCCTTGCGGAGCGGCCTCAGTTTTACCGGAAAGGCACGGCGTACCGGACCGAGCCGATTCCGCCGTACGACAATGCCATCCTCGCGCGTGCGCTCGACACCCTCCTGCTGGCCGCTCCGGCGCTCGGCAGCAGCGACGCCTACCGCTACGATGTCGTGAACCTGACGCGCCAGGTGCTCGGACAGCGCGGCCTCCCGCTGGTCAACCAGCTCGAGGCGGCGTTCCTCCGGAAGGACCGCGCGGCGATGGTCGCGGCCGAGCGGCAGATTGTCGCGCTGCTGGCTGACCTCGACACGCTGGTCGGCACCCGCCCGGAGTTCCTGCTGGGCCGCTGGATCGCGGACGCCGAGCGGTGGGCCACGACGGAGGAGGAGCGGCGGCTCTATGCGTGGAACGCGCGCAACATCGTCACCCTCTGGGGCACCAAGTGCACCGAGGGCCAGAACGACGACCTGAACCTGTACGCGTTCAAGGAATGGGAGGGGATGTTCACATCGTACTTCCTCCCGCGGTGGGAGGAATTCTTCACGGCACTGCACGGCTCGCTGGACAGCGGAGAGCCGTTCGACCGGGCGCCGTTCGCCGAGGCGATGTGCGCCTGGGAGCAGCAGTGGTCGCGGGACACGACGAGCTTCACCACCCAGCCAAAGGGGGACGCCCTCGAGGTGTCGCGGCGGATGATCGCGAGGTGGAACGAGCCCGGCGCGGTCGGGCGGTGACCCGGACGCGCCAGGGACACCCCCGCTACTTCGGCGCGCGCGTCATCAGCTGCGGGCCCCAGTTCTCCGCCAGGATGAGTTCGCTCAGCTGTGAAGCGTCCCCCTCGCGCACCATCAGGAACCGCGTGCCGTCGGGGCTCACCGAGTAGGCCGGAACCGTCCCAGGGCGGTAGAACGGGGCCACCGAGAACAGCACCCGCTGCTTCCCCACGGAAAAGGTAGCCCCCGGCGTGACCTCGGCCGAGATCATTTCGCTCTTGCCGTTGATGTAGAGCAGCTCACTTCCATTGTCGGCCCAGGCTGGTTCGCTCCCCCCCGCCGTAGAGACCTGCCACTTGGCCGAGGAGGTCTCGGGGAAGGGCCGCACATACACCTCCGCCGCGCCCGATTCATTGGAGGAATACGCCAGCCAGCGCCCGTCCGGTGACAGTGCCGGGAAGAGCTCGTTGCCCGATGACACCACCAGGGGGACGAACGCCGTGTCCCCCGTCCGCTGGCCGAGGATGTCCGTGGTTGCCGTGCCGGGCGGGGCGGTGCGCAGGACCAGCCACTGGCCATCGCGCGAGGGGACAATCTGGCCAAAATCCAGCGCGGATGTCGACGGGCGCACCAGCCGCGCGGCTCCCGTGCCGTCTGCCCGGTGGGCGTAGACCGATCCCACGCCAGTGCCGGAACGGTCGCTGACATACAGGACCTCTTGCCCGTCGGGTGCCCAGGCCGGGCGGACGCTGGAGGTGTCCCCGAAAGTGATCCGCGAGAATGGGCCTGCCGGAAGCTGCTTGACCCAGATGTCGCGCCGCCCGTCGCGCGAGAGGCCGACGGCAATCGCATTTCCGTCCGGCGAAAGCGCGGCGGACTCGATGGCACCCTGCGGGTCCCACGCCGCGTCCACCGGGCTCACCACGCCCTCGCGGCTCACCCAGACCGAGCGCCGGGAATCGAAGGTACCGCCAGTGGTGTAGATCAGCGTGCCGTTGTCCGCCAGCGCCAGGTCGAGTCCGAAACCGCCGTTCCGGACGCCAATGCCTTCGATCAGGGCGATGGGTGCACCGGTGAGCTCCAGCTTTTTCGCGTCGAAGGGAATCGCGATCAGCTTGCCGTCCGCCGTGACGACGAGCAGATGACCGGTCGGGGAGTACCGCGCGTAGACGCCCTGGACCAGCACATGGGCCGGGCCATCGGGGAGCTTCATCGCCACGATTTCAAAGCTGGTCGGGCCGGCGCCGGCGTGCCGGAGCCGGAAGATCAGTCCGCTGGCCCCTGGGAGGACCTCTGGCCACTCCGTCCCCACCTCCTGGTGCTCCGCCGACAACTTGTAGAGCGGCTCGATCGGCCCCCCGGTCGCGGGCATCCGCGCCAGCCCGGAGTCCACCTCGAAGTAGAGGTAGCCGTCGTCGCCCCAGTCTCCCCCTGTGGAGTTGGCCTTGTCGGTGAGTGTGACCGTCGGCGCGCCCCCGATCGACGCAACCCGCACAGTGGTGCCGTTCTTGATGAAGCCGACCTGCTTGCCGTCGGGAGAGAAGAACGGGCTCTGGGCGCCTTCAGTGCCGGGGATCGGCGCGGCATTGAGCTGGTCGAGCCGCCGGAGCCAGAGGAGGCTCCCGCTCCCGCTCGGTCCACTGTAGGCGAGGGCACGACCGTCCGGCGAGACCGCAATGCGCCCGCCGCCGGTAGCCGCGGGAGGCTGCAGCATCTGGTCGGGAGGAAATGCCAGGCTGAACTGGCTCAGGGGCGGTGACGGCAGGGGACGGAACCAGCCCCAGAGCGCCGCAAGGGTGGCGAGCGCAGCCACGGCCCCCATCGCGGCCATCATCGTACTCCAGCGCTTCCCCTTCCCCACCGGCCCCACGCCCGCCGCGTCGAGCGACGCCGACGTGGCGTACGACTCGTTCCTGATCGCCTCGGCAAACTCGGCCGCCGTGGCGAACCGGTCGGCCGGGAGTTTTTCCAGCGCGGTCAGCACCGCCGCTTCCACATGGCGGGGAATCGTGTGACGCTGGGTGCCGAGGGACCGGGGGCTCTCGGTCAGGACCCGGGCCACCACCGCCTGCGCGGTGTTGCCGGTAAAGGGCGGCTCGCCGGTCAGCATCTCGTAGAGTACGGCACCAATGGCGTAGACATCGGAGCGGGCGGTGATCTCCCGTTCGCCCATCGCCTGCTCGGGGCTCATGTAGTGCGGCGTGCCGAGCGACATCCCCGTTTCGGTCATCCGCGAGCCGCTCGCCTTGCTGGCCGCGAGCGCGATGCCGAAGTCGGCCACCAGGGCCTGTCCGTCGTGAATCAGGATGTTTTCCGGCTTGACGTCGCGGTGCACCACGCCGTGGCGGTGAGCGTAGTCGAGTGCCGACGCGACTTCGGAGGCGATCCGGAGGGCGTCGGCCACCGGGAGCTGCTTCTCCCGGTCGAGCCGCTCGCGCAGCGTCTCGCCTTCCACGAACGGCATCACGTAGAAGAGGAAGGAATCCGCCTCTCCCGAATCAAAGAGCGGCAGGATGTGCGGGTGCTGGAGGTTGGCAGTGAGCTTGATTTCCGCGAGGAACCGCTCGGCGCCGATGACCGCGGCGAGTTCGGGCCGCAGCACCTTGAGCGCCACCGCGCGGTCGTGACGGAGGTCCCGGGCCAGGAAGACCGTGGCCATCCCCCCGGCGCCGACTTCGCGCTCGAGCTGATAGCGGTCGCTGAGGGCGGCCTGAAGGCGACTGAGGATCTCGGGCATGGGATACTCGGTTGGAGGAGCTTCAAGAATGGAGGGGAGAAGGCCGGTTGGCTAGGGCGGCGGGCGCAGCGACTCGGGCCCGCAGTACGAGCCCGCCCGAGCCGTGAGGCTCGAGCGGGGCATCGGGTTGCGATCAGTGGGCCTCGGAGGCGTTGAACCTCTCGTCAGGAAGCCGGCGGTGAGGGCCGGGCCACCGGCCTATCTCGCGGCCCGGAACCGGACTCGAACGGAGACAACGGCTGAATGCATTGGTGCGAGTTCGCTGTGCGGATGCCGGCTGCAGGTCCCATCGCCCCGAGCCTCTCCCTGGATGTCACTGGCCGTCACCGAAGCGATGGTGAGCACTCCCTGAAAATCCTTGGTGCCATAGCCGCTCGGGTAGCAGTCCAGTTCGTCCACTTGCGGTGCCCCCAACTGGACGATGAAGCCCCCCATCACGCGGCCCACCTCCGATGGGCAGCCCCCAAACGGGATCGCGGCGTCAAACACGAACGTTCCCGGTGCGGGCACTGAGCACAGGTCAAACGCTGCCCCATTGAGGGCGTCGGGGTTTCCTAGCACATCGAGCAGAACCCGATCCCAACCGGAAAAGGGTGGCGTCCCGAGTTCATCCCAGAACGCCCCCGTCCCTTCGAAGGTACGTCGTACGTCCCCGGTCACACTGACCTGGTACTCGCCGGGTGCCAGTGCACGCTCGAAGTCGGGGCCACTCGGGCTGGTCGGTGAATCGCTGCCACCGCAGGCGGAGAATGCGATGGCGAGGCCGAGGAGCAGGGCAGATTGCGCTATCCACGACCGGGCGGTGTGCATGGCGGCCTCCAGGCTGTCCGGGACAGCCGCACGGTGTCCTCGGGCACCTGAGTTTTCTGTGAAATCAGCGTGAATGGCGCCGCATGGCGACACGGCCGCAGCGTGGCCTGTCCCACCCCGGCTGCGCTTGACTCCGGCTTGACCCTTCCCGTCTACAATGGAGTCGCCAGCGTCGGGGAAGATGGCCACTCCGAGTCTGTTAGTTCCTCACGCTGCAAACAGCATAGGTGTCTGTGCCGAATGCGTCACGCGGGAGGGGCAATGAAGTGGCTCAAGGTGATTGGTCTCGTGCCGATCTGGCTGTGGGCGTGCGGGAGTACTGAACCTGCCGGTCCCATCGTGGCAGAGAGTGATCTCGAAGGGTCGTGGACCATCCAGCTCGTCGATACCGCCAACTGCGCGGGAGTTGTCACCGTGCCCATGGCGCTGACACTCCAAGTACGGCAGTGTGGCGAATGCCTGGCTGGAGGGGTGGAGGTCGTCAACAGCACCTGGCAGAGTGCGCTGCCTGGGGTCGCTGGCTGGGTGGATGGCCTGATATCAACGAGTGAGTACCTTGACGGCCGGGTCGGGCTCTGGCTCACTCAAGGTTCCTCTTCCGCGATCCCGCCGGACTCCCTCCGCCACACGCTCGACTTCATCGGCAATCTCAGCAAGGGTCCGACGATTACTGGGCAACTGATGGATCCAGGCAAGGGCCGCTATCCGGTCCACCAGCCAAACCAGACGCCGATCTTGTCGGGCACTACCTGCGTCTACCAGGCAGTGGCCACACACGACTGAGCGACTCACTGGCGGTTCACGACACCCACGCCGCCGTCACGGTGATTCATTCCAGGAGGCTGCATGCGTCATCCGACCACCCGCGTGAGGAGATCCGCTCTCCTCAACACTGCCATCGTGCTCGCCTTGTTCCTCGTGCTTGCCCAGGGTGCCTGCATCGACTGGACCGGGCCCTCCGCCCACTGCGAGACGACGCAGGGCATGGGCGATCCGACGCCGGTGTGCAAGTAGACAAGGGGGCATCACACTCCTCGTGGGCTTGCCCACGCAGAAACCCCGCCCGAGCCGTGCGGCCCAGGCGGGGTTGCCTGCCCAGGTCGGTCCCGGGCCGATGGAGTCTGCCGCCGCTACATCGTCGCCGGCGTGGCCGCCAGGGACGGTACCTGCCGCCATGCGGTCGCCGCCCGGGGATTGCCGGGAGGGAAGACCGGCTAGTATTCACCCGTCCTGGCGAAGGTGCACACGAGACGGGAGGGACCTGGCATGAACGACGTACCGCCGTTCTCCCTGTGCAGGGGGGGGCGCTTGAACGACTGGCTGCAGCGGGCCGGCCTTCCGGATGGCGCCCGTGGCAAGCTCCTGTTGCTGGGGAGCCTCGTCGCGATCGGCTGGTTGCCACTCCTGCTCCTGTCGGCGGCGGCGGGCACGGCGGCGGGCGGCGTGGATCATCCCTTCCTGACCGACCTCGGGGCGTGGGTCCGCTTCGGCGTCGTCGTCCCTGTGCTGCTCCTGGCGGAGCTGGCGGCCGACCGGATACTCGGCATCATCCTCGACCTGTTTCGCCGGTCGGGACTGGTGCGGCCGGCCGACCTGCCCGACTTCGAGGCGGCGGCCGCCAGGGCGAGCCGACGTGCCACCTCCGACGCAGTGGAGACCGTTCTCTTCCTGGCGGCCCTGATGTTGCCGCACGTCATGGTCGCGTCGCTCCCCCACCTCACCGGCGGGAGTGCATGGTTCGGCGCGATGCTCGACGGGACCTTCCACATTTCCGCCGCCGGCCGCTGGTACGCCTGGATTTCGCTTCCGCTGGTCGAGTTCCTCCTCCTGCGGTGGCTGTGGCGTCTGCTCGCATGGTGGGGACTGCTCTGGCGCGTCTCGAAGCTCGAACTCGAGTGGGCCGCCGGACATCCCGACGGCGCGGGGGGACTCGGGTTCCTCGCCTGGTCGCCCCGGGCCTTCCGGGCGGTGTTCGTCGGGCTGAGCGCCCTCGCTGCGGCGGCGGTATCGAACCAGATCCAGTTCGGGGGCGGATCGCTGGCGGACGTCCGCGGCCCGATTGCCGCGTTCATCCTCTGCGAGTGCCTGCTCCTGCTGACCCCGCAGTTCTTCTTCACGCGTGCGCTGGTGCGGGCCCGCTACCTTGGCCTGGCCGGGTACGGGCTGACCGCCTCACGCCTGACCCGCGAGTTCGAGCGCCGCTGGACCGACCCCGGTGTGCCCCGCGGACCAGACCTCCTGGGGAGCCCGGAGCCGAGCGCCGTGGCCGACTATAACAGCCTGTACGGGCTCGTCGCCGCCATGCGACCGACGGGGCTCTCGCTGCGGGAGGTCGCGGGGATCGTCCTGCCGCTGATGGCGCCCTTCCTGCCGCTCCTGCTCTACCAGTATTCACTCAAGGATATTCTGCGTGAGGTCTTGCAGCTCGTGCGGTGAATGACGGTAGGCCGGCCGGCTGCCTCGGCGGGAACGCCGGGCCTGCTTCTTGCCCCTCCTGGGAGGGTGATTTTCAACAGCCAGGGGGAAATATGTTGACTCTCAAGAACTTGCGCCTGGGGACCGGGGGACGCGCCGCCGCGCTTCTTGCGGCTGGCCTCGCGCTCTCCGGCTGTGCGTCGACGATGGTCCAGGTGCCACCGCGCATGGACCTCCAGACCTACGACCGGATCGCGCTCGTCTCCTTCACGGCCGACGCCGCCAAGGCGTCGCTGGGACAACTCGCCACACAGCGCTTCTCCGAGGCGGTCCTGGACAGCCAGAGCGGCTTCGAACTGCTGGAACTTGGTGCGGCGGATTCCGCCGTCGCCCGCCTGCTCGCGGCGGGCGACGCCCCCGAGGCGGCGCGTCGCCTGGGCCAGGAGCGGCAGGTGCCGGCGGTGTTCTTCGGTCAGCTGGCGGTCACGAACGTCAAGCCGAACGGAAGCGTCAGCGCCGGCGGATATGTCAACGTCGGTGGAACGGTGTCGGCGGAACTGAACGTGCGCCTGCTCAGCACCAGCACCGGTGGGACGCTCTGGCGCTCGAGCGCCTCCCGGAGCCAGAAGGTGGGGCAGGTCTCGACGGCGCCGGGCCGCCTGCCAAGCATCTCGGCCACCGACCCCAACGCCGCGTATGCCGACATGGTCGAGGATATGGCGGTGCAGGTCACCCGCGACTTCCGGCCGACCTGGGTGAAGCAGTAACCCCGCCCGTACCGGGGCGTCGCTATTCTGCCGCCCCGCAACCTTTTCGCATCATTTCCCGTCCGACGGTGTATGCGACATCAACGACTGGTCGTCCGACCTGACCTACGGGTGCCCAAGACGCGGTGGAGGGGCCGAGCGGTCCGCGTCGCCCTGGCCCTGGCGGGCATCACAGCTCCGCTCGCTGGACAGGGGATGCGAGGGTCGCCGGAGGCCCTCGCGGACGCGGTCGCGATGGTCGAAGCCATGGGCGGGGTCGCGGTCTGGTCAGAGATGAAGTGCCTTCACCTGGTGCACCAGTGGTACCCGTGGAACCGGACGGATTCCTACATCGAGAACGAGATTCTCGACCTCACGGGGCCTCGCTCGCGGGCCGATCGGAAGAGCGAGGTTAACCACTCGATCCGCGCGTACAGCCCGGAGGGGAAGCGGTGGGATGTGACCAACGGCACGATTACCTATGCCAGTGCGGACGCGCTGGCGGCGGACCTGGCGCGTGCCGACTACAACTTCTTCCAGCTGGTTCACGCCATCGCGATCGACGACCCGCGGTACGAGGTGAGGTATGGCGACGGCGACATTCCCACGACCCGCCGGCTGGAGTTCTACGGACCAGACGGCACGCTGGGCGGATGGGTCATCCTCAACGTGAGGAAGGAGCCCCTCGTGAAGGCCACACCTGCGTATCGATACACGCTGGGCCCCCTGAAGCAGTTCGGGAACCTGCGATTGCCTGCGTGGGGCGTGTATGACAACGGATGGACACGCTTCGACATGATCGGCGCCACCGGTGACCGCAACCCGCCCGACCTCTCGCTGTTCATGCCCCCCTCCGACGTCGCCGGTGCCCAGCGCTAGGCTGTCCCAGACGCCTGGTGACAGTTGACGTCAGTTCCACTATGCCACGTCAGCTTCCGTCCCGCTCCAGCCGAACCGCGATTGGCCTGGCGGACGAGTCCCGTGGCAGCAGATATCCCCGAAGCAGGTCGTCCTCCCAGAGCAGAACCACGTCCAGGCGCGCGGACTCGGAGACACTGGCATCGCCACCCGAGACGGAGAGCGGGAGCGATCCACGAAACTCCCCATACACGCTCATCCGCGGCCGGGCCACGGGCACCCAGTCCGCGCTGCCGAGCCGCATCAACAGCGAGTCGCCCCGCGCCTCGGCCATGAGCGGAACGGGCGTCCCGTCCACCAGGGCGGACCCACGCCAGCGGCCCGCGAATGCCGGTGGGGTTCGAAACGGGAGGCGATAGAGCGCATCGTAGGATTCCCGGATATCAGGCGCCTCGGCGACCGTCGGCAGGAGCAGGTCGAGAATGCCACCGGCGGCCTCGTCCGCGGCGGATCCCGTCTGGTTCACCGTCACGGCCACCACGACATCCGCATCCCGCCCAATGCTGAGGTGGGCGTTGGCGCCCTCGATGTTGCCGGTGGTCACCAGGGTCCGCCCGCCGTTCCAGAAGCCGAAGTGGAAAAACTCCCGCGATGGTCCCACGGCGGGTCTCCAGAGCATCGCCACCGCGGATGGGGACAGCGGCGGAGCCCCAGGCCCCTGAGAATGCCCCCGCACGAAGTTGCCGAATCGGACGAGGTCCGCCGCACTGGCGACCATGCCGAGGCCGGCGTCCGGCACGCTGGCCTTTCGCGCCAGCGGAGCACCTGTGGTGCTGTAGCGCACGGCGGTCGATGCCAGCGGCACCGTTCCGCTCGAGTCCATCCCCAGGGGAGCGAAGAGGCGTGCCAGGATGAGGCCGGCGAACGGCTGGTCCGCTACGCGCTCCGCTACCCGGGCGGCGACCCCGAAGGAGTTGTTGGAGTACTCGAAGACGACGCCTGGCGGAAAGGCCAGGAAGGCGTCGGACGCCAGCCACGCGTCCCAGTCGGCCGCCGTGGTGGGGGCATCGCCGGGATCGATGGTGTGCCAGCCGTGGGGAATCCCGGCGGACGCATCGAGCAGCTGGCGAAGGGTCGGCTGGCTTTTCACGCCGGTCGGGGCGGAGAGGACCAGCCACCGCGATAGCGGCTCATCGAGGCCGATCAACCCGGCATCGACCAGGGTGAGTACCGCCGCGGACGCCAGTGACTTGGAGAGCGAACCAAGCGCGTAGCTGGCCTCGGGCGAGGCCGTGATTCCCTGTTCCCGGTCTGCCCACCCGATCGCCTCTTCCCACACCGTCCGGCCCCCCTCCGCCACGGCGATCGCGATCGACGGGATCGTGCCGGCTCGCACCTTGTCGATCAGCGCCTGGCGCAACGCGGCGAAGCGGGCATCGGCAGCCACGATCGTGGTGACGGGTGGTTCGAGACCGGACTCTGGCGATGTGCCCTGGATCGGTGCCGCGCCCGCGAGGGCGAGCAGCAGGAGATGTGCAGCCGACAAGGGAGGCCTCCGGGGAGCATGGGGAGTGGACCATTCAACAGTTTGACCGTCGCAACGCTCCGAAGGTTGTCAGCGGGCCAATGCCGTACCCGCCATGCAACACGCTCCGCCCCCTCGTAAGTGAAGGCGAAGCGTTCGGTAATCATCAGTGGGCCCGGGAGGAGTTGATCCGGAGGAGAGCGAAGCTCCACCTCCGACCTCACGCGTATCAGGCGCCACGGCAAGTCCACCAAGTCCGGCCAATTGCCGGACTTCTCCATGAAACCCCGCCTGTCTGCCGGGGTCCGGCCTGACCAAAACGCCTGAAAGTCGTACCCAAGGGACCCCCAATGGACACCGGCGGAGCGCGCCGGCATGGTCAAGTCGGGGCGTTTTCCCACCCACGCCAGCCCTACCTGTCATACGTGCACACACAGTCCGCGCAGCCAGTGGGGATAGGGATCGTCTCCGAGAAACCCAGATGGCCGCAGAGTTAGCGCCAAAATGGAATCCAGGCGCGGTGGGGCCACAGCAGCCCCTAACGTTTTGCACCGTAGCGAATTGACGTGAGACTAACGAGGCGAGGATATGTTGTCGATTGGTATGAGTCCGTCAACCGAAGTTTCGAAACCCGAATGCGCCATACCCAATTACATCTCCTGACCACTTCCAAAGGAGCGACACCATGAACTTTCTCTCACGATGGTCTCATATCTTCGTCCTGGCGGCTGCCATGCCGTTTGCTGCCTGTTCGTCGATGCCGACCGACACCACCCGACACTTCGACGGTGGGATCAGCGCATCGTACGCTGGCAATCTCAATCTCGCCCTCGCCTGGGATCAGGGATTCGAAGCCGACACTGGCGGCTGGTTCGACAACGATATCAGTGGCTATGAAGGCTGGGGTGACATTGCCCGTGTCCCCACCATGACCGATGGGATTGCCT
>JAHECL010000211.1 GCA_024641745.1 Gemmatimonadota bacterium | reverse complement strand
GGCGACCAGGCCAACCGCGACCCGCTCTCGATCCCCGCCGACGTCAAGTCGAGCATCAGGATTCTGGTGGTGGATGACGAGCGGACCCTCCGCGAGTCGTGCGCCAGTGTGCTCGAGATGGACGGATTCAACGTCACCGTCGTCGGGCGGGGTGAGGAGGCCCTGGAGGCGGTCAAGCGCCGGAAGTTCGACGTCATGCTCGTGGACCTGTACATGTCCCAGGTCAGCGGGATTGACCTCCTCCGGGCCGCCCTCCAGCATCACCGGGACACGATCGTCGTCGTGATGACCGGCAACCCGAGCGTCACCAGCAGCATCGAGGCCCTTCGGGCCGGCGCCTGGGACTATCTCCCCAAGCCCTTCTCCGCCACCCATCTGCAGGTCCTGATCGGCCGGGCATCGCACGCCGTCATGGTGTCCCGCGAGACCCACGACCTTCGGGCGCAGCTGGTGGCGCAGTCCGGCATGGGCGAGAAGTTCTCCATGATCGGCGTCTCGCCCAGCTTCCGGAAGGCGGTCGAACTGGCGCGAAAGGTGGCCGGGACCGACGCCTCGGTGCTCATCAGCGGGGAGAGCGGCACCGGCAAGGAACTCATCGCCCAGTTCATCCATCACCACAGCCGGCGCGCCAGCCGCGAAATGGTTCCGATCAACGCGGCCGCCCTGCCCGAGCCGCTCCTCGAGAGCGAGATGTTCGGGCACCGCAAGGGCGCGTTCACCGGCGCGGACCGCGACAAGCCTGGCCTGCTCGAGACCGCCCACGGCGGGACGCTCTTCCTGGATGAGTTGACCGAGATGCCGATGTCGCTGCAGGCCAAGCTGCTCCGGGTGATCCAGGACGGGGTGGTGCGGCGCGTGGGGTCGGAAACCGCGGATGCCGTCGTGGATGTCCGGTTCGTCTCGGCGATGAACCGCGACCCCGAGGAGGCGGTCAAGCAGGGCCTGCTTCGGGAGGACCTCTATTACCGGCTCCGGGTGGTGCCGATCAAGCTGCCGCCGCTCCGGAAGCGCCTCGAGGACATTCCGATCCTGGCGTCGCACTTCCTGACCCACTACTGGCAGCGCCACCGGCACGCAGGCGATCGGGCCCCGCGCCTCAGCGAGGAGTCCCTGGCCTTCCTGCGAAGCCGGCCGTGGCGCGGGAACGTCCGCGAGCTGCAGAACGTGATCGAGCATGTCGCGGTGATGGCCGAGCCCGACCAGCTGATCCAGCCGGATGAAATCCCGACGTATGACGAGGCGTCGGAATGGCCCGCCGAAACGGCCGGGATGCCGAGCGGGGTGATGGACGAGGGGTTCCACTCGGCCAAGGACCGGGTCATCTCCCACTTCGAGCGGGAATACCTCACACGGCTGGTGGGGCGCGCAGGCGGCAACATGTCGAAGGCGGCGCGCCTGGCCAGCATCGACCGCACCACGCTCTATCGTCTCATGGACAAGCACTCCTTCCAGCGGGCGGACCTGCAGGGGAACGCCGAGTGAGTCATGATCCGGTGACCGTCTCCCCTCCCGCCGTACCCACTCAGGCGCTGGGTGGCGTCGACGACCGCATCTGGGTGGCCCTCGAGCGCGCCGCCAGCAAGGTGACTGCCGAGTGGCGCCTGCTGTCGGAAGATGCGGTGTCGGCCGAGGAGGCCGGGGCTGGACTCGCCCACCTGATGGGCGGATTGCTCCGAATCGCCATGGAGGAGGAACCGGAGGCCGACGCACTGCCGCGATCGGTACTCGGGCGTCGACTGCTGGCCATCCTGCGCCGCCACTTTGTAGCGGAGGCGAGGGGCCTGGATCCCGCTCCGGACGCCGACCAGCTCCTCACCGTCTTCCATTGCTTCGAGAAACTCTACACCCACCTGGAGTCGGACTGGTCGAAACGGTTCGCCGAGCGGCTCGGCGGGGCCGGGGGGCTCGAACTCGTGGTGGAGGTGGCGCACGACTTCCGCAGTCCGCTGACGTCCATCCTCTTCCTGGCCGAGACCCTCAAGCACGGGCGGTCTGGTCCGGTGACACCGCTGCAGGAGCGGCAACTCGGGCTGATCTACAGCGCCGCCTTCGGTCTCAGCGGTGTCGCCTCCGACGTGGTCGAGCTGGCCCGGGGCGGCGACCGGCTGGTGGAGCAGGAGCCGACACCATTTTCGATTGCAGACATCTTCGAGTCGGTCCGCGATATCACGGAACCGATCGCCGTGGAGAAGGGGCTCAACATTCGCCTCCTTCCGCCCGCCGCCGAGCTCCGGGTGGGCCACCCGGTGGCGCTCTCGCGCGTCCTCCTGAATCTCAGCACCAATGCCCTGAAGTTCACCGATGAAGGGATCGTGGAGGTCGGCGGTCGGTGCCTCGACGGAGACCGGCTGGAGTTCTGGGTTCAGGACTCCGGCCGTGGCATATCTCCCAAGGCGATGGAATCGCTCTACGAACCATTCCGGCGCCGTCAGCGCGCCGGCGAATACGCCTTTTCCGGCTCCGGGCTCGGCCTCTCCATCTGCCGCAAGCTCGTCGAGGCGATGGGGGGCGAGCTCAAAGTCGGTACTGAGGAGGGGAAGGGGACGAAATTTCACTTCGCTCTCATGTTGCCGGTCGTTCGACAGTAGAGTTCGGCACCGCTCCTGTACACCCCGATCTTCCCCCTGTTCGGCTATATTCATCGGTTCCCTCGCCCCGGAGCCGATGCCGTGTCCTCCAACCACCTCGCCACGCTGTTCCGGGACCGGGTGCAGGCGCATCCCGACCGGGAACTGCTGGTGCTCGAGGGCCGGCGGTGGAGCTACGGTGAAGTGGATCGGCAGGCGGCCGGGATGGCGTCGTCGCTGGCCGGACTGGGGCTGGGGGCGGGGGACCGGCTGGCGGTGGACCTGCCGAACTGGCCGGAGTGGGTGGTGGCGCTGCTCGCCGGTGCCCGGCTGGGCGCCACGGTGGTGCCG
>JAHECL010000210.1 GCA_024641745.1 Gemmatimonadota bacterium | reverse complement strand
TTACCAGGTGAATCATTTCCGCCACCCCCATGGCCCGCAGGTAGCGCCCCATCTCCCGGTGATCGTCCTGTGCGACACCGGCATCCACCAGGCGAAATGCCTGGATGATGAGTTTCTCACGCGAGCTTAACTGGTCCACCTCGCCAAAAATGAGCTTGGTGAAGGTATCCACGATGGCCATTTCACTGGCGGGCCCGCCCGTGCGGAAGTCGTATGCGTTACTCATCGGCTTTCCCCCATCTTTAGCCGAACCCCGGTCGGATTCCGTTACTTATTTGCCTGGCGAGGGATTGAGTATGGCCGATGAGGTCGCACCCCATGGTTAAATTCTGGTCAATATTTCACAAAATTAGCGCGCTACGTGGCCAATTGACCCCATTTGGGGCAGGTGTAGAGCCTCCCGGGCAACCGCGCCGGGGGGCACATCCCGGTCGCGGGCAGCACTACACTAGAAGCTGGCGTGGCCGGGCGTGCGGGGAAACGGTATTGCGTCGCGCACGTTTTCCATGCCGGTGACGTAGTTGAGCAGGCGCTCGAAGCCGAGGCCGAAACCGGCGTGGGGCACCGTGCCGTAGCGGCGCAGGTCCCGGTACCACCACAACTCCCGCCTGAGGTGCTCGTCCATCCGCGAGTCCAGCACATCGAGGCGCTCCTCGCGCTGGCTGCCGCCAATGATCTCGCCGATACCGGGGGCGAGGACATCCATGGCCGCCACCGTCTCGCCGTCATCGTTCAGGCGCATGTAGAAGGCCTTGATATCCTTCGGGTAGTTCATCACCACCACCGGGCGACCGACATGTCGCTCCGACAGGTAGCGCTCGTGTTCCGAGGCGAGGTCCAGTCCCCACGCCACCGGAAACTCGAAAGGCTCACCGCAGTCCCTGAGAATGGCAACGGCCTGGCCGTAGTCCATGCGCTCGAAGCGGCTGTCCGTCACGGCCCGCAGGCGCGCCATGACGGTGGGGTCGATGTGCTGCTGGAAGAATGCCATGTCGTCTTCCCGCTCCTCCAGCACCCGCGTAAACAGGTGCTTGAGCAGGTCTTCGGCCAGGTCGGCGTCGTCGTTCAGGTCGGCAAAGGCCACCTCCGGTTCGACCATCCAGAATTCCGCCAGGTGGCGGCTGGTATTGGAGTTTTCCGCACGGAACGTGGGGCCGAAGGTGTAGACCTTGCTCATGGCCAGGCAATAGGATTCCACCTCGAGCTGGCCCGACACGGTGAGGAAAGACTCGCCGCCGAAAAAATCCTGGCTGAAATCCACGGCGCCCTCCGCCGTGCGGGGCAGGTTGGCAAAATCCAGGGTGCTGACCCGGAACAGTTCACCCGCGCCTTCACAGTCACTGCCGGTGATGATCGGCGTATTGATCCAGTTGAAGCCCCGGCTGTGGAAATAACTGTGGATGGCATTGGCCAGGGTCGAGCGCACCCGGGTTATCGCACCGATGGTATTGGTGCGGGGGCGCAGGTGAGCCTGGCTGCGCAGGTACTCGAAGCTGTGGCGCTTTTTGGCGATCGGGTAGGTTTCCGGGTCGTCCACCCAGCCCACCACTTCGACGGCGCTGGCCTGGATTTCAACCGCCTGGCCCTTGCCCTGGGACGGCACCAGCTCACCGCTGACCACCACCGCGCAGCCCGTGGACAACAGCAGCAGCTCGGACTCGTAATTGGCGAGTGAGGCAGGCACCACGGCCTGGATGGCATCGAAACAGGAGCCGTCGTGTACCGTGAGAAACGAAATACCGGCTTTCGAGTCCCGCTTGCTGCGCAGCCAGCCGCGCACGGTGACCTGCTGGCCTACCGCCACGCGACCCCTGAGGGCGCTCTCTACCGAGTGAATCCGGGACACGACAGGGCAATCCTCTAGCGGGCGATACGGGTGATCTTGCTGCCTTCCAGCGTCAGGTTGTACATAAGCCCTTCGTTGGAAAAAATAAAGCCCACCACCGGCTCCCGGATATTGGTGGTATCGACACTGCCGCCCGCCCCCAGGTTGAGCAGCGCCACGCTGCCATCCAGTCCCACCTTCCAGCCGCGGCTGTTCTGGAATTGTCGCAATGCGTCCTCCGTCATGAACAGAATCACCTCCGACTTGACCTGGGCGCCGATCTGCAGGCCAAAAGAGGCGCCGGCGGTCACAAAGTAGGAGGTCGGCTTGTCCTTCACCATCAGGGACCCCTCGCCGTATTCGCCGCCCACGCCAAAACCCATCTTCACGACGTCGGGAAATACCAGCACGCCCGCCGCCTTCTCAAGCAATTCCCCGGCGTGGCTGGAGTGCGCCCGCAGCTTGTCCAGGGCCTCCTGGCTGCCGCTGTCGATCGCCGCCCGGGTATCGGCCCGCAGGGCCGGGGGAAGTAAAAGCAACACGGTGGTTAGCAGGGCGGGCAGCAGAACGCCGCGTTTGGCATGGGACATTGATCGATCTCCTCGAAAATTGGCGGTCGGGCACCCCGGGGCGGGCTTGCGCAGCCATGCCGGAGCGCTCCCCACCCGGCCCGGATGGCCCTGGCGCCCGGAATTCTACACCAACACGCTCAGTGTTGGCAGGGACCCGCAAACACGCGGCCGAGGCTTGTGACCGGCTTTGAATGCAGTTCTAATATGCTTCCCCAGCACCACCACGTCCAGGCCAACGGGTTACCAAAATGCCGAAAAATCAAATTAAATCACTGGAACGAGGTAACTACCTGAGTTTCGCCACGCGGAAAAAATCCGGTGAACTTGTTGCGACACCCGTGTGGTTTGCCCCGGCCGGGGACAGCTACTACCTGTTCTCGGCGGGGAGTGCCGGCAAGGTCAAGCGATTGCGCAATTTCAGCGAGTCGCGTATCGCCCCCTGCACGGTGTCCGGCAAGCTTACCGGCGAGTGGCAGGACACGAGGGCCTACCTGCTGGATACGCCGGCGGATGAGGATACCGCGCTGCGG
>JAHECL010000209.1 GCA_024641745.1 Gemmatimonadota bacterium | reverse complement strand
GGACTTCGAGGCGGCCTACGCCACGGAGATCGGCAAGGCCGTCGCTGCCGATTCGATGGGCCACAACCGTAAGCGGGTCCGCCTTCTCATCGACGAGCGCACATAGGGCACGGTCGCGGAGATCGGGAGCGGCCGTGGAGCTGCGCGCCGACTGCAGCCGCTGCGTCGGGCTGTGCTGCGTCGCGTTGGCCTTCTCCGCATCCGCGGACTTCGCCTTCGACAAGTCCGCAGGAGAGGCTTGCCCGCACCTGGGGCCGGACTTCCGCTGTGGGATCCACGCCCGCTTGCGGGACGAGGGCTTCCCGGGCTGCGTCGCCTACGACTGCTTTGGGGCGGGTCAGCACCTGACCCAGGTCACGTTCGCCGGCTCGGACTGGCGTGGGTCGCCCGAGTTGGCTCGCCGCATGCTCGACGGGTTCACGGTGATGCGTCAGCTCCACGAGCTTGCCTGGTATCTGGCCGAGGCTTTGGCGCTGGAGGCCGCTCGGCCTGTGCATCGCGAGCTGCGGGTTGCGCTGGATGAGATCGCTTCGCTGACGCAGGAGCCCGCGGACACCCTGCCGGTGTTGGACGTGGCGGGCCGCCGCGGGGCGATCGGGGTGCTGCTGGGGAAGGCCAGCGAGATGGCACGCGCCAGGGCCAGGCCCGGGACGAGCCGCGGCGCGCCTGACCATCGGGGCGCCGACCTGGCCGGGGCGGACCTCCGCGGCCGCGATCTGCGGGGCGCCATCATGCGCGGGACGATCCTGATCGGCGCCGACCTGCGCAGCGCCGACCTCCGCCTGGCGGATCTTGCGGGGGCGGACCTGCGCGGCGCCAACCTCGCCGGTGCGGACCTGCGCGGTGCCCTGTTCGTGACCCAGTCTCAGGTCGAGGCCGCCACCGGCAACGTCACCACGCTCCTCTCACCGGCGCTCGCCCGGCCGGCACACTGGCAGACCTCCGGCTGATGAGGCAGACCTCCGGCTGATGAGCTCGTTCGCGCCAGGGTTCGCACGAGGGCGCCTTTGCTCCCCGCGCCTTTGCTCCCCGCTGCCGCTCGCTCCCGGCGGCCGCGGGGAGACCGAACAGCGCAGCGCCACCCGGGTTCAGCCGCCCTGCGACCGTGAATCGGCCCTATATGGGGCGAAGTGTGCGATCCGGGTCGCTGGGCGGCGATTCCGGACCGGGACCGCGCCGCTCAACCGCTGGGCGGCTGACGAGGAGCGGTGATGAGGAGCGGTGATGAGGAGCGGTGCCTGAGAGCGGGGACCGAGAGCACGCCCGGTCGCCCGGTCGCCCGGCCCCCCGGGCCGACACCGGTCAGTCGCGGAGCCACCTCGCATCGGTTTCGTGACCCGGCAGCCCGGCCAGGAGGCGCAGCAGCGGCATGGCATCTGCCAGCGCCGCGGCGATCGTCGCCGGCAGGTCCGGCGCCAGCACGTCCTCGTCGGCGAGCGGGCGTCCGAACACAACGTCCTTGAGCTTGAGCAGCTCGATGTCCGGGTCGTCCGGGGCAAAACCCTTCGGCGCCCTCTTCAGACGATCGCCATCCACCGTCCCAAAGGCCGACACGAACGCCGGGTTCTCCACGGCTGCATGGACGCGCACCCGGTCCCCGGTGACGGCGTTCCGCCAGGCCGCCAGTCGCTCGGGGGCTGGGTGCCACATGC
Source organism: Gemmatimonadota bacterium (assembly GCA_024641745.1). GTDB lineage: Bacteria > Gemmatimonadota > Gemmatimonadetes > Gemmatimonadales > GWC2-71-9 > SPDF01. The sequence goes on along the minus strand of JAHECL010000209.1, from coordinate 1,280 downwards.
CGCCCCCGACGAACACGCCCCCGGGCTCCAGGTGGAAGTAGCCGCCCACCCCGCCGCCGTTCCCGGCCCACGGGAAGCTTGCGCCGACGTTGGTCTTGTACGGAGCCTTGTCCTTGGAGAACCTGACGTCCCTGTAGATGCGGAACGGGGACCGTGCCGGATCCGCTGCGAGCGGGAGCCCGCGTGCCAGGAACTCGAGGTTGACTGCCGTGCAGAGCTGCTCGAGGGGTCGCTTGAGTAGCGCCTCGTAGGCGGCCTTGCGGGGGCCGAACCAGGATCGGTCATTGTTGAGGGCCAGCTCCACGAGGAAGTCGAGAGCCTCGGGGCGGAAGCCCTGGAATACGGTGGTCATGCGATCGGGTTCCTCCCGGCCACCCCGACTGCCCCGGTGTCGATCGGCGCCTGCCAGCTCAGCGTCTCTCGTCATCTTCCGGCCGGCGGCTGACTCGGTAGACGACAACGAGGCTGTAGACGAGCACCCCGAAGAAGGCAAGGACCGCGATCGAGGCCAGCGGACCCGCCGTCTCGGCAATTGCCGGCTGGAGCAGGACGACGGCGAGAATCGCTGTGCCGATCAGCTGGCCGACGGTGAGCAGCCCAACCGTGAGCCGCCGTCCCGTGTCGTCCAGCTGCCGGAACTGGGAATCGAGGTCGCTCGTGTCGATCGCCACCGTGAGCTTGCCCTTGCCAAACTGGTCGATCCACATGAAGGCTGCCGCTTCCAGGCTGGGCAGACGACGGACCAGCTCCTTGCCGACGCGGAGGCCCGTGGCGGTGGCGGCCTTCTCGACGTTGTCGATCGTCAGGCCCGCGAGCAGCGCGTCCCGCGCCTCCTCCATCGCCGCCTTGCCGATGTCGATCGAGGGGTCGAGGATCGACGCCGTCTCCTGCGCCTGGATGACGGCCTTCATCGCGAGCGTGAGGTCGTTGTTCAGCCGCAGGCCATTGCCGTACGCGGCGCCCATGACCGCGGACATCGCGTCCCCGATCCCGTCGCCCTCGCCATAGACAAGGTACTGGCGGACGATCCGGTCAACCGCCTCCGCAAACCCGCGCTCGTCGAAGTCGGGTCCGGTCTTGCCCAGGGCCTGGAGCGCCCTGGCGACCGCGGACGAGTCCCGCAGCTGCAGCCCGTTGATCAGGTCAAGGAGATCCATGCGCTGGTTCTGGGTGAGCCGGCCGACGAGTCCGAAGTCGAGGAACGTGATCCGCCCGGTGTCTGGCTCGACGAAGATGTTGCCGGGGTGCGGGTCGCCATGGAAGAAGCCGTCGACCAGGAC
>JAHECL010000208.1 GCA_024641745.1 Gemmatimonadota bacterium | reverse complement strand
GTGCGCCAGAGTTGACCGGAGTCCGCGCGGCCGCCGCGGGCGATGGTGCCCCGCGCGAAGTCCACCAGTTCCCCGAGCCTGCCGCCCCCGATGTCGAGCGTCATCGCCGCCACGGTGTCCCTGGTCACGACAAACACGCGCGTGACCGAATCGTCCACCAGGTACTCGACCAGCGCCTGCCCGGGCTGCAGCCGGGCGGCGATCGCTCCGGGAAGGACCGGCACGGGGTCCACCAGCGCGGCGTAGTCCGGAGCGGCGGTGCGTATCTCGCGGCGGAGCTCGGCATACGCGGTCTGGGCGGAAGCGAGCTCGGCGCGGGCCGCCGCGGGTGAGCGGACCGCGCCGCCGGGTTCGCGGAGCTCCAGCCGGGCCTCCCGCGGGTCGCGAAGCTGGCGGGTCAGGCCTGCGATGCGCTGCCGCGCGTCCTGTTCCCGCTCGAGCAGGTCGCGAGGCACCAGGGGCGGCGCGGCGATCCGGCCCCGGCCGATGGAGGCGAAGGACTGCTGCCCGCGGGCCCGCTCGCTGGCCTGAAAGGCCGCGACGACGTTGCCGCGGCGAAGCTCGACGCCGGAGAGCTGGCGGTAGACACCGATCTTGTTGGCACGGAAGGCGGTCCGCTGGTCGACCAGGACCAGGGTCTCGGCGGACCCCTCGAACGCCTCGATGGCCAGCCGGAGTTCGCGCGCGGCCCCGTCCAGGTCGCCGAATCCCTCGAGGACGCCCGCCCGGCCCGCATGCAGCCGCCACGTCACCTCCGGCGCCGGGGCGGTGCCCAGGAGTGCGAGCCCGGCGCGATAGAGTGAATCGGCGGTGGAGGCGGCGCCGGCGCGCGCCTCGAGGGCTCCGAGCGTCGCGAGCACCGCGGCCTCCCCGACGGCGTCGTCAAGGGAGGCGAGCGCCCGCCTGGACTGGGTGAGCGTCTGGCGCGCGGCGCCGACATCGCCGGCGTCTTCCTGTGCGGCGGCAAGATAGAGCCGGGTCACCGCGGAGCCGCGAAGCCCGATATTTCCCATGCGGGCCTGCATCGCCAGCGATCGCTCCAGAAGCGCCACGGCATCCGTCGCCTCTCCGCGGATAAGGGCGAGGTAGCCCTCGCCCTCCAGTGCGGCGGCCTGGCCTGCCTCGTCATGCGCCGCCCGATATGATGTCCCCGCCTGCCGAAAGAGCTCGAGGGCCCTGGGATACTGGTTGAGTGCGGTGTTGATGTCGGCGGCGGCCAGTTCCAGGTCGGCGGAGCGGACGGGTCCGAGTCCGGCCGAATCGGCGACCCGCGTGGCCGCCTGCAGCACCCGGATTCCTCCCTGCAGGTCGCCGGCGGCCACCAGCACCCGGGCCAGGTCTTCCTGGACGTCGATCGCCTCGGCGAGATGTCCCAGCGCGACATACCGGGCCTGTGCTTCTCGCAGCAGGCCCAGCGCCCGGGGATAGTCTCCCCGGTCGGCGGACAGGAGCCCCATGCTGTGGCGGGCGCCGGCGGCGATGAGCTGGTTGCCGCTCTCGCGACTCAGCGCGAGGGCGCGGTCGAGCAGGTCGCCTGCCTCCTGGTAGCGGCCTTCCGCCCGGGCGACATCCGCCAGGCTGGACAGCCCCTCCGCCTCGTCCTCCCGATATCCGTGGAGGCGGCTCAGCTCGATGCTGTGGGTGAGCGCGACGCGCGCCCCCTCGCGATTGCCCATCGCCAGGGAGACGAGGGCGAGGTTGTGCTGGGCTGCGGAAAGGAAGCGGTACTCGCCGGTCCGCTCGAGGAGATCCACCGCCTGCGCGTACCGCTCTGCGGCGCCGGGCAGGTCACCGGCGTCGTAGTCGAGATTCGCGACATTGGTGACGGCGCTCGCGGCGGTGCGCAGGTCCCCGACCGCAGCGGCCTGGGCATACGAGTGGGCGAAGTAGGCCCTGGCGCTGTCGGCGTCGCCTTCGGCCAGGAACCCCGCGCCGATGTTGCCGAGCGACCTGGCGGCCCCGGCGGCGTCGCCCACCGATCGCGAATAGGCGAGACTCGTCCTCCAGGCGTGCATGGCGGCGGACACACCCTCCCGGGCGTAGGCCTCATTTCCGGCCAGGCGCAGGCTGTCGGCCGCCAGCTTCACCCGGCGGTCGGTCACCGACCACGCGGCAAAGCGGTGCACTTCCTGGAGGAGAAAGCCGTCGGCCCAGACATCGAAGAACGCCTGGGCGACTCGCTCGGCGGCGACGATTCCGGTGCTGGCGGCCGGGCCGGCCGATACTGTCCGGGCCCCGGGCCCCGGCACCGACCGGCTGAGGAGGTCGTGCAGCGCCTCGCGCGCCGCATCCGGGTGACGCCGAACCTGCTCCACGAGCGAGGCCTGCGGTCCGGTCCCCGCCAGCGCAACGATCGTCTCCGCCCGCGAGGTGTCCTGGGCGAGGGCGGCGGCGAGCGTCATCGTGAGGAGCAGCGGCGCGGCCATCATTCGATGGATGTCCGGTCGGATCTGGAGGTGTCCTGGCCTCCGATCTCGAAGGGCGTGAGCGCGGAGGATTCCCACGTATCCCACCCGGACCGGGACTCGACCTTCCAGAGGTACTGCCGCCCGGGGTAGAGCGGCACGAATGCCGGCAGCCGCAGGAGGGTATCGGTGGTGGCCACCTTCCAGAGGACGGCCCCCTCTGCGTCGAAGAGCGTCAGCCGGTACCGCTCGGCACCGGCCGCCCGGGACCAGACGAACTCCCGGACCTCGTCCGATGGGCCGGCCGGCGCAATCGCCGCGGGTGCAACGCTCGCCGCCGGTGCGTCTCGATGCGAGGCAGGCGGGACGGGGGAAGGGCCAGCCTGCGGCCACACGGTGAAGAACAGCACGGCCGCCGCCGCCGCCGCGGCGATCGACGCGAACACCGGCAGTCGCGCCCGCCGGGCGGGCCGCAGGATCGCCGTCGCCTCGACGACCGCCGCGCGGCACTCGCCGCAGCGCGCCAGGTGCAGC